>JBBQZE010000039.1:0-16939 GCA_038207985.1 Solirubrobacterales bacterium
GTGCCGGCGGGGCGGCCGTGACCGGGGTGACCAGACCGCGCTCGGCGAGCGCGGCGAGCGTCGCGCGGGCGTCCGCGAGCGCGACGTCGGGTGCGATCCCGAATCGCCCCACCAGGGCGCCGGCGGCACGCTCGGCGTCCCCGGGCTCGACCAGGGCGTCCCACACGCACGCCGCCGAGGCGTTGAGGCGCACCGCCCTGCCGCTCGCATGATCGAGCACGACGGTCTGGGCGTCGAAGCGCTCGCTGAGCGTCGTTGCGGTCCGGGCGTAGCGGGCGTCGGCCTCCATGGGGCGGCAAGCGTACGGGCCGTGCGGGCGGGCTGCGTCCACGGCCATCCCGTGCTCGGACCGTGGCCGATCGCGGGCCTGCGCGCCGGTGGCGCCCCGCTCGAGCCCCTGCTGGTTCTCGAGGATCGTGACCTGCGCGAGCGCGAGGCCGCGGCGCTCGCGGGCGGGACGTCGGGGATCCTGCACGACCGGACGGGCTGGACGGTCGGGACCGGCGAGGCCGGGCCCGTCGGGACCTTCACCGGGGCCGGCACCTTCCAGTTCGACGTCGCCGCGGGGTGCCTGCGGGCGACGCCGCCCCCCGCCGACCCGGCGCTCTGGGCCCACCACCTGCTGGGCTGGGCGCTGCCACTGCTCGTGTCGAGCCACGGCGGCGCGGTGCTCCACGCCGCGACCGTCCCGACCCCGGGCGGCGCGCTGGTGCTCTGCGGGCCGAGCGGCCGCGGGAAGACCACGACGAGCCTGGCCCTCGCGATGACCGCGGAGAGCGGGATCCTGTCGGACGACACCACCGTGCTGACCGTCGAGGGCGACGGGCCGCCGCTCGCCTGGCCGGGCCCGCTGGGCTCTCGGGTCATCGACGGCCCCGGGGTCAAGCGGGTCGTCCACGCCGACGCCGTGGGCGCTTCCCCGGAGCCGGTGCGCGCCCTCGTATTCCTCGAGCCGCGAGCCGCAGCGTGGAGCTGCCGCGAGCTGGACGGCCCCGAGGCGGTGGTCACGGCGCTCGGGAGCCTCATCGCCGCCGACGGGACGGCGCGGAACGCGGCCTTCGCGGTCCTCGCCGCCGTCCTGCGACGGGTTCCCGCCCTCAGCGTCGTCATGCCGGACGACCTCGACGGCCTGCCCCACGCGGTCGATGAGCTCCTCCGCGTGACCGGGTGATCGTCCTCCGCGACGTCCACTGCCGGCTCGGCCGTGGCCAACCCGCGGTGATGCAAGGCCTCGAGCTGCGGGTGGAGGCGGGGCGCGCGACCTTCCTCTCGGGGGCGAACGGCGCCGGGAAGAGCACCCTGCTGCGCATGGTCGCAGGGGTCCTCGCGCCGGACGCGGGGGAGGTCCGCGTCGCCGGGCTCGACCCGCTGGCCGACCGCCGGGCCGTGCAGCGGGGCCTCGGTTGGCTCCCGCCGGGCGACCGCGGGCTCTTCGGCCGCCTCACGGTGCGCCAGCACCTCCGCTTCTGGGCGCCCATGGTGCTGGTCCCGGCCCGAGACCGGCGGGCGGCGGTCGACCGCACCCTCGAGGAGCTCGACCTGGGCACCCTGGCCGACCGCCGGGCCGATCGCCTCTCCACGGGCCAGCGCCAGCGGCTGCGCCTGGGGATGGCCATCGTGCACGACCCGATGGTCCTGCTGCTCGACGAGCCGGAGGCGTCGCTCGACGGCCCGGGCGTGGCGGCGGTGCAGCGCGCGGTCGACGCGGTGCGCGCCCGCGGCGGAGCGGCGTTGTGCACGGGGCCGGCCGGCGCCGCGAGCGCGCTCGGGGTGGACGACGCCCGGGTGCTCGACCGGGGCCGCATCGTCCCGTGAGCTCCTTCGGTCGCACCGCCCGCGAGGACCTCGCGGCGGCCGCGGCGACGATCGGCCGCGACGCGCGCGAGCAGGTCGGCGTCCGGCGGCGGATGCTCAACCAGCTGCTGGGAACCGTCTTCCAGCTCGTGGTGTTCTCCTCGCTGGCGAAGCTCGTGCGCGGCAACCGCTTCGCGACCCCGGAGGACTACGTGGGCTACGTCGCGGTCGGCCTCGTGGGGCTGGCGTTCCTGCAGGCCGCGGTGCGGCCTCCCGTCGCCGTCCGGGAGCAGCTGCTGACGGAGACCCTCGAGCGCGTCGCGGTCTCGGGCTTCGGCGCAGCGAAGGCCACCGCCGCGCTGCTCGGGTTCCCGTTCCTCTACGCCACGGCCAGCGGGGTGCTGACCGTGACCCTCGCCGGGGTCGTGTTCGGGGTGCCCGTCGACCTGCCCGGGGCGCTGCTCGCCTTCCCGCTCGTCCCGCTCATCGCCTTCGCGTTCGCGCCCATCGGCCTCGCCTTCGGCGCGGTGGCGATCGCGTCGCCGCAGGCGACGTTGGGCATCGCCCCGTTCGTCGCGGTGATGACGCTCGTCTCCGGCGCGGTGTTCCCCGTCGACCTGCTCCCGCGGGTGCTGCGCTGGGCCGGCGACGTGCAGCCGTTCCGGCCCGCCATCGACCTTCTGCGCCACGTCATCCTCGGCACGGCGGTGCAGGGCTCCACCGCGGGCGAGCTGCTCCGGCTCGCGGTCTTCGGCGCCGTCGCCCTGCCGCTGGCCGCGACGGCCCTGCAACTCGCCGTGGAGCGGGCGCGCCGCCGTGGCGACCTGCGCGAGCTCTAGGACCGAGCCTATGCTCGACGGGTGAGCCGGACCGACCTGGAGACCCTCGTCCAGCGCGCGCTCGAGGAGGACCTCGGGCCGGGCGACGTGACCGTGGCGGCGACCGTCCCGCCCGGGACGCGAGCGCGCGCGACGGTCACCCAGAAGGCACCCGGGGTCGTCTTCGGCCTCGAGGCCGCGACCCTCGCCTTCACCGCGCTCGACCCGGGCGCCGTGGTGACGCCGCGGGTGGAGGAGGGGGTGTGGCGCGACGGCGGTCCGGTCCTCGACGTCGAGGGCGACGCGGGCGCGCTGCTCTCCGCCGAGCGGACGGCGCTGAACCTCCTCGGGCGGCTGAGCGGGGTCGCCACGCTGACGGCGCGCTACGTCCAGGCCGTGGAGGGCACCGGTGCGCGGATCCTCGACACGCGCAAGACGACCCCCGGGCTGCGGGCGCTCGAGAAGGCGGCCGTGCTGGCCGGCGGCGGCGCGAACCACCGCTTCGGGCTCTGGGACATGGTCCTCATCAAGGAGAACCACGCCGCGATGGCCGGCGGGGTCGGCGCCGCCGTGCGCGCCGCCCGGGCGCTGGCCCCCGACCTCCCGCTGGACGTCGAGTGCCGGGACCTGGCCGAGGTCAACGAGGCCGTGGAGGCCGGCGCGCCGCGGATCCTGCTCGACAACATGGGCCCGGCGGAGCTGCGCGAGGCGGTGGCGCTGATCGGCGACCGCGCCGAGACCGAGGCGAGCGGAGGCGTCTCCCTCGAGACGGTGCGGGAGATCGCCGCGGCGGGCCTAGACTTCGTGTCGGTCGGGGCGCTCACGCACAGCGCCCCCGCCCTGGACCTCTCCCTCATCCTGGAGCCCCTGCCGTGAGCCTGCTGAGCCTCGAGTCCATCCCGCAGCTGCAGGACGAGGTGCGCGCGCTGGCCGCCGAGCGCGGCGCCGTGATCCTCGCCCACAACTACCAGCTGCCCGAGGTGCAGGACGTCGCGGACTACGTCGGCGACTCGCTCGGGCTGTCGCGCCAGGGGGCGGCGACCGACAAGCAGGTGATCGCGTTCTGCGGCGTCCACTTCATGGCCGAGACCGCGTCGATCCTGTCGCCGGACAAGACGGTGCTGATCCCGGACCTCGACGCGGGCTGCTCGCTGGCCGACTCCATCACCGCCGACGAGCTCGCGGGGTGGCAGGCGAAGCACCCGGGCGCCGTCACCGTGATGTACGTCAACACGACGGCTGAGGTCAAGGCGCTGACGGACTACTGCGTGACCTCCTCGAACGCCGCGGCGGTCGTCGAGCACATCTACGCCACCAACGGACCCGACACGGAGATCCTGTTCGGTCCGGACATGTTCCTCGGGGCCTACGTCGAGAAGGTGACGGGGCGCAAGATGCACGTCTGGGACGGGGAATGCCACGTCCACGCCGGGATCCGCCCGAGCGACATCGCCCGGACGCGCGCCGAGCACCCAGGCGCCGACTTCCTCATCCACCCGGAGTGCGGCTGCTCGACGGCGGTCATGGAGTACGTCGCCGCGGGCGACGTCGACGCGGAGGGCGTCCACATGCTCTCCACGGGCGGGATGAACGACTACGCCGCGGCCCACGAGGGCACGGGGGCGACGGCGATCGTGGCCACCGAGATCGGCATGCTCCACCCGCTGCGGATGGCCGCACCCGACGTCGACTTTATCGCGGCCAACGAGGCCGCGAGCTGCCGCTACATGAAGATGATCACGCTCCCCAAGCTGCGCGACTGCCTGCGCGACCTCACGGGCGAGGTGCGCGTCCCCGCCGAGATCGCCGAGCGCGCACGCGTCCCGATCGAGCGCATGGTGGCGATCGGCTGAGGGTCGCCGGGTCGGAGGAGAGCCGACGGGGTAGGGCTCCGGCATGCCCTCCACCGCCGACCAGGCCACCACCCTCCGCGCTCTCCACGAGGCGCCGGAGCTGCTCGTCCTCGCCAACGTGTGGGACGTCGTCAGCGCGCAGGTGGTCGCCGCGACCGAGGGGTGCAGGGCGATCGCCACGGCGAGCCACTCGATCGCCGCCTCGCACGGCTACCCGGACGGCGAGCGCATCCCGCTCGCGCTGCACCTGGCCGCGGTCGAGCGCATCGTCGCCGCCGTCACCCTGCCGGTCACGATGGACGTCGAGGCCGGGTACGGCGACCCGGAGGAAACGATGCGCAGGGCGATCGCGATCGGGGTGGCCGGGGCGAACCTGGAGGACCAGATGGCGGAGCTCGGCGCCTCCGTGGCCGCCGTCGAGGCGGTGCTGGCCGCGGGCCGTGCGGAGGGGGTCGACGTCGTCCTCAACGCGCGGACGGACGCGTTCCTGCGGGCACCCGAGGATGCCGACCGTGCCGCGACGATGGCCGAGGCGATCGAACGCGGCAAGGCCTACCTCGCCGCGGGCGCCGCGTGCTTCTTCGTCCCTGGCGTCGTCGTGCGCGAGGAGGTCGAGGCGCTGGTGGCGGCGCTCGGCGAGCGGAAGGTGAGCGTGATCGCCCCGCCCGGCCTCGCCCTCCCGGTCTCCGAGCTCCACGAGCTCGGCGTCGCGCGCGTCTCCACGGGCCCGTACACCCAGCGGGTCGCGCTCACCGCGCTGCAGGACGCGACCGCGGCGCTCTTCTCGGGTGGTGTGCTGCCCGCGGGGGCCCGGCCGCTGAACTGACCCCGGCCGGCGTGTGGCGCCACGGTGGGCGTGGGTAGGGTCCGGCGATGCCGTCCCAGCGCATCACGCCCCGCGAGCGCGCGGAGTACCGCATCGCGCGCGCCCTCTCGCTGCTGCCGCCGAGGGCGCAGGTGCGCCTTTCGTGCAAGCCCGCCGTGCGCGTAGACGGGCAGACCCTGCACCCGGAGATCCAGCTCACCCTCTCGCTGCTCGACCGCCGCGGTGACCCGTCGGTGGAGACGCTCCCGCCGGAGCAGGGTCGCGCCGTGACCCGCCGTCAGGCCGAGGTCTTCTCGGGCGCCCCGGTCGAGGTCGGCTCGGTGCGCGACCTCACCGTCCCCGGTGCCGCCGGGCCGCTGGCCGCCCGGCACTACGCCCCGGACGAGCCGGGGTCCGGCAAGCACCCGCTCCTCGTCTTCCTGCACGGCGGGGGGTTCGTGATCGGCGACCTCGAGACGCACGACGTCGCCTGCCGGACGCTCTGCCGCCACGCCGGGGTCCACGTGCTCGCGGTGGACTACCGCCTCGCGCCCGAACACCCGTTCCCCGCCCCCGTCGAGGACGCGGTGGCCGCGCTGCAGTGGGCGCTCGAGCACGCCGGCGAGCTGGACGCAGACCCGGACCGGGTCGCCGTCGGCGGCGACAGTGCGGGCGGCAACCTCGCTGCGGTCGCCTGCCTTGAGCTCAAGCGCCTCGGCGGCCCGCAGGCCGCCGCGCAGCTGCTCATCTACCCGACCGTCGAGGCCGACCGCACGTCGGGCTCGATCACGCAGTTCGCCGAGGGGTTCTACCTGACCGGGCCGCAGATGGAGTGGTTCGCCCGGCAGTACCTCGGCACGGAGTACGACCGCGACGACCCGCGGATCTCGCCGCTGCGCGCCGACGACCTGAGCGGCCTGCCGCCGGCCATCGTGGTGACCGCGGGCTTCGACCCGCTGCGGGACGAGGGGGAGGACTACGCCGCAGCGCTGCGCGAGGCCGGGGTCCCGGTCGTCACCCGCCGCTTCGGCGGCCTCATCCACGGCTTCATCAACATGACGTCGATCGGGCGGGTCGCGCACGACTCCCTGGTGGAGATGGCCGGCAGCCTCCGTGCGCTCCTGGCCACGCTCGACGCCGACAGCGCGCCGCGCGACGTGGCCCGCGAGAGCGCCGTCGACGTCGGCGCGCCGGGCTGAGCCGGAAGGGCCTCGGGGTCAGGTGACGAGCAACGCCAGCGTCGCGAGCGCCGAGACGGCCATCGTCGCCAGCACCACCCGCTCGTAGGCCCCTGGTCCCATGCGGGCGAACATCCTGCGACCGAGCAGGTGGCCGGCGACGACGGCGACCAGCAGCGACGGCAAGGCGGCGGGGAGCGAGAACACTCCCGCGACGGGGAGCACCACCAGGCTGATCAGCGCGGTGGCCAGGAAGACGGCCGCCAGCGTGTCGCGGGTGCGCAGCGGCGGGCTGTGAGTGTGCAGCAGGTGCAGCACGATGGGCGGCCCGCTCACGCCGGTGGTGATGCCGAACGCCCCGCCGAGCAGCCCCGCGACGGACGCGGGCAGCCGCAGCTCGAATCGCGAGGGCACGAGGCGGACGGCGATCGCGCCGAGCACGGCGACGGCGACCAGGACGTCGAGCAGCCCCTGGTCGGCCACGCGCAGCACGAGCGCCCCGGCCACGGCGCCCGGGACGTAGAGGGCGACCAGGCGCCCGGCCAGCGGCCAGTCGCCGGCGGGGCGTCGTCGCTCCGTCGCCAGGGTCAGGACGTTGACCAGGACCGAGATGACGGTCAGCGTGCTGATGCCCTCGCCGCTGCCGTACGCGCCGACCAGCACCGGTGAGGCGATCAGCGAAAATCCGAACCCCGTCGCCGCCTGCAGCGCTCCGCCGGCCAGGACGCCGGCGGCGACCCACCAGACGTCGATCAGGCGAACTCGGCCGGGGTGTGCGGGCCGACGCAGGCGACCGCGAGCTGCTCGGGGTCGATGCTGCGGGCCACCTCGCGGACCTCGTCGAAGGTGACCGCGTCGAGGCGGGCGATCGAGTCGTCCGGGTCGATCGGCCCGCCGAAGACCACGGACTGGTTGGCCGCGTACCGGGCGACCATGTTCGTGTTCTCGAAGGCCAGCACGCGCCGCCCCGCGGCGTAGGCGCGCGCCCGGTCGACCTCCTCCTGGGTGGGGCCGTCGGCGTGGAGCTCGGCGACGATCTCGCGCATGCGGGTGAACGCCTCGACGCACTTGCCGCTCTCCAGCCCCGATCCGAGCTGGAGGACGGGCATGTCGGCGAAGGCGTGGTCGACGGCGTAGACCGAGTAGCAGAGGCCGCGCTGCTCGCGGATCTCGTCGAACAGCCGCGAGCCCATCGAGCCGCCGAGCAGCGTCGCGTAGATCGAGAGCGCCGCGCGCTGCTTGGCGTCGGTGACGTCGAGGCGGGGGCGGTAGATCATCCGCAGGTGCGACTGGTTGGAGTCGCGCTCCTCGACGAGCACGTCCTGTCGCGGGGCCGGGGCCGCCTCGTAGGCCCCGGGGGCGTCGAGATCGGGGAAGCGCCCGAACAGCTCGCCGAGCACCCCGTTCTGCCGGCCGTCGGCGGGCGCCTCGGGGAGGTGGTCGACGTTGCCGACGATGAAGGCGCCGCCGTGCGAGCCGGTCCAGCGGCGCTCGCGGAAGGCCACGATCCCCTCGCGGGAGAACGTCTCGAGGTGCTCCTTCGGCCCGAGCACGGTGCGCCCGAGCGGATGGTCGCCGAACGCGGCCTTGTCGATGAGCTCCTCGGCGACGGCCGGGGGCTGGTCCTTGTAGCGGGCGATCTCCTGGATGACGACGCCGCGCTCCTTGTCGAGCTCCGCGGCGTCGAGCGTCGGCCGTCCGACGAAGTCCGTGATCAGGTCGAGCGCCTCCATGGTCGCCTCGGCGCGGACCGTGATGTGGAAGGCGACCATGTCGTGCGACGTGAAGGCGTTCAGCGAGCCGCCCATGCGCTCGGCCGTCTCGTTGACCTTCTTGTAGTCGTCGAACTTCTCGCCGCCCTTGAAGACGAGGTGCTCCAAGAAGTGCGCCATCCCGTTCTCCTCGGGCCGCTCGGTCCGCGCGCCCGCATCGAAGGCCACGAGGATCGTCGTCGCCCGCGTGCCCGGCAGGGCGATGCGGTGCAGGGGCAGCCCGTTGGGCAGCGTGGCGGAGGTGATCTGCGGCATGCACCGAGGATATGGGCCGCGGTCGCGGGACCTGGCTCGCGGCCCTGGCCGGCTGTCCGGTGCCCGCGCAAGGGCCGTTGCACGCGCAGGGAAACGAGGGCCCCCTCTCTAATGTCGCTCGTCGATGGCCATCGCAGAACGTCACCTCCGCGCCCGCAACCACGCCGCCGCACCCGCCGACCGGGTGCCGTCGGTCGTCGAGTTCCGCGGGGTCTCCAAGACCTACGACTCGGGCGACCTCGGGCTCGAGGAGGCGACCTTCTCCATCGAGCGCGGCGAGTTCGTCTTCCTCGTCGGCCAGACGGGCTCGGGCAAGTCGACGATCATGCGCCTGCTCATCAAGGAGCACGAGCCCACGGCCGGGCGCATCGTGGTCGCCGGAAAGGACCTCGCAAGCCTCGAGGGCAACGCGATCGCGCACTACCGCCGTAACCTCGGCGTGGTCTTCCAGGACTTCAAGCTGCTGCCGAACCGCACGGTCTACGAGAACGTCGCCTACGCGTTGCAGGTCACCGGGCACAAGCGCAAGGAGATCCGCGCCAAGGTGCCGGACATCCTGCGGCTCACGGGGCTCTCCCTCAAGCTGCACTCCTACCCCGACCAGCTCTCCGGCGGGGAGCAGCAGCGCGTCGCGGTGGCCCGCGCGTTCGTCAACCACCCGCCGCTCCTGCTGGCCGACGAGCCCACGGGCAACCTCGACCCCGAGACGTCGATCGGGATCATGCAGCTGCTCTACCGGATCAACCGCACGGGGACCACGGTCGTCGTCGCGACGCACGACAACGCGATGGTCGATCGCATGCGCCGCCGCGTCATCGAGGTCCATCAGGGCCGCGTGATCCGCGACGAGCTCGGCGGCGGGTACTCCACGCAGGAGGAGAGCACCTCGGAGTTCGGGCTGCTCATGCGCGGCGAGCCGTCGCCCGAGCCCCGGCGCCTCACGACGCCCGGCGACTTCTTCGACGACGCGTTCAAGGATTAGGCGATGCTGCGACGTGCCAGGATGACTTGTCTCATTGCCATGACCCGCGGGGTCTAGGCCATGGGCTTCGTGTTCTTCCTCAAGGAGGCGCTGCAGAGCGTCAAGCGCAACCCCGTGCCGAGCTTCGCCGCGATGGCGTCGATCCTGGTGACGGTGCTGGTGCTCGGCGTGTTCATCCCGATCACGCAGGCGGCCACCGGCGCGGCCAACGAGGTGCGCAACAAGGTCCTGGTGAACGTCTACCTGAAGGCGGGCGCGACCCCCGCCGACGTCGCCCGCGTGCGCTCGCGGCTCACCTCGCAGACGAAGTACGTCGGCGAGGTGCAGTTCATCTCCAAGTCGCAGGCGCTGCGCGAGCAGAAGAAGAACTACCCCGAGTACTACTCCGAGCTGCTCGGCTCCAACCCGCTGCCGGACACGTTCCGCGTCACCCCGGACTCCCCGGACAACGCGCTGAAGCTGCGCGACGCGCTGGCGCCGTTGACGGCCTCGGGCGACCGCGCCACGGTGGACCCCGCGATCGACTCGGTCCGCAATCGCAAGGACGACACGAGCCGGCTGCTGTCGATCACGAAGATCGTCAAGTACGCGATGGCGCTGCTGGCCGCGCTGCTGGTCCTCGCCTCCGTCCTGCTGATCTCCAACACGATCCGCCTGTCGCTCTTCGCCCGCCGCCGTGAGGTGGAGGTCATGAAGCTCGTGGGTGCGACGGACTGGTTCATCCGCTGGCCGTTCGTGATCGAGGGCATCGTGCTCGGCACGCTCGGCGGCGTGATGGCGGTGCTCGTGCTCACGGTGGGCAAACTCGCCTTCGTCGACCCGCTCGTCTCGAACTTCGCGCTGCTGCGCGCCCCTCAGACGATGCAGTTCGGCGTCCTCGCGGTCGTGCTGCTCGGCGCCAGCGTGGGCGTCAGCGCGCTCGGCTCGGGCCTGTCGCTGCGCCGCTTCTTGAAGGTCTGAGGCGCGCCGGGAGGGCGGGGCTAGCCTGTAGGGGCGGCTCCGCCGTACCCGTTCATCGTGCGCCGCCTCCGCTACCTCGCCCTGCTGCTGCTCCCGATCGCCCTGGTGGGCGGCATCTTCCTGGGCGGCCACCCGGACCGCCTGCCCGCCTTCGTGCGCGACCCGCTCGTCGGGGACAAGGACACCCGCGTGGTGCAGGAGGCCATCGACGAGGTGGGCTCGACCTACTACCGCAAGGTGGGGAACCGTGCGCTGGCCGACGCGGCCGTGGCGGGCGTGGTCAAGAGCCTCGACGACCGCTTCTCGAACTACTTCACCCCCGCGCAGTACACGAAGTACCAGCAGTCGCAGGACTCCCAATTTTCCGGCATCGGCACCACCGTGCGCCCCGACAAGCTGGGCCTGCGCGTCGCGACGGTCTTCGACGAGTCGCCGGCCGCGCGCGCCGGGGTCCGTGCCGAGGACGTCATCACCGCCGCCGACGGTCGCTCGCTGAAGGGCCTCGCGCAGGAGGTCGCCGTGAGCCGAGTCGCCGGCCCCCGCGGCACCGACGTCCGCCTCGGCATCCTGCGCGGGAAGAAGCGGCTGTCGCTCACCGTGACACGGGCGACGGTCTCCGTGCCGCAGGTGGCCTCGAAGGTCGTCTCCTACAAGGGCACGAAGTGGGGCGTCGTGGCGCTGTCGCAGTTCGGCGGCGGGGCGCATGCGGAGGTCTACGCCGGTCTGCGCAAGGTGCTGAAGGGCGGGGCGAAGGGGCTCGTGCTCGACCTGCGCGACAACGGCGGCGGCCTCGTGACCGAGGCTCAGCTCATAGCGAGCGCCTTCCTGACCGACGGCCCGATCGTCACGACGCGCGGGCGCTCGGTCGCGTCGCGCACGCTGCGGGCCACGGGCGACCCGGTCGCGCCGAAGACCCCGCTCGTCGTGCTCGTCAACAAGAACTCGGCCTCGGCCTCGGAGATCGTCACCGGCGCCCTGCAGGACCGCGGCCGCGCGAAGGTCGTCGGGCGCCGCACCTTCGGCAAGGGCGTGTTCCAGGAGGTCATCCGGCTGTCCAACGGCGGCGCGCTCGACATCACCGCCGGCCAGTACTTCACCCCGAAGGGCCGCAACCTCGGCGGCAAGGGCGTCAAGCAGGGCGTCGGCATCACGCCGGACGTCGCGGCGTTCGACGACCCGAAGACCCCGAAGGTCGACGAGGGGCTGCGAGGCGCGCTGGCCGAGTTGGCCCGCGAGCGCGGCCCCGCGTGAGCCCCGGCGGGCGTCCCCGACCCGGCGGCGGGAAGCCGAAGCGCAAGGACACCCAGACGCCGCGCGGGCAGAAGCCGCCCGTGCGCCGCAAGAAGCCCGCGGGCGACGACGCCCGCGCGGCCCCGGAGCGCCGCTCGCCGCGGACCGCGCTGCAGGCACGAGAGCCGGGCGGGGCCGCGCTGAAGGAGTGGGTGGTCTGCACGCTCGACAAGCGCGGCCGCAACCACACCGCCGAGCCCTTTTTCGAACGAGGACCGCGATTCACCCTCGACCGCGTCGTCGCCGCCCGCCCCGGGGACCTCGTGCTGCTGCGCCTGCCGCGCCCCGGGCGCCGGGAGGCACCGCGCATCGAGCGGGTCATCGGCCGTCCCGACGTCGCCGCGGACGTCCTCGAGGCGCTGATGCTCGACCGCGGCCTCGCGCGCCGCTTCCCGCCCGGGGTCATGCGCGCCGCCTCGGAGGAGCGCGCGCGGCTCGCCGACCCGGCCGCCGACCCGGCGGAGGGCCGGCGCCGGGACCTGCGCCGGCTGACCACGTTCACCGTCGACCCGCCGACCGCCCGGGACTTCGACGACGCGATCTCCGCCGAGGCCCTGCCCGGCGGCAGGGCCCGGGTGTGGGTGCACATCGCCGACGTCTCGGCCTACGTGCGGCCGGGCTCCCAGCTCGACCGCGAGGCGTACGCCCGCGGCACCAGCGTCTACGTCCCGGGCAAGGTCGAGCCGATGCTCCCCGAGGCCCTGAGCAACGACGCCTGCTCGCTGAAGCCCGGCGTCGACCGCCTCGCGGTGACCGTCGAGATGGAGTTCGACGGTGCAGACGTCGTCAAAGCGAGCTTCTCGCGTACGACCATCCGCTCCGACGAGCGGCTGGACTATCCCCGGGTGGATCGCGTCTTCGCGGGCGAGGAGCCGTCGGGCGAGCCGTGGAGGGAGCCGCTGCGGGTGGCCCGCGCTGTGGCGACGGCGCTCGAGGAGCGCCGCGCGACGAAGGGCGCGTTGGCGATCGAGTCCTCCGAGCCCGAGTTCCGCTTCGACGATGCGGGCCACGTCAGCGAGGTCGGCGTCGGGGTGCAGACGGAGAGCCACCGGCTGATCGAGCACCTGATGATCGCCGCCAACGAGCAGGTCGCCACGCTGCTGTCCGCCCGCAAGGTCGGCACGCTCTACCGCGTCCACGAGCGCCCGGATCCCGCGCGGGTGGAGCGCCTCTTCGAGCAGCTCGCCTCCCTCGAGGTGCCCACGCCCCCGCTGCCGGAGCGCATGAGCCCGCAGCAGGCGAGCGACCTGGTGGGGGAGGTCTCGCAGGCGGTCGCCGAGTACTCGCGCCGCACGGGGCGCGGGCGACGCGCGTTCGGCTCGCTGGTCCTGCGCTCGCTCAAGCAGGCGCACTACACGCCGGAGGACCTCGGCCACGCAGGGCTGCACTCCGAGCGCTACTGCCACTTCACGTCGCCGATCCGCCGTTATCCCGACCTCGTCTGCCACCGGGCGCTCCTCAGCGCCGTAGGCGGCGGCGAGGAGGCGCCCCGGGTCGGCTCGCTCGCGGAAGCGGGAACGGCGCTGTCCGCCCGGGAGCGCGACGCGATGCGCATCGAGCGCGACGCGGACGACGTCGCGCGGGCGTTCGTCCTCGAGCGCGTCCTCTACGAGGACGGCTTCCACAGCGAGTGGGACGGCGAGGTCATCGGCCTGATCGGCGCCGGGGCGTTCGTGGCGTTCGGCGACGGCTACGAGGGGATGCTGCCGGTGCGGCGCATCGGCGGCGACTGGTGGGAGCTCAACGAGGAGGGCACCGCGCTCGTCGGCGAGGAAAGCGGCACGACCCTGCGCCTGGGCGACGCGCTCCGCGTACGCGTCGGGCGGGTCGACACGGCACGCGGCCGGGTCGACCTCGAGCTCGTGCGTGAGGCCGCCGGGCCCGCCTAGCCCGTGAAGGTGGGGAAGGTGACCTCGCCGGTCAGGCCGTCGTCGTCGGTCACGGTGAGCGTCACCTGGTGCTCGCCTAGCGCGGCGTAGGTGTGCGACGGGTTGCGTTCCGTCGACGTCGTCCCGTCGCCGAAGTCCCAGCGCCAGGCGACGATCCGTCCGTCCTGGTCCTCGGAGGAGTCCGTGAACGCGACCGTGGCCGTGCCGTCGGAGCTCGCTTCGAACGAGGCGTACGGCGGCTGGTGGCCCGCGACGTCGACCAGGACCGTCGCCGGCTTCGCGCTGGCGTTCCCGTCGCGGTCTTCGCTCCAGATGGCGAAGCAGAAGCGGCCGCGGCCGGAGACCTGCACGCGTGTGGAGGTCGTGTCTCCGTCGGCGGAGGCGACGCCCGAGGTGGCGGACACCGCGGCCGGTGTGGTGTCGCACACGTCCCCGGGCCGCCAGCTGATGCGGTAGACGCGCAGGTCGCGATGGGTGACGGCCGTCCAGCGGAGCAGCACGCCGTCGGGGCCCTGGGCAGCGGTCAGCGACGCGGGGGAGGCGATGCGCTGTGGGGCGTAGGTGAAGCGCTGGGTCACCGCGGTCCGGCCGACGCGGTTGAAGTCGCCCGTGCTCCACAGCGCCAGGCAGTAGTCGCCCGCGGCGCCCGCGAACGGGTCCCCGGTCGGGGTGACGTCTACGGTGACCTTCGCGCCGGGCTTGCCCGGCTCGCCGAGAAACCCGCCCGGCTTCTTCGGGCAGGCGCCCTTGGCCGCCGCATAGCCGTACCCGGTCACGTATGGGCTGCTGGGCAGCCGGAACGTCGCCTGGACGCCGTAGCCGTCCGGGATCGCGGTGACGGCGGGCCGCGAGGGGGGAGCGGGGCAGAAGGTGGACGGCCGCGACCGCGCGCGCCCGCCGTAGCGGCGGATCGCCCCACGCACGTCGTCGGCCTGCAGCACCGTGCAGGGCGGCGGCGTCGAGCAGCCGCTCCAGACGATCGGGTTCATCGTGGCGCAGCGTCTGGTCTCGTGGTCGAGGCCCAGGATGTGCCCGAGCTCGTGGGCGATCACCGCCACCAGGACCGAGCCGCCGGCACGGCGCCCGAGGCTGACGAACGTGCCGGGCTGGCGCCCGATCGACGCGTAGCCCACCGCGCCGAACCCGTCGTAGCGGATATGGACCTTGGCCCGGCGGCTCGACGTCTCCACGAAGCGGACGCCGGCACCGCTCGTGTTCCACGCCGCCGCCGCCACCCGGACCTGCGACTTGTACGCGGTCGCGTTCGAGTAGGTGATGACGGCCGGGCGCCCGGGCCACGCTCGCCCGCCGGTCGCGTAGGCGCTCGCCGTGGCGGGCGCGGCGAGCGCCGCCATGACGGCGAGCACGGCGAGGCCGCGACGGGACATGGCCGCGAGCCTACCGGCCCCGCTCAGGCCGGGCGGCGGCCCGCGAGCACCGCGAAGCGGCCGTCGGCGAAGTGCACGGCCACGTCTTCGAAGCCCGCGTCGCGCAGCATCGTGAGCTGCGCCTCGGCGGTTGCGCAGCGGTCGTGGCGCATGCGCTCCACGGAGGCGGCCCACTCCGCGTCGTCGGAGCCGAGCGCCCGGGCCTCGCGCTGGTGCCACGCCCAGGCCAGCGCGTCGAGTGCGGGCGTGGCGCCGAGCACCTGCTCGGCGTTGACCAGCACGCCGCCCGGCCTGAGGGCGTCGTAGGCGCACCCGTAGAGCCCGGCCTTGTCGGCGTCGGCGAGGTGGTGGATCGCCAGAGCGGACACGATCGCGTCCCACGGCCCCTCGGGCAGCGGCTCGCGCAGGTCCCGCACGTGGGCCGTTGCCAGCCGATCGCCGAGCGTTCTGCGCGCCTCGGCCACCATCGCGGGCGCACCGTCGAGCACGGTCAGCCGCGCGTCGGGCCGCGCACGGGCGACCATCGCGGCGAGCATCCCGGTCCCCGCGCCGAGGTCGAGCACCTCGGTCACACGGCCGGGAGCGGCAAGGTCCAACGCGCGCAGCGCGGCGCCGTAGAAGCCGTCGAAGCACGGGACGAGCCGCCGGCGGGCGCCCTCGTAGCCCTCGGCCTCGCCGTCGAACATCCGTGTCGTCTCGTTCGTCACGCTCCTAGACTGACGCGATGGCCAAGTCCGCGAAGCGGAAGATCGCCCCGGGCGACGTGGCCTCCAACCGGCAGGCGTCCTTCCGCTACGAGTTCCTCGACCGCATGGAGGCGGGGCTCGTCCTGACGGGAACCGAGGTCAAGTCGCTGCGGACGACCGGCGCGCAGCTCAAGGACGGCTTCGCCACCATCAAGGACGGCGAGATCTGGCTGCACAACGTGCACATCCCGCCCTACGGACCCGCCGCCCGCGACAACCACGACCCCGAGCGCACCCGCAAGCTCCTGCTCCACCGCGCCGAGCTCGAGAAGCTCCTCGGCGTCACCAAGCAGCGTGGCCTCACGCTGGTCCCGCTCCGCATCTACTTCTCCGGCGCCCGCGCAAAGGTGGAGATCGCGGTGGCTCGCGGCAAGGACCAGTTCGACAAGCGCGAGTCGATCAAGAAGCGCGAGACCGAGCGCGACATGCAGCGCGCCCTGCGCGAGGTCAACCGCTGACCACCTCGCGGCTCGAGGCTTTCTCCGACGGCGTCATCGCGATCGCGATCACGCTGCTCGTGCTGGACATCCACGTCCCTGAGCCTGGGCGCGGCGAATCGCTTGCCCACGAGCTCTCCCAGCAGTGGCCGAGCTACGCCGCCTACGTCGTCTCGTTCGCCACCATCGGGGTCATCTGGATCAACCACACCGCGATGGTGCGGCGGCTGCGCGCGGCGGAGCACACGACGCTGGTGCTCAACCTCGTCCTGCTCGCCTGGATCGGGCTGCTCCCGTTCACCACCGCGCTGATGGCCGCCTACCTCCGTGAGGACCGCGGGCAGCACCTCGCTGCTGCCGTCTACGGCGCCTCGTTCCTCGGGATGGCCGTCTCGTTCTACGCAATGCAGCGCCACGCGCTCTTCGCCCGCGCGCACCTGCTGCACGCGGCGCTCGGGCCGGCCGACCGCCGCTCGCTCGACCGCCGCAACCGCGCGGGCCTGATTCCCTACGCCGTGGCGACGGCTGCGGCACCGGTCTCCTCCTACCTCACGCTCGGGATCTGCGCTCTGGTCGCCGGCTTCTACGCGCTGCCGAGCACCACCGCGGACCCGACGCTCGGCGTGCCGCCGCAATCGTGACGCTCAGAAGGCCCGGAGCACCGCCGTGAGTCCGGCGGCGACCAGCACGGCCACGAGGATCGATCCGCCGCGCAGCACGAGGCCGCCGGCGGCCACCACCCCGACCGCACTCGCGCCCGCGCGCAGGTGGC
>JBBQZE010000040.1:0-16655 GCA_038207985.1 Solirubrobacterales bacterium
ACGATGCCGAAGACCGGGCCGCGCAGGTCGTGGCGCAGCGAGACCGTCGCGGCACCGGCGTTGCTCATCATCAGCGGCACCGCGAGCGGGGAGACCGCCTGCGGCCCGGTATCGCGCAGCGCGTCCTGGCCGCCGGTGAGCGTCGCGATCCCGCCGATGCCCGTGCCCATGACGCAGCCGATGCGCTCGGGGTCGTAGGGCAGGCCGTCGGCCCAGCCCGCACCGGCGAGCGCCTCGTCGGCGGCCACGATCCCGAGCTGCGAGAAGCGGTCGGCGCGGCGCACCTCCTTCTTGGAGAGGTGGTCGGTGGGCACGAAGGACGAGCACGCACCCTCCCCGCCCTCGAGGCCGCTCACCCCGGCGCTCCAGCGCTCGTGGAGGGTGCGCGCGCCGACGCCGAGCGGCGTGACCGCGCCCATCCCGGTGATGACGACCCGGCGCACCGGGGCTACGCCGCCCGCTCCACGACGAGGTCGATCGCGTCGCCGACGGTCTTCAGCCGCGCGGCGTCGGTGCTCTTCAGGGTCACGCCGTACTTCTCCTCGACGACCTGCGAGAGCTCAGCGAGGTCGAGGGAGTCGATGTCCAGGCTCTCCAGCGTGGCGTCGCGGGCGATGTCGCCGGGCTCGGCGCCGAAGCTCTCCAGGGCCTCGGTCACGGTCATCTCGACGTCGGTGGTGGTTGCGGGCATGCGGTGGTGCTCCTTTGGGTTAGGCGCCCATGCCGCCGTCGACCCACAGGGTCGAGCCGGTGACGTAGGACGCGCGGTCGGAGGCGAGGAAGCAGATGGCGTCGGCGACCTCCTCGGGGCGGCCGGGGCGGCGCGCGGGTACGCCCTCGAGCAGCTCGCGGGGGAGGTCGGCGGTCATCGCCGTGTCGATGAAGCCCGGGGCGACGGCGTTGACCGTCACGCCGCGGCGGGCGACCTCGACGGCGATCGTCGCGGTCATGCCGATGAGGCCGGCCTTGGCCGCGGCGTAGTTCGCCTGGCCGCCGTTGGCGCGCGGCCCGACGACCGAGGCGACGTTGACGACGCGGCCGTAGCGGGCGCGAATCGCGCGCTTGAGCACGGCGCGCGTCAGGCGGAACGCGGCGGTGAGGTTCGTCTCCAGGACGCGGTCCCACTCGTCGTCGGTCAGCGAGAGCGCGAGGCCGTCGGCCCGCAGCCCAGCGTTGTTGACCACGCCGAGCACCGGCCCGAGCCCGGCCTCGGCCTTGGCGACCAGCCGCTCGGCCGCGCCGCGCTCCGCGACGTCGCCGCCCGTGGCGAGCGCGCGGCCGCCGGCCGCCTCGATGTCGGCGACGGTCCGCGCCGCGCCGTCCGCGTTCGCGTGGAATCCGACGGCGACGAGCCAGCCGTCCTCCGCCAAGGCGCGCGCGGTGGCGGCGCCGATGCCACCGCCCGCGCCCGTCACGAGGATCGTCGCGTCGGTCGGGCGCAGGCTCCCGGTCGCCGGGCGGGTGGCGGGCTCAGCGGTCACCGGGCACCCCCGAAGTGCAGGACGGTCGCGCCCCACGCGTAGCCCGCGCCGAACGCGGTCAGCAGGACGTGGCCGTGGGCGGGCAGCCGGCCGTCGGCGGCCGCGCGGTGCAGCGCGAGCGGGATCGTGCCGGCGGACGTGTTCCCGCGGTCGGCGATGTCGTCGACGACCTGCTCGTCGGACAGCCCGAGGCGGGTCGCCAGCGCCGCGGTGATGCGGCCGTTGGCCTGGTGGGGCACGACGAGGGCGACGTCTGCCACGCGCAGCCCGGAGCGCACCAGCGCCTCGCGCGACACCGCCTCCATCCGGGCGACGGCGTGCTTGAAGACCTCGGGGCCGTCCATCCGGATCATGCCGTCCGCGCGGGCCGCCACGAGAGAGGACGCGCTCGACGCGTCGCTCCCCATGACCGTGGTCCCGACCCGTCCCGCGCCGCCGAGCGTCAGCACCGCCGCGCCGGCGCCGTCGCCGAACAGCGCGGCCGGCCCGCGGTCGGCCCGGTCGACGTTGCGGCTCAGCGCGTCACCGCCGACGAGCAGCACGGCCTCCGCGCGGCCGCTCTCGATGAGCGCGGCGCCCTGGGCCAGGCCCGCCACGAAGCCGGTGCAGGCCAGCCCGACGTCCCACGTCATCGCGCGGCCGGCGCCGAGCAGGCCGGCGACCAGCGGCGCCGCCTGCGGGAACAGCTCGTCGGCGCTCGAGGTCGCGACGAGCACGGCGTCGAGGTCGCCGGCCTCGACGCCGGCCTGCGCCAGCGCTTCGCGGCCGGCCTCCGCGCACAGCGCGTCGAGGCGCTCGCCCGGGGCGAGGTGGCGGCGCCGCACGATCCCCGTGCGCTTGACGATCCACGCGGGCGTCACGCCCGCGCCGGCGCCCACGGCCTCGTTGTCGACGACGGTCGAGGGCAGCGCGGCGCCCCAGCCGGCGACGCCGGCGGTGCGCCGCGCGCCCCGCAAGCCATGCTTCGTCTGCGGCTCCGGGGCGAACTCAAGCCACATCGGCGGCCTCCACGAGCGTCGCGGCGGCGGCGGCGCCCACGGTGGGTGCGCAGCGCCGGGCGAGTTTGGCCAGGCCCTCGCCCGGCCCGGCGTCGACCACGGCCTGCACGCCGCCGGCGACGAGCGCCTCCATCGTGCGGCGCCACTGCACCGGGCGCTCGAGTGCCGCGGCGAGCTCCGTCGCCGGGTCCTCGAAGGGCGCGGCGGAGGCGCACGAGTAGACGGTGACGGCGGGCGGGCGGAACTCGACGCGAGCCAACGCCGCCGCGAACGGCGCCACGGCGGCGGCCATCTGCGGCGAGTGGAACGCTCCGGCGACGTCGAGCGGGAGCGCCCGCAGCCCGTCGGCGCGGGCGGCGTCCTTCGCGTCTCGCAGGTCCGCGGGCGCGCCGGAGAGCACGACCTGGCCCGGCGCGTTGTCGTTGGCGACGCTCAGGCCGTGACGGGCGGCGAGCTTCGCGGCCTGCGCCGGCGTACCGCCGAGCAGCGCGAGCATCCCCCCGCCTCCGCTGGAGGCGCCCGCCTCGGCCATCAGCCGCCCCCGGAGGACGACGAGCTCGAGCGCGGCGAGCTCGTCGATCGCCTCACCGGCCACGAGCGCGGTGAGCTCGCCGAGCGAGTGACCGGCGAGCGCGACGGGGTCGACGTGGCCGCGCAGGCGGCCCCAGGCCGTCAGCGAGGCGCAGAAGATCGCGGGCTGCGCGAAGCGGGTCGACTCGTCGACGCGCTCGAACGGGTCCTCGCCGGCGAGATCGGTCACCGCGTCGAGGAGATCGGGCCGCTCGGCGGCGACGAGCTCCCGCATGCCGGGGACCTGGGAGCCCTGGCCGGGGAAGAGGACCGCGGTGGCGCTGGACGCGAGCACGCACCCGACGGTGGCGGCCCGAGCGGCCGGCCGGAAGGCCGCCCCGCCGGTCGGGGGGTGCACGCGGGACGCCTCGGGGGGTCCGCGGGCGCCGCGACCTCCGGCCCGACTCAGCTCAGGAGCCCGAGGCGCTGCGCGCGCTGCACGGCCTCGGCGCGGTTGCGGACCTCGAGCTTGCGGTACACCGCGCTGGTGTGCTCCTTGACCGTGTGCGGGGAGAGGTGCAGCTCCGCGGCGATCTCGCGGTTCGTCGCCCCTGTCGCGATGCCGGAGAGCACGTCCTGCTCGCGGTGGGTGAGCCCCGGGCCGGCGGGCGCCCGTTCGTGGCCCTCCTCGAAGACGCTCATGCCGAGACCGACCATCCGCACGGCCCGGGCGATGTCCGTCGCCGGCCAGTCCTTCGGCACGAAGCCGTGCGCCCCGCACGCCCGCGCGGTCGCGGGCGAGATGCGCCCGGCCCCGCTGATGAGCAGGACCCGCAGGCCAGGGCGCTCCACGTGCAGGCGCTCGCAGATGTCGGGGCCGGACTCGTCGCCGACGAAGAGGTCCACCAGCGCGATGTGGGGTTCGTGGCGCCGCGCGAGCGCGAACGCCTCGGCCGACGTGCGCGCGGACAGGCAGCGCTCGACCCAGGGCAGCTCGCCGAGCATCAGGCGGAAGCCCCAGTGGACGACGTCGTGGTCGTCCACCACGAGGACGCGGAAGCGCTCGGTCGCCGTGGCGGTGGTCACGTGCCGGCCTCGAGCTGGACGACGAGCCGCACGAGCCACGTCCCGCCCCGCTGGCGGCCGAACTCCACGATCCCGCCGAGGTTGAGCGCCTCGAGCGCCGCGAGGCGCAGGCCGACGCCTGCCGCCGGGCTGGCCGTCGGCGGCACCGCGTCGTTCTCGACCTCGAGCACGAGCGTCTGCTCCCGCCGCCGGACGCGGACGACCACGCGGGCGCCGTCGGCGTGCTTGCGCGCGTTGCGGATCGCCTCCGCGAGCACGGCCTGCGCGAGCGCCTCGATGCGCTCCGGCACGACGGCCACCTCGCCGGCGACCTCCACGCGCAGATCCGGGTGCTCTGACTGCAAGCGCTCGAGCTCGGCGGCCAGCGTCGTCCCGGTCGGGCGCGACGGGCGGCCGAGCGGTCGCTGCAACGTGGTCCGCAGCTCGCCGAGGGCCGCCTCGAGCTCGGTCGTGCAGCGGTCGCGCAGCTCGCCCTCGAGCGGCGCCGAGGAGCCAAGCGCGAGCGAGATGCCGAACAGGCGCTGCAGGACGGAGTCGTGGAGGTCGCGCGCCAGGGTGATGCGCTCCTCGAGCTGGCGCGCATGCTCGCGCTGGTGGGTCGCCGCGCGGGCGGACACGGCGAGGGCGACCATCTTGCCGAGCGTCCACAGCAGGTCGCGTCGCGCGGGCTCCAGCGGCTCGTCCGAGCCAGGGTCGACCAGGATGATGCCGAGCCAGCGGCCCGAGGCGACGACGGGGACGCAGGCCAGCGTGCGGCCCTCGACGAGATCGGCGAACTTCGGCGAGATCCCGTGCTCCGTGCCACGCTCCATGACGACGACGCGGTCCTCGGAGAGCGCCTGGCGCGCCACGGGCGCGTGCTCGAGGCCGACGTGGCGCCCCTCGAAGCGGTCGAGCGGGACGCCGTGCGCCCCCACCGCCCGGACGCGGCGCCGCGCGTCGTCGTAGAGGACCATGAGCGCCCGGCGGGAGCCCGTCGTCTGGCACAGCGCGCCGGCCAGGCGCGTGAAGTAGTCGTCGGAGGCCCCGTCGCTGTCGGTCCGCGCGAGGACGTCGACGAACAGCTCGAGCGCGGGCGCGATGGCGGAGTCGGCGTGGGAGCCCACCGCCGCAGTCTCCCCCACCGGGTCGCTCCTCCGGGAGGTGCGACCCCCGATCGGGGGGCCCGGCGCCGGCGCTCGCCCGACCGTGCTGTCCGTTCCGCACCGTGCGCCCAACCGGACAGCGCGGTCGGCCGCTCAGGCCGTGCGGATGACCATCACGGAGCAGGGAGCGTGGTGGGAGACCTTGTTCGGCACGGAGCCGAGCAGGAAGCGCTTGGCCCCCGTCATGCCCTTGTTGCCGACGACGATGAGGTCGGCGTGCTGCTCCTCGGCGACGTCGAGGATGGCGTCGGCGGGGTCGCCCTGGCGCGCGTGCACGACCACCGCCACGCCGACCGCCTCCGCCTGCTCGACCACCTCGGCGAGGATCGCGTCGACGTCCTCGCGGGCGCTCGTCATCCACTGCAGGTCGGCGGGGAGTTCCTTGGCCTCGTCGCGCAGGCGGGCCCGCGAGACGGGCGCGTAGGCCGAGACGACGTCGAGCCGCGCGCCGACGGTCCGGGCGAGCTCGAGCGCCTGCTCGACCGCGTGCCCGGCGGAGTCCGAGCCGTCGGTGCCGACGAGGATCGTGTGGAACAAGGCGTGTCCTTTGGAATCGGGGTCGCCTCCCACCCTGCCCGATCCGGCCCCGGGTCAGCCACCGGGGTCCTCGATCAGCCGGTGCCGAGGAACAGCGGTTCGGGGGTAGCCTGCGGCCCGTGACGGGACGCCAGCGGGCTTCGGGCCTGGTCATCGCCGCCTGGCTGGCACTCCCCGCCGCCGGCGCGCACGCGGCCGTGCCCGGACGCCCGCTGTGCGCACACGTGCCCGCGACCACGATCGCCCCGGGGCCGCCGCCCGCGCCTGGTCCCACGGGGCAGACGCGCTGCTCGACCCTCCCGGCCCAGCCGACCGGCGTCGCGCTGGCCACCTCGGGCCGCTGGTCGCGCGCGTACGTCGACCTCCCCCACTACGCGATCCACGCGGTCCTCCTGCCTACCGGCCGGGTGCTGTTCTGGGGCTTCGAGTGGACGCGACAGCTCGCCACGAAGCTCCCGCGCCAGATCGAGGGCCGGGCCGCGATCTGGGATCCGCAGCTCGGGACGGGCGCCGCCTCGATCCACCTCGTGCCGCCGCCGCACGTCGACCTCGACCACGACGGCGTGCCCGAGCGGGTGCCGCTCTACTGCTCGGGGCAGACCGTGCTGCGCGACGGGCGCGTGCTCGTCGCCGGCGGGCTGCTGTCCGGCGTCTTCGCCTCGACGGGCTACCGCTTCCCGCCGGGGCACCGGCTGACGCTGGTGCTGGACCCCGAGTCCGAGCGCTGGACGCTCGGCCCGCCGATGAGCGTGGGGCGCTGGTACCCGACCGCCACGACGCTGCCGGACGGGCGCGCGCTGCTCCTCGGCGGCTTCGACGACCGCAAGGACAACGACCTCACGAGCGCGCTCGACGTCCTTTCCCCGGACGCCGGGCGGATCGACGCGGCGCCTTCCGCGGCGCGGCGCGTCGGGCTATACCCGCCGATGGCGGTCCTGCCTTCTGGCGACGTGCTGCTCGCCGGCCCACAGGCGGCCGACGTGGCGCTGCTCGACGCGGCGCGGATGGCCTGGCGCACGCTGCCGCCACTCGACGCCTACCGGGGAGGCGCGAACCTCGTCCTGACGCCGGGCTCCCGGTCGCGCGCGATGCTCGTGGGCGGCACCGACCTCGACGGCTACTTCGAGCCGCTGCGCGCCGCGCCCGCACGCGCCGACACCGCGGTGCTCGACCCGGCGCGGCCGCAGGACGGCTTCCGCCCCGGGCCGCGCCAGCGCCGCGCGCGCTTCTACCCGAACACGGTCCTGCTCCCGGACGGGACCATGGTCACGCTCGGCGGCTCCTCGGGCGTGACGGCCGCCGAGGGCAACTACACCCCGTCGAAGGGCAACCGCCGGGTCGAGCTCTGGGATCCGCGCACGGACCGCTGGCGCCTCGGCCCCGCCCAGCGCGAGGACCGCACCTACCATTCGGTGGCGCTGCTCCTGCCCGACGGCCGCGTCTGGTCGGCGGGCGACGACGCGAACCCGACGCGCGACGGGGACACGGCCGAGCTCTACGAGCCGCCGTACCTGTTCAAGGGCCCGCGGCCGGTCCTGACGGCGGCGCCGAAGGCGCTGCGGGCGGGCGTCCGCGTGACGGTCCGGGCCTCCGGGGACGTGACGGGCCTGTCGCTCATGAGCCCGTCGGCGGTCACCCACGCCGTCGACATGCACCAGGGCTTCAGCGCCCTGCGCGTGATCTCCCGCCGCCGGTCGGGATCCGCGACGACGCTGACGGCGGTGCTCCCCGCCTCCGCCGGGGTGCAGGTCCCCGGGCCACGCATGCTCTTCGCGGTCTCCCGACGCGGCGCGGTCTCCCGTGCGCGCTGGGTGCGCGTGGCCGGGCGCACCGCCCCGGGGGTCCGGCGTGCGGGCTGAGCCGGTCACCGGTCCCGTCGCGTTCCACGGCGAGGGCCCGGTCTGGTCGCCGCGCTGGGGCGGCCTGCGCTGGGTGGACATGCTGGCCGGCGACGTGCTCTCCCTCGCCGCCGACGGGAGCGTCTCCCGGCGCCACGTCGGCGACGTCGCTGCGGTCGTGCGCCCGCGAACTCAGGGCGGCGCGGTGATCGGCATCGAGCGGGGTTTTGCCCTGGAGGCCGCGGACGGCTCGCTGGAGCGGCTCGGGGAGCTGTGGAGCGACCGCGGTCTGCGGATGAACGAGGGCGGCTGCGATCCCGACGGCCGGTTCTACTGCGGCTCGATGGCCGACGACCAGGCGCCGGGCGCCGCCGCGCTCCACCGCCTCGACCCGGACGGCTCCACACGGGTCGTCCTCGACGGCGTCACGGTTTCCAACGGGCTCGAGTGGAGCCCGGACGGGTCGCTCGCCTACTACGACGACACCCCGACCGGCCGCATCGCCGTGTTCGACTACGACCGCGACGCCGGCCTGCATCACCGGCGCACGTTCGCCGACGTCGACGGCTCCCCCGACGGGCTGACCGTCGACGTGGAGGGCGGCGTCTGGGTCGCGGTCTTCGACCGCGGCGTCGTGCAGCGATACACGCCCGAGGGCCGCCTGGACGCGGTGGTCGAGGTCCCGGTCCGGCAGGTCACGGCCTGCACCTTCGGCGGCGAGCGCCTCGACGAGCTCTACGTCACCACCTCGCGCGAAGGGCTGCCGGAAGGCGAGGACCCGCTGGCGGGCTCGCTCTTCCGCGTCGTCCCGGGCGTCGCGGGCCTTCCGGTGCGGGAGTTCGCCGGATGAGCGCGAAGCTCGGACCCGGCGACTAGCCGCGGCGCTCCTCCGACCGCTGGTCGCGCAGCGAGCCGGCGTGCGCGCGGGCCTCGGGGTCCGCGCGGCTCGCGCGCAGAGACGTCACGGTGGTCACGGCCAGGACGACGACGATGACCACGAGCGACGTCCCGGTCGAGATCTCGGGCACCGAACCGTCCTGGAGGTGGGCGAAGTGGAGCACGAGCTTGGCCCCGATGAAGGCAAGGATCACCGACAGCCCCGTGGACAGGTGCACGAGCCGGTCCAGGAGCCCCGAGACGAGGAAGAACAGCGCCCGGAGGCCGAGCAGGGCGAACGCGTTGGCGGAGAAGACGATGAACGTCTCCTCGGTGACGCCGAAGACCGCCGGGATCGAGTCGAGCGCGAA
Source organism: Solirubrobacterales bacterium (assembly GCA_038207985.1). Lineage (GTDB taxonomy): Bacteria > Actinomycetota > Thermoleophilia > Solirubrobacterales > Solirubrobacteraceae > Paraconexibacter. Next base: position 8,843 of record JBBQZE010000040.1, read on the forward strand.
GAGGATGTCCGTGGAGCCGATCGCGAGCAGCACGAGGAACAGGGGCGTGAGCACGCGCTTGCCCTGCACCCGCAGCACGATCCTGCCGCCGTCGTACTCCTCGGTCAGCGGCAGGACGCGGCGCGCGAAGCGGACCACCGCGTTGTCATGGACCGACGGGTCCTGGTCACGGTGGCGGTAGAGCTGCACCGCGGTGCCCAGGAGCAGCAGCCCGAAGACGAGGAACATGAACGAGAACGCGTCGAGCAGCGCGGCGCCCAGCACGATGAAAACGGCCCGCAGGACGAGCGCGATCAGGATCCCGAACGTGAGCACACGCTGCTGGTGCTCGGGCGGCACCGCGAAGGTGGCCATGATGATCACGAAGACGAAGAGGTTGTCGACGCTCAGCGACTTCTCGACCACCCAGCCCGCGAAGTACTGCGAGCCGTAGTCCCAGCCCGCGATGACGCCGAGCACCACGCCGAACGCGATCGCGACGCCGATGTAGAACACGGACTGGAGGACGGCCTCGCGGAACCCGACGGCGTGCGGGCGACGCGCGCTGATCACGAGGTCGGCCGCGATCAGGATGACGACGAGACCGATGGTCGCGGCCCAAGCCCCGGTGGTGACCTCGAGCACGCGCCCAGGCTAGGAGCTCGTGCTCAGGCCTCGTCGCCGGACTCGATCGTCGCGGTCTCCGGCTTGCCGGACTCCATCCGCTCGTAGACCGCGTTGAGCTCGCCCCCGAACAGGAACGCCAGCGACGTGACGTACAGCCAGAGCAGCAGGATCACGGCGCCGGCGAAGGCACCGTAGGTCGCGTTGTAGCTCGAGAAGTTCGAGACGTAGAAGAAGAACAGCACCGACGCGACGATCCAGAGGAGCACGGCGAGCACCGCGCCCGGGGAGATGAACCGGAACTTCTCCTTCGGGAGGTCGGGGGCGAAGGCGTAGATGATCCCGAAGATGGCCATCGTCGAGACGAGCGCGACCGCCCAGCGCGCGTAGCGCCAGACCTCGCCGACCGCGGTCCCGAGCCCGATCTTGCCGAAGAGGTCGACCGCTACGCCGCCGCCGATCACCACCGAGCCGAGCGTGATCAGCGCGAGGACGATCACCACGAGCGTGAACAGCAGCTGCGTGCCCTTCTTCCTCAGGAATCCCCGCTCCTCGGGCTCGCCGAAGGCGACGTTGAGGGCCCGGCCGGCCGCGCCGTAGGCGCCGGACGCCGAGTTCAGGCCGAGCACGATGCCGATGATCAGCGGGACGATCGCCGTGCCGCTCGAGGAGTTGATGATGCTGTCCAGCGAGGAGTTGACGATGCCCACGACGGACTGCGGCGCGCCGGCCTTCTGCACGTACTTCGTCGCGTCGCCGACGATGGACTTCGCCCCGAAGAGCCCGAGCAGCGACACGCCGACCAGCAGGGTCGGGAACAGCGACATGACGAGGTAGTAGGTGAGCCCCGCGCCGCGGTCGGTCATGTTGTGCGTGCGGAAGTTGCCGAACGCCAGTTTCAGCGCGCTGGGGAGGGACGGCTTGGTGCCCACCCGGGCTTGCGTGGCCCCATCGTCCCGCGCTTCCTCGAGGGTCTCGGAGCCGGCCGCGGCGTCGCCGCTGGGTGGGGAAGCCATGGCCAAGGGCTCCCCGCCCCCCGCGGCCACCAAACCAGCACGCGCCGGCGGTTGCCGCACGGCCCGCGACCGCCCGCGGCGGCCACGGGCCGCAGCCGCTAGGCGGGGAACGGCTCGGGCTCGCGGGAACCGGGCCGGTACTGCCCCTCCGGCTCCAGCATGCCCTGCATCTGCTCGCGGAGCTCGGGCGTGTCCGCGTGCCCGTGGACGGAGGCCGCGTGCTCGGCCGCCGCCTGCACCACCTCGTCCCGCTCCCCGATGATCGTCAACGAACAGGCGCTGTCGCTCTCGAAGCGGCGGCAGTCAGCCATCACGCGGGCCATGGATGGCCCCCTTTCCTCGACCTCCGGGTTGTACACCCGGACCGCGTGCGCGTCAACGCGCCAAGAGCGCCTGTTCGACGGTGCTCCGGCCTAGGCCGGCAGCGCGTCGCCCGGCTGGCGGAAGATGATCTCCGGCACGAGGCAGGCCGGGGAGAGGCGCAGCAGGAAGCGGACCGCCTCCTGGAGGTCTTCCGTGCGGATCATGTTCTCCACACCGACCGTGTCCCTGACGAACGCGGTCATGTCGGTGTCCACGAAGCCGGGGCAGAACGCCACGGACTTCACGCCGTCGCCCGCGAGCTCCTTGTTCATCGACTCGGTGTAGGAGATGACCGCGGCCTTCGTCGCGCCGTAGACCGACAGCCACGCCGGCCCGCCCTTGCCGGCCACCGACGCGAGGTTCACCACCAGCGCGGAGCGGTGCTCGGCGCCGGCCGCCCGGAGCAGCTCGGCCGCCTCGCGGTAGAGCAGGACGATCGCGCGGAAGTTCACGTCGAGCTGCAAGTCGACGCTCTTGGTCGTGTGCTCGGCGGCGGGCGCCCCGATCCCGAGGCCGGCGCTGTTGACGAGCACGTCGAGGCGGCCGTAGGCGTCGCGGTGCTGCTCGACGATTGTCGCGGCGGCCCCCTCGTCGCCGATGTTGATCGCCACCGCGGTGACCGCGTGGCCCTTGGCCCGCAGCTTCTCCGCGGCCTCCTCGAGCGTGTCCGGCCGGCGCGCCGTGACGGTCAGCGCGTACCCCTCGTCGGCGAGCACTTCTGCGAGGGCGAAGCCGATCCCGCGGGAGGCTCCGGTGACGATGGCGGCACGGTCGGGCATGCGGTCCTTTCTCGGAGGGGCCGGGACGCTACCGGCTGGGGCCCGCCGGGCCGCGACCCAGGTCGAGGTCCGTGAGAGACTGGGGCGCGTGCCCTTGGTCCGTGCCGTCACGCTCGACCTCGACGACACGCTGTGGCCCTTCGCTCCGGTGGCCGCGGGGATCGACGCCGCGCTGCACCGGTGGCTGGGCGAGCACGCGCCGAGCACCGCCGCGCGCTACGACCGCGTTGTGGTGGCGGAGGCCGTCGCGACGGTCCGCGCCGAGCGCGACGACCTCGCCCACGACCTCGGTGCGACCCGCCGCGCGGTGCTGCGGCTGCTCCTCGGCGCCGCCGGTGAAGACCCCGCCCTGGCCGAGCCCGCGTTCGACGTCGTCTTCGCTGCCCGCCAGCGCGTGGTGCTCGTCCCCGAGGCCGCGGCCGCGCTGGACCGCATGGCGGCGCGCGTGCCGCTGCTGGCGGTGACCAACGGCAACGCCGACCTCGCGCGCACGGGCGTCGAGCGGTGGTTCGCGGGCTGCGTGGCGGCGCACGACGTCGGCGTCGGAAAGCCGCATCCCCGCGTCTTCGAGGTGGCCTGCGAGCGCCTCGACGTCGCCCCCGCCGAGGTGCTGCACGCCGGCGACGACCTGCACACCGACGTCGGCGGCGCGCTCGCGGCCGGCCTGCAGGCCGCCTGGGTGCGGCGCGACCTCCCGGGTGAGCTGCCGGACGGCGCGGTCGGGGTGCGGGACCTCACGGCCCTGGCCGACCTGGTCGAGCAGTTCTAGGGTCGGCGCATGGCCGACACCCTCACGCTGGAGCGGCACGACGGCATCGCCGTGCTCACCCTGCGCGCCCCCGAGCGCCGCAACGCGCTCGACGTCGCGACCGCGGAGGCGATGGCCGCCGCCTGCGACGAGATCGACGCCGACCCGGCTGTCGGCGCGGTCGTCGTCTGCGGCGAGGGCGCGTACTTCTGCGCGGGTGGCGACCGCTCGACGCTGGCCGCCGCCGGGCAGGACCCGGCCGACCCGGCGACGTTCCGGGCCATGGGCGCCATCTACGCGGCGTTCGCCCGTGTGGGCTCGCTCGAGCCACCGACGATCGCCGCGGTCCGCGGCGGCGCGGTCGGCGCGGGGCTGAACCTGGCCCTCGCCACGGACCTGCGCGTGGTCGCCGAGGACGCACAGCTCCTGTCGGGCTTCCTCCCGATCGGCTTGCACCCGGGCGGGGGGCACGCCGCGCTGCTGTCGCGCGCGGGCGGGCGGGAGACGGCGAACGCCATGGAGCTGTTCGGCGCGGCGATCACCGGCACGCAGGCGGTCGCCCTAGGGCTCGCGTGGGCCGCGGTGCCCGCCGAGGAGGTCCAGGCCACCGCGATGGCGCTCGCCGCGACCCCCGCGGCCGACCCCGAGCTGTCGCGGCGCACCGCGAGGTCGATGCGCCTGATCGCCGGCCCGCCCGCGCTGCCGTGGACCGCGGCGCTCGAGCTCGAGCGGGCCGCGCAGATGTGGTCCATGCGGCGCAAGGACCTCGCGGCCGGCTGACCCTGACCCTCAGTCCGCGGTCAGGGCCAGCGCGAGGAGGGCGACGTCGTCGCGCGGCTGGCCCTCCTGGGCGTCGACGACCGCCTGCTCGACGGCGTCCACCACCTCCTGGGGCCGCAGGCCGGCGAGCCCCGCAAGCAGCTCCGTCAGGCCGTTCTCCCCCAACGGCGCCGCCCGGGGACCCGCCTCGGTGACCCCGTCGGTGTAGAGCAGCAGGACGTCCCCGCGATCGAGCACCACCTCCGTGTCGTGCAGCGTGGGATCCGGGCGGAAGCCGAGCATCGTGCCGAAGGTGCCGATGCTCTCCACCGACCCGTTCGCGCGGACCACGAGGGCCGGCGGGTGGCCGGCCAGCGACAGGCGGACCCGCATCCGGCCGTCGGCCACCGCGGACACGTAGACGAGCACCGCGGTGGCGAACTGGGACGCGTCGTCGTGCGCGAGCATCACGTCGTTGAGCCGCCGGAGCGCCTCCGCGGGATCCCCGTCGTCGAGCGCGGCGGTCCGCAGCGTGTACCGCGCCAGCGCGGTGACGGCCGCCGCCTCCGCGCCCTTGCCCGACACGTCGCCGACGACCATCGCCCACTCGTGCGGTGAGCGCGGGAAGACGTCGTAGAAGTCGCCCCCGACCTCGTTGAGCTCGCCCGCGGCCCGGTAGCGCGCCGCCAGGACCGCCCCCGGGACGTCCGGGAGGCGCTCGGGCAGCAGCTTGGCCTGCAGCGTGTGGGCGATGTGGGTCCGCTCCGTGTACAGCCGCGCGTTGTCGATCGCCACGCCCGCCCGGCGGGCGAGCTCCTCGGCGAGCTGCACGTCGGCGTCGTCGAAGAGGCGGCCGCGCTTCTCGCTGGCCAGGGTCAAGGTCCCGAGCGTCCGACCGCGGGCCCGGAGCGCGGCGATGATCACCGACCGCAGCCCCAGGCGACGCACGAGCGCCAGCTGCTCCGGGTCGCTGAGGCCGGCGACGAGCATCTCTTCGGTTACCTCCTGCACGAACTCGGTGCGACCGGTGCGCGCCACTTGGATCGCGCCGTTCGGTGACTCCGGGTCCGGCGGGAAGCGGCGGTTCAGCTCCTCGCCCAGCGCCCGCCGGGCCGGGTCGACGTGGGCCGCGGCGACCTGGTGCAGGCTCCCGTCGAGCTCGAGGACGCTGACCGCGCACCAGTCCGCGACCTCGGGGACCGCGATGCCCGCGACTGCCGTCAGGGTCTGCTCGTAGTCCAGCGACTCGTCGAGCAGCCACCCGGCCCGGGCCAGGAAGTCCGCGCGCAGGCGGCCGTCGCGCTCGGCCTCCAGCAGCCGGTGGCGCTCCGTCACGTCGACGACGACCGCGCTGATGCCCTGCACATCGCCGTCCGGGCCGTGGACGGGGGTGTAGGACACCGTGTAGCGCCGCCCGTCCTCCGGGTGGCCGTAGGCGAGCTCGTGGTCGTGGGTCGCCTGGCCCGTGCGCAGCACCTCGGCGCACAGCGCGACCACCTCGTCGGCCGGCGGCCCGAGGACGTCGGTGATCGTGCGCCCGAGGTGTTCCTGGGCGGCGAGGCCGTTGAACGACGCCATCCGCTCGTTGATCCGCACGAAGCGGAGCTCGGTGTCGAAGAACGCCAGACCGACCGGCGCGGTGGCGAAGACGGTGTCGAGGAGGCTGAGCGAGCGCTCGGCGCCCTCGTGCAGGCGCGCGTTGTCGATGGCGACCGCGCAGCGGCCGGCCAGCGTCTCGGCGAACGCGAGGTCCTCCCGGGTGTAGTGCCGGCCCTCCCGGGTCGACAACAGGGTCAGCGATCCGAGGCTGCGCCCCCGCGCCGCGAGCGGGACGATCATGTAGGACTTCGGCGCCAGCCGGGCCATCAGCGCGCGGCGATCTTCGTCGAGGCCCTCCTCCTCGGTGACCCCGCGGACGTCGGCGGCGAGGATCGCCTCGCCGGACTGCGCCACCTGGACCGACTCCGACGCGCCGCCCTGCCGCCGACGCTCGAGGCGCATCTCGCGCAGCAGGGCGTCGAGCTCCTCGCCGACCTGGCCGCTCGTGATCTCGATCTCCCCGCCGTCCTCGGCGAAGACGAACAGCCCGCACCAGTCGGCCAGCTCCGGGACGGCGAGCCGCGCGACGTGGCGCAGCGTGCGGCCGTAGTCGAGCGAGCTCGACAGGACGGCGCCGGCGTCCGCGATGAACCTCAGCGCCTGGGCCGGGGACAGGACCGGCGCGGTGAGGTCGAGATCCGGCTCGGTCACGTCGCGCGAGTCTACGGACGAGCGGCCGACCGGGATCGAGGCGCCGCACACGCCATTGCGGAAAGCCCCTCGGGTGGTCTACGGTCGGTTCTGGAGGGCATCGCGCCGACGTCCCGAACGGGCAGCGCCGTCTGACTTCCTCGTCCATCGCCCCGTCGTGCGATAGAGGAAGCTCCTTGCCGCCGCGCAGGCACTCGACCAAGCGCTGCGCGCGGTCTCGGTCCCGGGCGGACGATCGTGGTCGACCTGCGCCGGCTGGACTTCCTGGACCTCCGCGGGCTCCATGTGCTGATCGCGGCCGACCGCCGCGCCCGGGGGTCAGGGGGCCGGATGCTCGTGGTCCGGGCCGCGGAGATGGTGGTGTGGTTCATGACGCTCGTCGGGGCCGGAGTTTTCAGCCGAGGTTGGTAAGCAACGGGTCTTCGTGGTCTACTACGCCCTCGTCGGTCGAGACGCGAGACGGACCGTGGGACTACGAGAAGAGACAGACACCACCCAAGTGATCGCTCCGTCCCCGTCGGTGGACGCCGTTCCCGCCGAGATCCACCACGGGGACGTCCTCACCGCCATCTCGGACGGCATGGTGGCGCTGCTCAAGGAGTTCTACGGCCGAGGGCCGACCCGGACCAAGTCGTATTACCAGGACGACCTCGTGGTCTGCGTGCTCCGCGGCGGCTTCTCGCGGGTGGAGCAGACGCTGCTCGACGGCGGGCGGGGCACGGCCGTCATCCAGCAGCGCATGGAGTTCCAGGAGCTCATGCGCGGGCGCTTCAGCGAGGTCGTGGAGCGCGCGACCGGCCGGCCGGTGATCGGCTTCATGAGCGGCAATCAGCAGCACCCCGACCTGATGTGCGAGGTCTTCATCCTCGGCCCGTCGAACCTCGTCGACATCCACGAGCTCAGCGGGAACGGCGAGCAGCACTTCTCGAAGTGACGCGGCGCCCCGCGGGCGTCACATGTCGGCCGCCCGCACGAGGGCGAGCACGCACACGAGGGCCAGCACCCAGAGCACGCCGGCGCCGGCCACCAGGCCGACGTCCATCGCGGGAACCAGCGGCACGTCGAACGACAGGGGCATCGGGATCACGGCACCCTCCGGAGACTGCACTTCGGGCCTCGGAATTCAGGGCGAGGTGCCGCGCCGTGCCGGCGGACCGCTCGGAGGTGCCCTCCTGACCCCGTCGCTACCACCGCGTCACCCGACCGGCAAACGCTCGAAACGGACCGGAAAAACCCCTATTCGGCCGGCCCGCGCGCGTCTTCGAGCAGCCCGTCACCAGCACGAGATCGGCCGG
>JBBQZE010000041.1:0-16571 GCA_038207985.1 Solirubrobacterales bacterium
ACTTCGACGAGTCCGTCGACGCCGCCGCCGTCGCCGCGACCCTGCGCGCGAACGGCATCGTCGACACTGAGCCCTACCGCAAGCTCGGCCGCAACCAGCTGCGCGTCGGCATGTTCCCGGCCGTCGACCCCGCGGACGTGAAGGCGCTGACCGCCTGCATCGACTACGTCGTGGAGGCGCAGGCATGACTTCGAGCCCGAACGCCGACGGCGGCGCGCTGCCGACGGGCGAGTTGCGGCGCGCTGGTGCGCGCGTCCTGGTGGCCGAGGACATCGGCGCCTCCGGAATCGACCTGCTCAAAGAGCACTTCGACGTCACCGTCAAGACGAGCTGGGAGGACGGCGAGCTCGCCCGGGAGCTTGCGGACTACGACGGCGTGCTCATCCGCTCGGCCTCGAAGCTCACCGCCGACGTCCTCGCCCAGGCGGGCGGCCTGAAGGCGATCGGCCGCGCCGGCGTCGGCGTGGACAACGTCGACGTCCCCGCCGCGACACAGCGCGGGATCATCGTCGTCAACGCGCCGGCCTCGAATGTCGTGACCGCTGCGGAGCACACGGTCGCGCTGCTGCTCGCCCTCGCCCGCAACATCCCGCAAGCCCACTCGAGCCTGACGTCGGGCAAGTGGGAGCGGTCGAAGTTCTCAGGCGTGGAGGTGATGGACAAGACGCTCGGCATCCTCGGCTTCGGGCGCATCGGCCAGCTCGTCGCCGCCCGCGCGCAGGCGTTCGGGATGAAGGTGGTCGCCTTCGACCCGTTCGTGGGCGCCGACCGCTACGCCCAGATGGGCGTCGAACACGCCGAGTCCTCCGACGACGTCTACGCGGTGGCCGACTTCATCACGATCCACCTGCCCAAGACGCCCGAGACCGAGGGCTGGCTCGACGCGGGTGCCTTCGCGAAGATGAAGGACGGCGTCCGCATCCTGAACGTGGCCCGCGGGCCGCTTATCGTCGACGCCGACCTGCAGGCCGCACTGGACTCCGGGAAGGTCGGCGGCGCCGCGCTGGACGTGTTCCGCTCCGAGCCGGTCACCGACCACCCGCTGTTCGCCTATCCCCAGGTCGTCGTCACGCCGCACCTCGGCGCTTCGACTGCCGAGGCGACCGACCGCGCCGGCTTCCAGGCCGCCGAACAGGTCGTCGCCGCGCTCACCGGCGGGACCGTCACCACTGCGGTCAACGTGCCCGCCGTCGCCGCGGAGGACCGTGAGGTCCTCGGGCCGTTCGAGCCGCTCGCACGCCACCTGGGCAAGCTCGCGATGGCGCTGGTGGAGGGCTCCAGCGTCGACCGCATCGAGGTCGAGTACCTCGGGCGCATCGGCGAGCGGGACACGCGCCCGCTCGGCGTGGCGGTCCTGCTCGGCGTGCTCGACGGCAAGACGGAGGAGGACCTCAACGTCGTCAACGCCCCCTCGGTCGCCGAGCAGCGCGGGATCACCGTGGTGGAGTCCAAACGCACGAGCGCCCGGGACTTCGCGGACCTGCTGCGCGTCACCGTCGTGGCCGGCGAGCAGCGCACGCGCGTCGTCGGCACGGTGGTCGGGCGCGCGTCGCGCCCGCACCTGCTCGAGGCCTGGGGCCAGCGCTTCAACCTGCAGCTCGATCCCTACGTCGCGCTGTTCCGCTACCGCGACCAGCCCGGGATGGTCGGCCGCATGGGCACCGCCTTCGGTGAGGCCGGCGTCAACATCGAGTCGGCCGCCGTCGGCCACGCAGTCGACGACGGGGCGCCCGCCGAGAAGCACGCCGTGATGGTCGTGACGACCGACGGGCCCGTGCCGCAGGACGTCGTCGACTCCATCGTGGGCCAGGACGGCTTCGCCGACGGCCGCACGGTGACGCTGCACTAGGTGGTCGTCTACCAGGTCTACCCGCGTTCGTTCGCCGACGCGGACGGCGATGGCGTGGGGGACCTGGCCGGGATCGCGGCGCACCTGGACCACCTCGCGTGGCTCGGGGTCGACGCGCTGTGGCTGTCGCCGATCCACCCGTCGCCGATGGCCGACGGCGGCTACGACGTGGCGGACTACCTCGGCGTGCACCCGGCGTTCGGGACCGTCGACGACGTCGAGCGCCTGGCCGCGGCGGCCCGCGCGCGAGGCATCGCGCTGCTGCTCGACGTCGTGCCGTGCCACACCTCGATCGAGCACCCGTGGTTCGTCGAGCACCCCGAGCGCTACGTGTGGTCGCCGGTCGACGGCCCGCCCAACAACTGGGTCGGCGTCTTCGGCGGTCCCGCCTGGTCGCCCGACCCGCACGGCCGCGGCTGGTACCTGCACTCGTTCTACCCCGAGCAACCCGACCTGGACTGGCGCGAGCCGTCCGTGGCCACCGAGCTCGCCGCGGTGCTCTGCTTCTGGCGGGGGAAGGGCGTCGCCGGCTTCCGGCTCGACGCGCTGCAGCAGCTGCTCAAGGACCCCGAGCTGCGCGACGACCCGGTCGCGACGGCGCCGCCGTTCCTGCCGGGCGACGCGGAGTGGGACGCGCTCGAGCACCGCTTCTCCTCCGCCCAGCCCGGGGTGGACAGGCCCCTCGCGGCGCTGCGCGCCGGCGCCGGCGATGACGCGTTCCTCGTGGGGGAGGTCGCCCTCCCGACCGACCGTCAGGAGCCCTACCTGGCCCACCTCGACGCGACCTTCTCCTTCGAGCTGATGTTCGCCGCTTGGGAGGCCGAGGCGCTGCGCGCCGCCGTGGTCGCCGGCCTGGGGCGCGGCAGAGCAGCGTGGGTGCTCTCCAACCACGACTTCCCGCGGCTCGCCGATCGCATCGGCGCGCAGAACGTCGCGGCCGCCGCGCTGCTCCTGCTCGCGCTCCCGGGCCCCGTCTTCGTCTACCAGGGCGACGAGCTCGCCCTCGGTGGCGGCCCCGGCGCCCCGCCCGGGCGGGCCGGGGCGCCGCCCTACGACCGCGCCGGGCGCGACGGCTCGCGGCACCCGATGCCCTGGACCGAGGACGCGCCGCTGCACGGCTTCACCACCGGCGAGCCCTGGCTGCCGGTCGTGACCGCTCCCGACGGGTCCGCGGCGCGCCAGCGCGAGGAGCCGGGGTCGCCGGCGCGGCGGATGCGCGAGCTGCTCGCCCTGCGGCGCACGCTGGCCGGTCCCGTCGAGGAGCTGCGGGCCGACGACGGCATCCTGTCGTTCCGCCGCGGGGCGCACCGGGTCGTCGTCAACGCCGCCGACGGCCCGCGCCGCGTGCCGTTCGCCGGCGAGCTCCTCTACCAGACCGCGGAGCGCCACGGTGACGAGCTGGCGGCCGGTGACGGCAGGCTGACAATCCTCGTGTGAATCCGCACGCGGCTGGATAGGCTCGCGAACGTCATGCGACGGGTCATCGCCGGGGTCATCGTGGGTGCAGCACTGCTGGGCCTCGCCGCGTGCGGCGGGAGCTCGGGCAGCGCGGGCCCCGTCAAGCTGCAGTTCTGGGCCTACAACGAGCCGTCGGGTGCGTTCCGCACCGCGGCGGAGAGCTGCACGAAGGACTCCGGGGGCAAGTACCAGATCTCCTTCCAGCCCCTCGCCAACGACGCGGACACCCAGCGCCAGTCGCTGGTCCGCCGCCTGGCGGCGAAGGACTCCTCGATCGACATCATGACCATGGACGTCGTGTGGACCTCCGAGTTCGCCGAGGCCGGATGGGCCAAGCCGTTCCCGAGCAACTTGCAGCAGAAGGTCAAGGCCGAGACGCTCGGAGGCCCCTACGCGACCGGCACCTATAAGAACAAGCTCTTCGCGGTCCCGGCCAACTCGAACACCCAGCTGCTCTGGTACCGCAAGTCGATGGTCAAGGGCGCGCCGCCCAAGACCTGGGACGACCTCATCGCGACGGCATCGAAGATGAAGAAGGGCGGCCGGATAGAGATCCAGGGCGCCGCGTACGAGGGCATGATGGTCTGGTTCAACGCGCTGGTGACCTCGGCGGGCGGCCAGATCCTCAAGGGGCCGCAGAAGAGCGGCATCGACAAGACCGCGGAGACGGCGGCCAACATCATCGCCAAGCTCGCGAACTCCAAGGCCGCCGACCCGTCCCTGTCCTCCCAGAAGGAGGACCAGAACCGCATCGCCTTCGAGAGCGGCCAGGCCGCCTTCCAGATCAACTACCCGTTCATCTACCCGTCGGCCGCGATGGCGGCGAACAAGTCGCTGCAGAAGGACATCGGCTGGGCGCCGTATCCCGGCGTCGAGGCCGGGAAGCCGGTCCGCGCCCCGATCGGCGGCTTCAACTTCGGCGTCGGCGGCTACACGAAGCACCCCAAGGAGGCCTTCGATGCGGCCCTCTGCCTGCGCAACGAGAAGAACCAGCGCGAGGCGGCCGCGAAGGGCGGCCTGCCGCCGACCATCTCCAAGCTCTACTCCAACGCGGAGTTCCGCAAGGCCTACCCGTTCGCCGACCTGATCCGCAAGCAGATCGAGAGCGCCGGCGTCCGGCCCAAGAGCCCGGCCTACGCGGACCTGTCGCTCGCGATCGCGACGACCCTGTCGCCTCCCGGGCGCGTCAAGGGCAAAGCCGCCCTGGACGAGCTCAAGCAGAAGGTGTCCGACGCGCTGAACTCGAAGGGACTCCTGTGAGCACACCGGCCAGCGCCGTCGCCCCCGCGGACGGCGAAGCGACCAAGCCCGACCGCGCAAAGGCCCCGAAGAAGGCGCTCAGCGAGCGCGCGAGAGCCGAGCGCAACCTCGGCTGGATGCTCTGCGCCCCCGCGGTGATCGTGATGCTCGCGGTCACCGCCTACCCGATCCTCGACGCGCTCTGGCTGTCGCTGCAGAAGAGCGACCTCCGGTTCCCGGACCAGTCGAAGTTCATCGGCCTGAGCAACTACGTGACGGTCCTCAGCTCCCACCTGTGGTGGACCGACCTGCTGCACACGCTCATCCTGACCGTTGCGTCGGTGAGCCTCGAGCTCGTCATCGGCATGCTGCTCGCACTCGCCATGCACCGTGCCATCTTCGGCCGCGGCCTGATCCGCACCGCGGCCCTGATCCCCTACGGCATCGTCACCGTCGTGGCCGCGTTCGCCTGGCGCCTGGCCTTCTCGGGCACCGACGGGGGCTTCATGCCGGGCGTGCTGCGCTCGCTGCACCTCATCGGGACGGAGACCGACCCGCTCGCGCAGACGTCGACGGTCGCCACCTTCTTCGTAGCGATCTTCGCCGAGGTGTGGAAGACGACGCCCTTCATGGCGCTGCTGCTGCTGGCGGGGCTCGCGCTCGTCTCCGACGAGCTGCACGAGGCGGCCAAGGTCGACGGCGCGACCGCGTGGCAGCGCTTCTGGCGCATCACCATCCCGCTGATGAAGCCCGCGATACTCGTCGCGCTCCTGTTCCGGAGCCTCGATGCGTTCCGGATCTTCGACACGGTCTACATCCTCTCCAACAACGGCGCGAACCGCTCGGTCGAGACGGTCTCCGTGCTGGGCTACAACACGCTGCTCAGCCGGCTGAACCTCGGGCTCGGCTCGGCGGTGTCGGTCCTGATCTTCGTCTGCGTCGTGGTGATCGCCGGGACCTTCGTGAAGGTCCTCGGGACAAACCTGGCCCAGCAGCGGGGGGAGAACTAGCGATGTCCGATCGTACGCCCAGCAAGATCTTCGGATGGACGGCCGTGAACGTGGTCGTCTTCATCGCCGCGCTCTTCCCGGTGATGTGGATCCTGAGCCTGTCCCTGAAGAGCGCGGACACCGTCACCGACGGCCGCCTGTTCCCGTCGAAGTTCTCCTTCGACAACTACAAGGGGATCTTCACCGGCTCCGGCGGCGACGTCTTCACGAAGGCCCTGATCAACTCGCTCGGCATCGCGATCATCTCGACGATCATCGCGGTCACGCTGGCCTCGATGGCCGCCTACGCGATCGCCCGCCTGAACTTCCCGGGCAAGGGCATCATCCTCACGGCGGCCCTCGCGATCGCGATCTTCCCGTCGATCTCGATCGTCGGCCCGCTGTTCAACCTGTGGCGCACCCTGGGGCTGTTCGACACCTGGCAGGGTCTGATTATTCCCTACATGACGTTCACGCTGCCGCTGGCGATCTACGTGCTCAGCGCGTTCTTCCGCGAGATACCGTGGGAGCTCGAGCAGGCCGCCCAGGTCGACGGCGCGACGCCGATGCAGGCCTTTCAGAAGGTCATCGTCCCCCTCGCGGCGCCCGGGGTGTTCACCACCGCCATCCTGGTCTTCATCTTCGCCTGGAACGACTTCGTCTTCGCGATCTCGCTGACCTCGACGCGTAAGGCACAGACCGTGCCGGCCGCCATCTCCTCGTTCACCGGGGCGTCGCAGTTCTCGGCGCCGACGGGCTCGATCGCCGCTGCCGCGGTGGTCGTCACCATCCCCATCATCGTCATGGTCCTCATCTTCCAGCGCCGCATCGTGGCCGGCCTCACCGCCGGCGCCGTCAAGGGTTAGGAGCTCCCCGCATGTCCTCGATCACGCTGTCCCACCTGACCAAGCGCTACGCCGACGGCTTCGAGGCCGTCAAGGGCATCGACCTCGAGGTCGCCGACGGCGAGTTCATCATCCTCGTCGGCCCGTCGGGATGTGGGAAGTCGACGGCCCTGCGGATGATCGCGGGGCTGGAGGACATCACTGACGGCGAGCTGAAGATCGGCGACGAGGTCGTCAACCAGAAGGCGCCGAAGGACCGCGACATCGCGATGGTCTTCCAGAACTACGCGCTCTACCCGCACATGACCGTCCGCGACAACATGGGCTTCGCGCTCAAGCTCGCCAAGGTCGACAAGGGCGAGATCGATCGCAAGGTGGAGGAGGCGGCGAAGATCCTCGACCTCACCGCGCACCTCGACCGCAAGCCCGCGAACCTCTCCGGCGGCCAGCGTCAGCGCGTCGCGATGGGCCGGGCGATCGTCCGTGACCCCGCGGTGTTCCTCATGGACGAGCCGCTCTCGAACCTGGACGCGAAGCTGCGGGTGCAGACCCGGACCGAGGTCTCGCGCATCCAGCAGCGCCTCGGGACGACGATGATCTACGTCACGCACGACCAGACCGAGGCGATGACGCTCGGCGATCGCGTCGCGGTGATGCGCTCGGGCACCATCCAGCAGGTCGCCTCGCCCAAGGAGCTCTACGAGCACCCGGTGAACCTCTTCGTGGCGGGCTTCATCGGCTCCCCGGCGATGAACTTCTTCCCCGCCGAGATCAAGGGCGGGCGCATCCACCTGCCCTTCGGAGACGTGCCGCTGGCGCAGCACCTCTCCGGCGCGGACGAGGGCAGCGTCATCGCCGGCGTCCGCCCGGAGTCCTTCGAGGACTCCGAGCTCGCGCCCGAGCACCACCAGGGCGAGTCGTTCGAGTTCGACACGGAGATCGAGCTCGTCGAGTCGATGGGCTCGGAGCTGTACGCCTACTTCACCTACGAGGGCGAGACGGCGAGCTCCGCCGAGCTCGAGGAGATCGCGAGCGACGCCGGGCTCAGCGACGTGCCGGGAGCGGGGGAGACCGGCCGCGTCGTCGCGCGGCTGTCGCCGGACTCCCAGGTCGCCTCCGGGAAGTCCAGCCGGCTCTGGCTCGACGTGGAGCGCATCCACCTCTTCGACCCGCAAGACGGCCGGCGCCTCACCGGCGGCGACGACCAGGACGGGCGCAGCGACCCCGCTCCCGCGGCCGGCGCGGGAGCACCCGAGCCGGGCGCGAGCGCAGCGGAGTCGGACCGGGGGGCAGCGAGCACCTAGCCCGTCAGCGCTCCTGGCGCAGCCGCTCGAGCACCTCGGGGCTCCACTCGTGGGTCCGCATGAGCTTGTAGCGCGCGGCGCTCACCGTGAAGTAGGCGTCGGCGTCGGTGGATCCGGGGTCGACGAGGCCGGCCTCGTGGAGCATCGCGACCACGGGCACGAACTCCTCCTCGAACCACAGCGACGCCACCTGGTCGCGGCCCAGCAGCTCGGCGCGGTCTTGCATCGTCCGAAAGCCCCAGGCCTCGACGCCCTCGGCGAGCTGCCCGTAGCGCCACGGGTCGCCCAGGACGACGCGCTCGCGCGCGTTGGGCGGCAGCGGGACGCGCTCGCGGAACAGACGCTCGTGGCCCTTCAGCGGCAGGTCGGCGAGGGTGAGCGCCCGCTCGGCGCCCACCCGGGTGGACACTTCGACCACGCGGGCCTCGAGCTGCGTCAGGCCGAGCGCGCGCGCGACGGAGACGCGGTGGTGCCCGTCGCGCACGAAGTGGACCTCGCCGACGCGGAAGACGCTGATCGGCGGCAGTGTGCCGCCCCGGTGCATCGTCTCGGCGATGCGCTCCCAGCGCACGCGGACCCGCGCGGAGGTCGGGGCGAAACGGCGGTCGAAGTTGCCGCCGCCGGTGCGGTCGACCGTTCCGACGACGGAGTCCAGGTCGACGAGCTGGAGGCCCAGATCGCGCTCGCCCGTCCGGCCGAGCTCGGCCACGACCTCGTCGAAGGGAAGGATCAGGTCGATGTCGGAGCCGCCGCGCTCGAAGCGGCGCCCGAGGCGGCGCAGCGCCTGGCGCCGGCGGGCGCGCGAGAAGTCGTCCTGCGCATCGTTGACGGGGAAACCGGTGGGGAGCGAGGGCATCGCGCCTGGTGTGTACCACGCGACGCAGGTGCCGTCAGTGCCGCGGGGCGGGCGGCGGCGCGCCTACGACGGGGACGTCGACGCCGCGCACGTCGGTCCCGTCGTCGCCCTGGACGGCGAGGCGATAGCGCGCGCCGGGGCCTCGGGCCACCACGCGCGAGGTGATGCCGCCACCGTCGAGGGTGAAGCTTCCGACCACAGGGCCGCCCGTGGCGGGACGGGTCGCGACGGGCACGTAGCCGGCGTCGCGGGCCTCCTCCACCGTGACCGTGCGCGGCCCGCTGCCGAGGCGCAGCCGGACCCAGAGGCTCGCCTCGCGCGGTCCGCGCTCGCGGGCGAACAGCCCCGCCACGAAGCTCGAGGCCGCGAGCTTCGGCGTCCCGTCGGCCTCCTCGAGGCCGGTGGCGAACTGGCCGAACGCCCGCGCGGGGGAGTCGGAGACCTTCACGGGGGCCGGTGGCTGGTCGCGCAGCAGGAACTGGGCGAAGCTCACGACGTGCGGCTGCTCGGAGGCCAGGCGCTCGGCCCAGGTGATCCACCGCGCCTGCGTCGCCTGGCTCAGGGTCGGCCGGCCGGCGACCGGCTCGGTCTCGTAGCCGAACTCGGTGAGGTGGATCTGGCGCATGGACGGGTTGATGCGCCCGCGGGCGGCCAGCGCGTCGAGGAGCTTGGAGAGCTTGCCGAGCCCGGAGATGCCCACGTCGTCCGGCCGGTCGACGGGAGCAGGCAGGTCGGGGCGCCGGTTGCGCGAGTAGGGATGGTGCGCCCAGCCGTCGCCCTGGATCGGTCTGAAGCCCGTGCAGGCCGGCGTCCGCAGGGGGCGCAGCGCCCGGTCGACGCACGCGAGCTCCCGCAGGAAGCGCAACGGGGCCACCGCGCCCGTGCCGATCCGGCCGCCCGAGCTCGACGTGTTCCCCACGAGCAGCTGCGCGTCCGGGCGCACGGCGCGCGCGGCGGGCACCGCCGCCGCCAGCATCCGCCGGTAGAGCGCGGGGCTCGCGGGCGTCGCCGTCCTACCGCTGTGCGTCCACTGCGGTAGCAGGAGGCTCGGGTGGTTCGGTTCGTTCCACAGGGCGAACTGCCGCACCACGGGCAGCGGCGCCACGCGGATCTGCGGGAACGGTGCGTCGTCCGTCGGCCCGTAGACGCTGTCGAGGAACGACTGGCCCAGCGACGGGTCGGGGCGGTCGTTGACGTCGGCGGCCGGGGCGAAGGTCCCGTCGTAGCGCCGCAGCACCGCGGTGACGAAGTCTGAGTAGTCGGCGGGGTCGACGTCGGTCCGCGCGCGCGGGCCAGGCGGGTCGTGCGTCGCCCAGTGCGGCGCCCAGAAGCCGACGTCCAGCAGGATCGCGAGCCCTGCTTCGCGCGCGGACAGCACCGCCCGGTCGAGCCCGCGCCAGCGGGCCTGCTCGTACGCGGCCGGGTCGGTGGCGTCGAAGGCAGGGCGTCGCGTCGCGTCCGCGTCGCGCGTCAGGACGGACCAGTTCGCGGTGAGGCGCACGCGGTCGACCCCGAGCCCCCGCAGCCGGGCCATCGACGCGGCGACCTGCTGGGCGGGGCGGTGGAGCAGCGTCGCGTCGTCCTGCACGACCGTCTCGAGCGCCGCGGCGGGCGCCGGAGCGGCGAGCCCCAGCAGCACCGTCACCGCGCAGGCGGCGCTGCGGCCGAGGTGGCGGCGTCGGGGTCCCAGGAGCACCCGCGGAGCTTGACCGCCGCGGGCCGGGGCGTCCAACATGAACCGGCGCGCCGCGACCGCTGTGCCGGAGAACCTTCCGTCGGGCTCCGTGGCGACGTAGGGTCCGCCAATGAGCGTTCCTCTGGCCCCGCCCCCCGACGGCCGCCTCCGCGCCGGCTCCGCCCCCGGGGACAAGGGCCTCAAGACGGGGGCGATCAGCTCGCTCTCCAACGTCGTCATCGGCGTCGCCTCCACGGCACCGGGCTACAGCCTGGCCGCGACCCTCGGGTTCATCGTGGCGGTCCAGGGCATCGGGCTCGCCGCCCCCGCGGTGCTGCTCGTCTCGTTCGTGCCGATGCTGTGCATCGCCTTCGCCTACAGCTACATGAACCGCGCCGACCCGGACTGCGGGACGACGTTCGCCTGGGTCACCCGGGCGATGGGCCCGCAGCTGGGCTGGCTCAACGGGTGGGCGATCGTCGCCGCCGACATCATCGTGATGGCGAGCCTCGCGCAGATCGCCGGCATCTACACGTTCCTGCTGATCGGCGTGACGGCGTCCACGCTCGCGGTGACGCTCGTGGGCCTGTTGTGGATCGTGGTGATGACGTGGATCTGCGTGATCGGCATCGAGCTCAACGCCAAGACGCAGGCCTACCTGCTCAGCGCCGAGTTGGTCACCCTGGCGCTCTTCGCCGTCGTCGCCCTGGTCAAGGTCTACGCGAACCATCCCGCGGGGTCGATCGACCCGTCGCTGGGCTGGCTGAACCCGTTCAACGTCGACTCGTTCGGCGCGCTGGCGGACGGCGTCCTGCTCGGCACCTTCATCTACTGGGGCTGGGACAGCGGCGTCGCGGTCAACGAGGAGTCCCATTCGGAGGGCAACGGGCCGGGGCGCTCTGCCGTGATCAGCACCCTGCTGCTCGTCCTCATCTACGTCGTCGTCTCCTTCGCGGCGCAGGCATACGGCGGGACCAAGCTGCTGATCGACAACCAGGACGACGTGCTCAGCGTGCTCGGCACGAAGGTCTTCGGCTCGCCGCTGGACAAACTCCTGATCATCGCCGTGCTGAGCTCCGCGGCCGCCTCGACGCAGACGACGATCCTGCCCACGGCGCGCACGACGCTGTCGATGGCCCGGTGGGGGGCGATCCCGAAGGCCTTCGGCCATGTCAGCCCCCGCTTCATGACCCCGACCGTGTCGACCATCGCGATGGGGGTGGTGTCCGCCGTCTGGTTCGTGGCGGTCAACCAGCTCAGCACGAACGTGCTCGGCGACTCGGTCACCGCGATCGGCTTCATGATCGCCTTCTACTACGGCTTCACGGGGGTGGCCTGCGCTTTGTACTACCGCCGGGTGCTGCTCCGCAGCGCGAAGAACCTCGTGTTCGTGGGCCTGCTGCCGCTGCTCGGCGCCTCGGCCCTGGCGTTCGTGTTCGTCAAGGCCTACATCGACTACGGCACGAAGGGCTACGCCGAGGACTTCAACTACTCGAAGCCCGTCCTGGGGATCGAGGTGCCGATCATCATCGGGATCGGCGGCCTGCTGCTCGGGCTCGTGTTGATGCTGGTGGCCTGGGCCACCGACGGCACAGGGTTCTTCCAACGCCGCCCCGAGCATGCGGATCGCGACGCGCTCGAGCGGCCTCCGAGCACGACGGCGATCGCGCCGGAGGTCTGAGCCGTGCGCGCCGTCGTCATCACCGCCCACGGCGACACCTCGGTGCTCGCCGTGCAGGAGCGCCCGTCCCCGCCCTGCGGGCGGGGCCAGGTCCGCATCGCGGCACGGGCTGCGGGGGTGAACTTCGCCGACGTGATGGCGCGTCAGGGCCTCTACGAGGACGCCCCGCCGCCGCCCGTGGTCGTCGGCTACGAGGTCGCGGGCGAGGTGACGGAGGTCGGCGAGGGCGTCACCGGCCGGGCTGTCGGCGACCGGGTCGCGGCCGGGTGTCGCTTCGGCGGCTACGCGGAGGACGTCGTCGTCACGGCGGGCGACTGCATCGCGCTGCCCGAGGGGATGAGCTGGGCCGAGGGCGCGGCGATCCCGGTCAACTACGGCACGGCATGGGCGGCGCTCGTCGGCTTCGGCTCGCTGCGGGCGGGGGAGAAGGTGCTCATCCACGCCGCGGCCGGGGGCGTGGGAACCGCGGCCACGCAGATCGCGAAGGCCGCGGGGGCGGAGGTGTGGGGCACGGCGTCGCCCGGCAAGCACGCGGCGGTGCGCGCCAACGGCGCCGACGAGGTGCTCGACTACACGGTGGACGGCTGGGAGCGGGACCTGGGCGGCTTCGACATCGTCATGGACGCGCTGGGTGGCGCCTCGTTCAAGCGCTCCTACGGCCTGCTGCGGGCGGGCGGCCGGCTCGTCGCCTACGGCGCCTCGAGCGTCGTCGCCGGCGAGAAGAAGAACCTCCTCAAGGCCGCGCCGAAGGCGCTGCGCATGATCCGGGGCTTCAGCCTCATCGGGCAGATGGGCGACTCCAAGGCGGTCATCGGCCTGAACCTCTTGCGCCTCTGGGACGACCGCGGGACCCTCGAGCCGTGGATCGGCCCGCTGACCGCGCTGCTGGACGAGGGGGTCATCCGCCCGGTGGTCGCCGCCGAGGTGCCGTTCGCCCAGGCGGGCGAGGCGCACCGGATGCTCTCCGAGCGCCGCAACGTCGGCAAGGTGGTGCTCGTGCCGTGACGGACCGCTGGTACGCTGGCCTCGCGATGCAGTTCTCCTCCGCGTTGCTCCGACTTCTCCTCCCCCGCTAGGGGGATGCATCTGCGCGTGGCGGCCGCCTGAAGCCGCGAGCGAAGTCGAGAGCCCGCAGACCACCCAAAGGAGAAGCGCATGTCCGACCGCAACGACGCCGACCGCGTCCTCATCTTCGACACCACGCTGCGCGACGGCGAGCAGTCGCCCGGCATCTCGCTCAACGCGAGCGAGAAGCTCGAGATCGCCCACCAGCTCGCGCGCCTCGGCGTCGACGTCATCGAGGCGGGCTTCCCCATCGCCTCCCCGGGGGACTTCGCGGCGGTGCAGGCCATCGCCCGGCAGGTCAGCGGCCCGATCGTCTGCGGCCTCGCTCGTGCCAACGCCGCCGACATCGAGCGCTGCGGCGAGGCCGTCCGAGACGCGGAGCGACCTCGGATCCACACGTTCGTCTCGACGTCGGACATCCACATCGAGCACCAGATGCGCAACACGCGCGCCGACGTCCTCGGCCTGACGCGGGCCGCGGTCGCGCAGGCCAAGGCGCTCGTGGACGACGTCGAGTTCTCGCCGATGGACGCCACCCGCGCCGACGTGGAGTTCACGGCCGAGGTGCTGCGGGTCGCGATCGAGGAGGGCGCGACGACGATCAACGTCCCGGACACCGTCGGCTACGCGATGCCCCAGGAGTACGCGGCGTTCCTGACCCGGCTCTACGAGCTGGTGCCGGGCCTCGACGGAGTCACGCTCAGCACCCACTGTCACGACGACCTCGGCCTGGCGGTGGCGAACTCGTTCGCCGGCGTGCAGGCGGGCGCGCGGCAGGTCGAGTGCGCGATCAACGGCATCGGCGAGCGCGCGGGCAACGCGTCGCTCGAGGAGATCGTGATGCTGCTGCACGTCCGCGCCGCGGCGATCGGCGGGCTGCACACGGGCGTCGACACGACGGAGATCGCCCGTGCCTCGCGCCTGGTCAGCCGCCTGACCGGCTACGCGGTGCAGCCCAACAAGGCGATCGTGGGGCGCAACGCGTTCGCCCACGAGTCGGGGATCCACCAGGACGGCGTGCTGAAGGACCGGTCGACCTTCGAGATCATGGACGCGCGGACCGTCGGGCTGGAGGTCAACGCGCTCGTCCTCGGCAAGCACTCGGGCCGCGCGGCGCTGAAGGCGGCGCTCGAGGACCTCGGCCACCGCATCGACGGGGCGACGCTCAACGCGGCGTTCAAGCGCTTCAAGGAGGTCGCCGACCGCAAGAAGTCCGTGACCGCGATGGACCTCGAGGCCCTGCTCGACGACGAGCTCCGCGCGGAGCACGCCGGCTGGGGGGTCGAGTGGTTCGACGTCGAGGCCTCGACGCGCCGCCCGCCGCACGCCACGGTCGCGGTCCGCGGCCCGGACGGCACGGTGACCGAAGGGTCGTTCACGGGGGACGGCCCGGTCGACGCGATCTTCAAGGCGATCAACGCCGCGACGGGCGTCGACGCCCGCCTGCGCGAGTTCCGCGTCGAGGCGGTGACGCCGTACGCCGACGCCCTCGGCGAGGTCAACGTCGTGGTCGAGCTCGGCGATCCCGGCGCCGCGGTGCGCTCGCACACGCCAGGAACGCTCTCGGGGGAGCGGGTCACCGGGACCGGCCAGGCCGTGGCGACGGACATCATCGAGGCGGCGGCCACGGCCTACGCACGGGCCGTGTCGAACGCCGTCTCCAAGGCGCTCGCGCTCGTCGACGTCCCGGACGACGGCGTCGCCGGCGCGCCGACCCCGTGACGGCTGGGGTGTCGTCGGAGCGAGACGTCGCGGCGGCGCTGGCGGCCCTGCAGCCCGATGCGCTGCTCTCAGGGCTGCAGGCCGCCGTGCGCGTGGCGAGCACCACGGGCCACGAGCGCGAGGTCCTGGAACTGCTCGCCGCGCAGGCGGAGGCCTTGGGGCTCGTCCCCACGCTCGTCGAGCACGACCTCGCAGTCCTGCGGGCCCACCCGGACCACCCCGGAGAAGAGGCGCCGCGCGCGGAGTTGCTCGGCCTGCGCGTCGACCTCCCGGGAGCGTGTGCCGGGCGGCCGCGCCTGGCGCTGTGCGGGCACGTGGACGTCGTCGGGCCGGGCACCGTGCCCTGGGCGGACGGCACCCCGTGGTCCGGCGTCGTACGGGGCGGTGAGCTCCACGGTCGCGGCAGCGCCGACATGAAGGCCGGTGTGCTGGCCGCGCTGCACGCCCTCGGCGCACTGCACGCGAGCGACGCGGACCTCGCGTGCGCACCCAGCCTGCTCGCGGTGGCCTCCGAGGAGGACGGCGGCCTCGGGGCCTTCGCGGCGCTCGAGCACGACGCGGAGTGGGCGGCGTGCGTCATCACCGAGCCGACGGGCTTCGACGTCGTCTGCGCCCAAGCGGGATCGCTCACCTTCACCGGCACGGTCCACGGCGTCTCGGCACATGCCGCCCATCGCCTCGAGGGGGTCAGCGCCATCGACTGCTACCTCCCGGTCCACCGGGCGTTGCATGCGCTCGAAGCCGAGCTCAACGCAGACGTCGCGCACCCCCTGATGGCCGGTCTCGAGCTTGCCTATCCCGTCCTTGTCGGCCGCATCGAGGGCGGGCTCTGGTCGAGCATGGTTCCGGACCGTCTCGAGTTCGAGGGGCGCGCACCCGTTCGCATCGGCGAAGCCGTCGCCGACGCCCGCGTCGCGGTCGAACGCGCCGTCCGCGACGCCGCGCCGCCCGGGCAAGTGGAGCTCGGCTGGTCCGGAGGCCAGTTCGCCCCCGCAGACACCGCGGTCGACGCGCCGCTCGCCGTCCTCGCTCAGCGTGCCGCCGTCGCCGAGCATCCCGGCGGTGGCGCCTTCGCCGGCGTCCCCTGGGGGGCGGACATGCGCCTGTTCACCGCGCGCGGGATCCCGACGGTCATGTGCGGGCCCCGGGGCATCGAGCGCGCACACGGCGTCGACGAGCGCGTGATGGTGGCGGACGTCGTCACGACTGCCCGGATCCTCGTCCGCATCGCCTGCGGGTTCGAGGGCGCCTTGACCTGACGGGAACCCGGAGGGGGCGAGGAAGCCGCCGTGCCGGTGAGCGCGTGTACGTGATAACGTACACGCGGTCATGGCGGTCACCGAGGACCTCGAGCGGAGCATCCGGATCGGCCCGCGCGTCAAGGCGCTCCGCGAGGCCTCCGACCTCTCGCTCCGCGATCTCTCCGAGCGCTCGGGCGTCTCCGCGCCGATGCTCTCCCAGGTCGAGCGCGGTGAGACCAGCCCGACCCTCCAGATCGCCGCCCGCATCGCCGCGGGCCTCGAACTGCGGCTCTCCCAGCTACTGCGCCTCGACGAGACCGGGACGGTCTCCGTCGTCCGGGCCGCCGACCGCCGTGGCGGCGGCGGAGGCGGGCATCGCTTCGAGCTGCTCACGCCGCCGCTGCCCGGCATGCGCACCGAGCTGTCGCGCCACGTGCTCGCGCCGGGCGCGCGGACGGGCGAGCAGGGCGATCCGCCGATGCACGAGCCCGGCGCGCGCGAGGTCTCCATCGTCGAGCGCGGCGCGCTGCGCTTGGTCATCGACGGCGAACGCCACGACCTCGCCGCCGGCGATTGCGTGACCTTCGAGGCCGACTTGGAACACCACTTCGAGAACCCCACCCGAGAGGAGGCGGTCCTGCTGGCCA
>JBBQZE010000042.1:0-16549 GCA_038207985.1 Solirubrobacterales bacterium
ACGTGTGGATGCCGCTGCCCTGGCCGGCGCACCTCCTCCCCGAAGCGCTCGCCCTCGGCGTCGTGGCCGCGCTGGCCGGCTCCGCGGTGGGCGTCTTCGCCGCCGGGGGGCTGCTCCGCCGGCCGGAGCTCGCCGGGGCCGGTGCCGTCCGCCGCTCGGCGCTGGCCGGCGTCCTGGCGGTCGCGGTCGTCGCCGCGCTCCTCGCCCCGACCGGAGCCCCCGACGGCCTCCGCGCCGCGGTCGCGCTCACGCCGGCCGGTCCCGGCCGCGTCGTCGCGACCGTCCGCTTCTCCGAGCCGGGCGCGGTGCGCGACGCCGACTGGCTGCGCTCGTTCGCTTGGCAGGGCCGGGCCCGGCTCCACAGCGAGCCGCTGCGCGAGCTCGCCCCGGGCGTCTACCGCTCGGCGCCGATGCCCGTCGGCGGCAGCTGGAAGACCATGCTCCGCCTGCACCGCGGCGGGACCCTCGCCGCGCTGCCCGTCTCGCTGCCGGCCGACACGGCGATCCCGTCGCCCGCCGTCCCGGCCTCGGCCCGCTTCGAGCGCGCGTTCGTGCCGGACTCGCGCGTGCTGCAGCGCGAGCGCCGCACCGACGTCCCGACCTGGCTGTGGGGCGCCGCGGGGCTCGTGGTCCTCGGCCTCTTCGTGGCGCTGATCGCGCTGATGGGCTGGGCGCTCACCCGCGTCGGCCGGGCCGAGGGCGGGCCACCGCGACCCGAGGTCCTCCGCCGGACCGCGCCGCGCCGGCCGGCCGCGGTGGGGGCGGGCGCATGACCCCCTTCGTGCTCGCCCACGCGGGGCACTGGCTCGAGGGGATCGCCTTCGGCGGACCGGCGCTCGCGGTGCCCGCGGCGCTCGCCGGCTTCGTCCTGCGCGAGCGCCGTCGCGAACGGCGCGACGCAGCCGTGGGGGCCGGCTGACGCCCACCGGGGTGCTCGGGCAGGATGCGCGCATGCCCGAGACCCTGCGCCTGTGGACCTTCAAGCTTTCGCCGTTCGCCGGCAAGGCGCGGGCGGCGTTCGCCGAGAAGGGCGTCCCCGTCGAGCTCGCGGAGATCCACCCCGGCAAGCGCGCCGCGCGCTTCCTGGCCCTGACGGACCCTGGCCGCGTCCCGGTCCTGGAGTTCACCGACGGCCGCGCGCCGATCCGCGAGAGCTCGATCATCTGCGAGTGGCTCGAGGAGACCCACCCGGAGCCGCCGCTGTGGCCCGCCGAGGCGAGCGTGCGCGCCTGGGCACGCGGATGGGCGAAGTGGATCGACGACCTGCTGGTGGCCAACTTCTTCCTCGGCATGCGCAAGCTGGCGTTCGGCAAGGCCGACGGCGACCCGGACGACGTCGTCGACCGCCTGCACCGCCAGCTCGCCAAGCACTGGCCGGCGCTCGAGGGGGCCCTGGGCGAGCATCCCGGGCCGTGGCTGTGCGGTGAGCAGCTGACCTACGCGGAGCTGTCGGGCATGCCGCTCGCGGTGCGCCTCCCCGCGTGGGCGCCGCACCTCGTCCCCGACGCGGAGACCTACCCCGCGGTGACGGCGTGGCTCGAGGCGCTGCGGTCGCGGCCGAGCGCGTCGGCGATCGACGACGAGGCCGAGCGCATCCTCGACTGAGCGGCCAGGACACGCGGACCTTCGCGGCGCGGTGCGCCGCGTCCCTCAGGCGCTGTCGCCCTCGGCCTGCTCCTCGTCCGGCGCGAGCTGCTCGAGCAGCGCGAGCGCTGTGAGCTGCGCGGGGGTGCCGGCGATCTCCCCGTTGTCGGCCTGCTGCAGCTCGGGATGGAACGCGGCGTGCACGTTGACGTCCTGCTCGCCGGCGTCCTGCCCCCCGGCGTCCTCGAAGATGACCACCGCGCGCCCGCCGTAGCTGGTCGTGGGTACGGGCTCGGCGCCCTCGGTCGCCACGGTCGCACGCACCGCCCCGAGCACGTCGGTGGCCAGCGCACGCCACGTATCGACGGCCTGCGCGCGCTCCGGCTCGGTCATCGCCTCGAAGTGGTGCTGGTTGCGGCGGGCGAGCGCGCCCACCGCCGCGTCGAGCGCCTGGTCGGCCAGCAGGAGATCGGGGTCCACCTCCTCGACGCTACCCGGCCGCGGCGCCGCACGCGCCACGGCCGGGGTCGTCCCTAGCCCAGCGCCATCACCGGCTCCCCCTCGCTGGTCAGGCCGGAGCCGGCGCGGGTGCACGTGCCGCCCCGCGGGGCGCCGCCGTTGAACGCCTGGCGCACGCAGTTGCGCAACGCGAGCTGGCCCCAGTAGTTCGGGTGCAGGGACTCCTGGACGTAGTAGTTCGAGCCCACCGTGGACACGGTGCGGATCTGGTTGACCCACTCCGCCTTGTCGACCGCGCCGGTCTGCCTCCACGAGGAGACCCCGCGCTCCTCGAGCAGGCCGACGGTGTTCTCGCAGAGCCGGCGTCCGTTGAACGCGCCAGCGAGCTCGAGCTGCTTGACGTTGGCCAGGCCCGTCTGCGACGCGGCGTTGCGCACGGCGGCATCGATGGTCGGCAGGGCGGTCTGGTTGGCCCAGTTCGCGTCCGCGTTCCAGAAGCCGCAGCCCCCGGTGAACTGCCGGCCGTAGCCCGACTGCCCGTAGCGGAAGCCTGAGCTGGTGGGGATCGGCGACTCGTAGTCCTGCACGAGGATCGTGTAGGCCGCGTCCGCGTAGCCCGCGCCCGACATCGCCGTGCGGACGTTGAGGGTCGCCTGGCGGATCCGCGCCGTGACCGCCGCGACGTTGGCGGCGGTGAAGTTGGCCTTCACCGATGAGTCGTCGTTGCAGTAGTTCGGCCACCACGAGGGTGAGGTCAGGAAGTCCTCGACGCAGGTGGTGACCACCGAGGCGAAGTTGAAGTCGTTGCCGCCGATGGAGACGGGCACCATCGAGACGTTGTGCGTGCGCGCGAAGGCCTGCAGCGCGGCGGCCTGGCCCTGGCGCCCGGAGGCGTCCGCGTAGAAGTCCAAGCCGGGCTTGAAGTACTGGCCCGAGGCGTCGGTCGTCGTCTTCGCTCCCGAGCAGGCGAGGTCGAGCGCCTGTGCCGTGCCGATCGCCGCCTCGTTGGAGCGCGAGCGATGGCAGCGGGCGATCTGCTCCCCGGTCCCCGACGCGTTGTCCCAATAGGCCGAAGCTCCGAGCGCGTCCGTGGACGCCGCCGAGCTGTTCGAGTTGCCCGCCCAGCGGCCGGCCTCGCCGGAGATGTACGAGTCGCCGACGGAGACCACCCAGGGCGCGCCCACCCCGGGCCCGTCGGCGGCGGCCGGGGAGGCCCCGGCCAGCCCCGCGGCGAGCGTGCCCGCCGCGATCGTCACCGCCGCGACGGTCCTGCTCGCGACCCTGCGCCGTGCGACCCACTCCATGTCCGACCCCCGGTCCTGCACGTCGCGGGACTGCGACGCGGCGGTCGGCGAGCCTACGCCCGGCGTCCTCCTCAGGGCAAGCGAACGGACGTGTGGGGGATCGTGCCGCCTGGGGCATCACGATCCCCCACACCCCCTCGGGGTCAGCTCGACTTGCGCTCGGCCTTCGCCTTGGCGGCGGCGTCCTTGAGGCGCTGCGCCTCGTCGGCGGCCGTGAGCGCCTCGTCCTTCTCGCCGAGGGCGACGGTCTCGCGGTCCAGCTGCTCGAGGCGCTTGCGGCGCTCCTGGTCGGCGAGCTGCTCCTTGCGCTCCGCCTCGGCCTGGTCGGCGGCCTGCTTGCGCTTGGCCTCGGTCTTGGCCGCGGCGGCCTTGTCCTGCTTGCGCTTGGCCTCGGCCTTGCGCTTGCGCTCGGCCGCGCGCTCGTCGGCCTGCTTGCGCTCGCGCTCGACGCGCGCAAGGTCCTCCTCGCGGACCGTCTCGGCGGCCCGCGTGGCCTGGGTGGCGGCGTCGCGCAGCACGGCTGCCTTGCGGCGCTCGTCCGTGGCGACCTTCTTGCGGGTCGCCTCCTGCTTGAGCTGGGAGTCGCCTGTCACCGTTGCGGCGGCGTCCTTGACGGCCGCCTCGGCGGCATCCGCCTTGAGGGCCGCGCCGCTGGTGCGGCTCTGGCCCGAGAGCTTCAGGACGGTGTCGATCGGGAGGCGCGCCGCCTTGACGTAGGTGCGCACGACGGTGGTCAACAGGTTCATCTAGGACTCCTCGGGATCGATGGCGGAGGCGCGCTGCTCGGCGCGGCGCGCTTCCTCTTGGAGCCGCGCGGCATCCTGCTCGCGGGCGATGTGCTCGCGCTCGGCCTGCTCGGTCTCGCGGTCGGCCGCTGCGTCGGTGGCGCGCTTCTGCGCTTCCGCACCGACCTGCTCGGAGGCGGCCTGCTGCTCCGCGCGCTGCTCGGCGGCGAGGCGATCGGCCGCGGCGCGCTGCTCGCGATCGGACGACTCGACCTCCGCGCGCAGACGCTCGCGCTCGAGCTCGACGTCGGTCTTCTCCTGCTCGAGGTCCGCCGCGGCCGCGACGCGCTCTGCCTCGGCTGCCTCACGGGCGGCGTCGGTCTCGGCCTCGACGGACGCCTGCTGCAGGCGGCCCTCGCGGGCGAGCGCGTCGTCCCCGGTCAAGGAGCCCGCGGCTTCTTTCGCTTTCCCGACGAGCTTGCCCATGAGGCCGCCCGCCGGCTCTGCCGGTCGTTCAGGGTTGGTCACCCCAAGGCTCTACCCACGCGGTGGGCGCGGGAAGCCGGGGGGTGTGTGAGCCACGTCCGTGCGTCACCGCCCGGCCCATAGCGACGTACTCGTGAGCGGCCCGACGACCACCTCCGCGCGCAGCCCGCCAAGCTCGCTCTCCCCCAGGACGAGCTCCCCGCCGTGGAGGACGGCCTGCTGGGCGGCGATCGCGAGGCCGAGCCCGGTGCCGGGGCTGCGGGGGCGCTCGCCGCGGCGGAAGGGCTCGAGCATCGCCGCGCGCCCCGCCGCCGGGATGCCCGGTCCGTCGTCGTCCACGGCCACCCGCAGGCCGCCGTCCACGCGCTGCAGCGTCGTGCGGACGGTCCCGCTGGGCCGCCCGTGGAGCGCTGCGTTCTCCAGCAGGTTGTCGGCCATGAGGCGCAGACCGCCGGCCCAGCCGTCGAGCGCGGCGCTCCCGACGTCCTCGACGAGCTCGAAGCGGACGCCGGGGTGGCGGCGGCGGGCGGCGGAGACCGCCACGTCGACGAGGTCGGCGAGCTCGATGGGCTCGCGGGGCAGGGAGTCGGCGGCGCCACCCCGCGCGAGCGCCGTGAGGCCGTCGAGCAGGTGGACGGTGCGCTCCTGCTCCGCGGCCACGTCGGCGAGCACCGCGTCGCGCTCGGCGACGGGCAGGCCGGGGTTGCGCCGCAGGACGTCGACGTTCGCCCGCAGACCGGTGAGCGGGGTGCGCAACTCGTGACCCGCGTCCCCGGCGAAGCGCCGGGTGGACTCCAGCGCGCGCTGCAGCGCCTCGGTCGAACCGCGCAGGCGCGCAAGCATGTCGTTGAGCGCCGCACCCAGCGCCCGGACCTCGTCGGGCCCCTCGTCCACCGGGAGCGGGGTCGCGAGGTCCTCCGTGGAACCCACGCGGGTGGCGCCGTCGCGCAGCCGCGCCAGCGGGCGCACCGCGAGCCCGGTGAGCACCCACGTCCCGGCCGCTGCCGCGGCGAGCGCGAGCAGGCCGACGAGCACCGCGATGCGGCGGACCGCGTCGACCCGCTCGTGGACGGGGGCGAGGCTCTGCAGGAGCTGCAGACGCGCGGGGCCCGCCCGGGTCGCGCCGGCCACGGTGAGCGACCGCCAGGCCACGCCCGCGATGTCGATGGTCACCAGGCCCGGGCGCTCGGGCACGGCCGGCGCGCCCACCGGCACGTCGCCGCGCTGCTCCAGGACCTCGTTGCCGACGGCGACCTGCACGAAGGTCCCCGACCCGGCCAGCAGCGGCTCGGCGCCGCGCCGGCGCGGCCCGAGGCCGCCGAGCGGAGGTCCCGGGCCTCCGGGCCCTCCAGGGCCCGGCCGCGTGACGCTCGCGGCGCGGTCGGCGAGCTCCGCGTCAACGGCGTTCCGGCCGTCGCGGCCGACCGCCGCGAGCAGGACTGCTCCGGCGACCAGGAAGGTGACCACGAGCAGGGCGAGCGTCGCCAGCGTGAGACGGGCGCGCAGGCTCCCCGGCCGCAGGGCGCTCACGCCCGCAGCGCCCAGCCCACGCCGCGCACCGTGTGCAGCAGGCGGGGCTCCCCGCCCGCCTCGAGCTTGCGCCGCACGTAACCCACGAAGACGTCTACGACGTTCGTCTCGACATCGGCGGTGTAGCCCCACACCTGGTCGAGCAGCTGGTCGCGTGAGAGCACCTTGCCCGGGTGCCGGGCGAACGTCGTCAGCAGCTCGAACTCGCGGCGGGTGAGCCCGAGGTCGCGGCCGCCGAGCGTGGCGACGGCCCGGGAGGCGTC
Organism: Solirubrobacterales bacterium; assembly: GCA_038207985.1. Lineage (GTDB taxonomy): Bacteria > Actinomycetota > Thermoleophilia > Solirubrobacterales > Solirubrobacteraceae > Paraconexibacter. Next base: position 6,352 of record JBBQZE010000042.1, read on the forward strand.
GACGACCAGGTCCCCGAGCACGATCGTGCTGGCTGCATCCGTCCCGCGCCGGCGGAGCAGTGCGTGCAGCCGCGCGGTGAGCTCCTCGAGGGCGAAGGGCTTGACGAGGTAGTCGTCGGCGCCCGCCTGCAGGCCGGCGACGCGGTCCTCGACGTCGTCGCGGGCGGACAGGATGCAGACCGGCACGTCGATGCCGTCGGCCCGCAGCCGGCGCAGGACCGCGACGCCGTCGAGGTCCGGCATCGTGACGTCGAGGACCACCACCGCCGGTGGCCGCCGGGCGACCGCCGCAAGGGCCGCGCGGCCGCCGTCGGCCGTTTCCACGGCGAAGCCCTCGAGGCGCAGGGCGCGCTCGAGGGATTCGCGGATGCTCGCCTCGTCGTCGACGACGAGGACGCGGAGGTCACGAAGTGCCATCCGCGCCCGCGACGGCTCCCTACGGTCGCTTGCCGAAGGCGCCGAACGCCTCGGTCACCTTGGCCTCGGAGACGCCGAGCTTGTCCGCGAGGGCCTTGCGGAAGGCCGCGAACGCCGCCTGGTGGCGGGCCTGCTCCGTGGTCTTGAACGCCTTCAGGCCGGCGGTGACCTTCGCCTCGTCGACGCCCAGCGCCTTGGCCAGCGCCGCGGTGTCGAGCCCGCCGTGGCCCGGACCGCGCAGGCCGGGACCACCGGGGCCGCCCGGGCCACCGGGACCGCGACCGCCGGGCCCGGGACCGCGACGCCCGCGCTCGCCGGGGCCGCGCCCGAGGGGGCCCGGGCCGACCTTGCCGAGGGCGGCGGTGAGCTTGGTCTCGTCGACCCCGAGCTCCTTGGCCAGCGAGGTGAGGAAGGTCGCGCGGTCCGGGCGGGCGCCCGGCTTGCCGTCACGGCCGGGGCGGACGGCCTCGAACGCGGCCTGCACCTTGGCGGCGCTGACGCCGAGCTCCTGGGCCAGCGCGTCGAAGCGGGCGGTGCGCTCCTCGGCGCCGGGGCGCCCGGCCTGAAGCGCGGCGGCGACCTTCGCCTCGTCGACGCCGGTCGCCTTGGCGAGCGCGGCGGCGAGCTCGTCGCGCCGCTCGCCCTTCGGCGGCGGGGTGGGCTTCAGGTCCTCCAGCGCGCTGCGCAGCTTCGCCGGGGTCACGCCGAGCACCTTCGCGGCGGCGGCGAGGCCGCGGGCACGGCCCAGCGGGCCCCTGGGGCCGTGGCCGAAGCGCCGGCCGGGGCCGGCGCCCGCGGGTCCGGTCGCGCCGGTGGCCGCGGCGGCGGCGGTCTTCGTGGCGGCACCGGCATCACCGGAGCCGGACTGGCTGCCGACGGCGTAGGCGACGGAGGCGACCGCGACGGCGCCCGTGACCAGGAGGGTGGGGGGAGTCAGCTTCATGGCAGCAGTGTCCGCCCGGGGATTGTGACGCAGCTAAGGAGCGCCGAGGGCCACGCGCTCCTCGGCGGTGAGCGCCCGGGAGGCGCGGCGGGCGGGATCCCACGCGACGAGCCAGGAGCGCGCGCGGGCCGCGACGTCGCCTCCGGGGAGCTGCACCTCCTGCTCCATCACGACCTTCTTCGTGCCGACCTCGGCCACGCGGGTGACCACGTCGATCGACCCGTCGGCACGGCGGACCTCCCGCAGGTGGTCGATCTCGACGCGCGCGAGCACGAACGCCACGTGGGCGCCGACCGTCGCCATGATCGCGCCGCGGCCCTCCTCGAGCAGCTCGTGGTAGACGGCCTGGTTGAGGTGGCCGAGCATGTCCATGTCGCGCCAGCGCAGCGCGATCGCCAGGCGGGACTCCGGGGCCGGCGGGGCAGCGCTCATCGCCGCCACGGTACCGGCGGGTGACCACTCCCGGCCCGGGGGCTTGCACCATCGAGGCCGTCATGGGAGCGCTGTGCTGCACACCCCCGGCGTCGCCGGCCGCGGGGGCCCAGCCCGGGCCGTTGGCGAGGTAGCCGAAGCGGTCGCGCCAGCGCCGCGCGGTGCGCACGTCGCGCCAGAGGGCCTGCCACTCGCCGAAGGCGACCCGCGCCGGGTGGTGGGTCTCGATGTTGGTCGTCAGGCCGTAGCGGACGCGCTCGCCCTCGGGCTCGAAGCTGTGAAAGAGGCGATCCCACACGATCAGGATCCCGGCGTAGTTGCGGTCGAGGTACTGGTGCTGCGACCCGTGATGGACGCGGTGGTGGCTCGGCGTGTTGAAGAGCCACTCGACCGGCCGCGGCAGCCGGTCGACGGCCTCCGTGTGCAGGCCGAACTGGTAGAGCAGATTCCACGTCAGGGCCAGCAGGACCATCCACGGCGGGAAGAGCAGCGCCGACGGCGCCCAGAACAGCGTGGCGCTGAACGGCGTCCAGTCCTGGCGCAGGGCCGTCGAGAGGTTGTAGTGCTGCGAGGAGTGGTGGACGATGTGCGTGGCCCAGAAGAGCCGGATGCGGTGGTGGCTGCGGTGGTAGCAGTAGAACGCGAGGTCGTCGGCGAAGAAGAGGAGCACCCACGTCCACCAGGCCGACGTCGGTAGGTGCAGCGGGCTGAGCGTGTAGAGGCCCGCGTACAGCGCGACCGCCACCACCTTCCACCCCGCGCCGACGAAGAGGTGGCCGACCCCCATGGCGAGGCTCGTCGCCGTGTCGCGCCCCGCGTAGCCCAGCGCCGCGCGCTCCTCGCCGGCCTCGTGCGCTGCGTGGCGCAGCGCGAGCAGCTCGACCCCGATGAACAGGAAGAAGAACGGGATGGCGGCCACCAGCAAGCGGTCCATGTACTGGTTGTACCAGTTGCCGCCATGCGGGTCAACCGAGCGCGTCGACGTCCGGGGCCAGCAGCCGGCGGGCGGCGCCCTCCGCCGCGGCGGGCTCCCCGCCCTCGATCGCCGCCCCCAGCGCCCGCAGGCCGTCCGGGTCTCGCGGGCGGAGGGCATCTGCGATACCCGGGTGGACGTCGAGCGCCGCCACCAGCGAGTTCAGCGCCAACCGGTAGGCGATGTTCTGCGACCCGGCGACCAGGCCCCGCCACAGGTCCGCGTACGCCGCGTCGACCTCGGCGTCCGGCGCCGCGCCGATCAGCGCCGCCGCGTGCCGCGCCAGCTCGGCGACCGCGTGGCGCCGGGTTGCGTCGGCGCGCATGGCGCAGCGGCGCGCGGCATCGACGCCGATGCTCTCGCGCATCTCCAGCACCGCACGCGCCAGCCCGAGCGGCGGCGGCTCGCCGCCTGCTCCCGCGACGAGGTCCAGCAGCACCTCGAGCCCCGCGCTCTCGCGCCAGTCGAGCACGCGGGTGGCCCCGCCCTGGCTGATGCGCACGAGCCCGGCCTGCTCGAGGCGCTTGAGGGCCTCGCGGACCGCGTGCCGGTTGACGCCCAGCTCCTCGGCGAGGACGCGCTCTGAGGCGACGGCGTCCCCCGGCGCAAGCCGGCCTTCGAGGATGTCGCGGCGCAGGCGCTCGTGGACGAGGTCGGAGCGGCGGGCGGCGGGACCGGCGTCGGGCACGACCCGGCGGCTAGACGTCGCGCAGGCCGACGACCACGAGCGCGCAGTCGTCCCGCGCGGGCGCGTCGGCCTCGGTGATATGGGCGAGCAGCCGGTCGGCGACCTCCTCGACGGTCCCGCCCTCGGCGGCCAGGGTCGCGAGATCCTCGGTGGTGAGCGCAGCGTCCGGGGCGTGGGCGTCGAGCAGGCCGTCCGTGTAGAGCACCAGCCGCTCGCCCGGGGCCAGATGGTCGCCGTGCTGCTCGTACGTGGGATCGTCCGCCACGCCGACCGGCAAGGCGGGCGAGCCGAGCAGCCGCCACGCGCCGCCGGGCCCGGTGAGGATGGCGGCAGGATGGCCGGCGGAGGCGAGGCATACTCCGACTCCGTCGTCGCCCGGCGACAGCGACAGCAGCACGAGCGTGACGAAGTCTGCCTCGTCCTCGGCGGCGAGGTCGCGGCGCACGTCCTCGTTGAGCAGCTGCAGGAGGTCCGCGGGCCGCTCGGCGTGGGTGGCCTCGGCGCGGAGCGCGTAGCGGACCATGGAGGTGCGGGCCGCGGCCCGCGGGCCCTTCCCGCAGACGTCCCCGACCACCGCGATCCAGCTGCCGTCGTGCGCGGGGAAGACGTCGTAGAAGTCGCCACCGACCTCGAATCGCTCGCCGGCGGGCTGGTAGCGGACGGCGAACTCGATTCCAGGGACGTCGGGCAGGCGCCGGGGCAGCAGCGCGCGCTGCAACGTGTCGGCGATGCGGCGCTCCTCGGCGAGCTCGCGCTCGAGCTCGCGCCGCTCGCGCACGGCGTCGGTCACGTCGAGGTAGGTCACGAGGATGCCCCCGACGGGGCCGTCGACGCGGATCGGTGTGAACGTCACATCGTAGGAGCGCTCGCCGTCCAGCGCGCCCGGGTCCTCGTCGAACGGGAGTCGGTAGTCGCGGAGGGTCAGCTCCTCGCCGGAGTCGAAGAGCGGCGCGATCGTGGCCGCGAAGGTCGCCGCCGTCTCGGGGTAGACCTCGGCCGGAGTGCGGCCGACGAGCGGGCCGCGGTCGGGGAGCATGCGCCGGCCCTGGCCGTTCATGACGCGGTAGCGCAGCTCGCGCCCCCAGAGCAGCGTCACACCGATGGGCACCCGGGCGATCACCTGCTCGAGGATCGTCGCCTCGACCGCCAGGGCCTCCTTGAGCGTGGCAGCCGACTGGCGGGCGACCTGCATCGCCGTGACCTCGGTGATGATGCTCCCGAGCCCCGGGTCCCCGCTCGGCCCGCGGCTCGGGAAGACGCTGATCGACCAGTGCCGGTCGCGCGACGGCTCGGCGGCGGTCTGCGACGACACGACGTGGTCCCCGATCGGCTCGCCCGTCTCCAAGACCCGCGCGAAGAGCTCGACGACGTCGGCCGGGGCGTGGGGGTTGACCTCCACGATGGTGCGTCCGACGTGCTCGGCGGCGGGCCTGCCGTGGATCGTGGCCAGCGCCTCGTTGACCCACGTGTAGCGGAGCTCGGCGTCGTAGAACCCGACGCCCACGGGCGCCGCGCCCAGGACGGGCAGCAGGGCGTCGTGCTGCGACAGGCGCGACACCGGGCGCACCCTACGACAGCGCGACGCGGGCCGCGCCCCGTCGCGCCGGCGGCGGCGACGGGGCGCGGCCGTGCGGCGCGGGCGCTCAGCGCTGGGCGGCGTACCGGATGGCCTGCTTGCGCACGAGGGCATTCAGGTCCCCGAGCGCGATGTTGGCGTCGGCGAGGTGCAGGCCCCACGTGGCGTCGGGGAGCGGCTTGAGCGCGTCGGCGCCGCTCAGCAGCAGCACGTGGGCGCCGTTCGCGTTCGAGCAGCGCGCGGTGTAGACGTCGTCGGCCTGCTCGAAGGCCGTGGCGACCGTCGGCATCGGGAAGCCGACCTGCGTCGTGAGCAGCCCGATGGCGGTCCCCGGGGCGAACGGCGCGGACGGGAAGATCGCGGTGATCTTGCCGGCGCCGCCGCGCAGCGAGGCGGGGTTCGTGCAGAGGACGTCCAGCCCGCTGGAGTCCGCCGGCCCGACGCCGAGCGCCTGGCGCGGGCGGCCGAACCGGGACGGGTTCGGCGGCGTCTGGTTGAACGTCGAGAACGCGACGACGCAGCCGAGCTGGGTCGCGGAGCGGCACGCGCGGATGTGCTGGAAGTCGCCGCCGACGTCCTTGCCCTTCTTCACGGTCACGTTGCCGCCGAGCAGCACCGCGGAGACCAGGCGCTTGCGCACCGCGGCCTTCTTGTCGACCTCCTCGGCGATCAGCTTGCGGAGCACGTAGGTGCCCTGGGAGTGGCCGACGAAGACGATGCCGCGGCCCTTGTTGTCGTACTTGAGGTAGTCGCGGAACGCGTCGCGCACGTCGCCGTACGCTTGCGCGCCCATCGCCGGCGTCACCTCCTCGGGCCGCAGCAGCCCGGCGAGCGTGATCTGGCGATAGACGGGCGCGAAGACCCGGCACGTCTGCGAGTAGCGGCCCACCTGGTAGAGCGCGATCGAGCGCTCCTCGGGGTCGATGGCCTTCGTCGCCTGGAGCCCGGACTGCCCGCTGACCGTCGGGTAGACGTAGAAGCAGTCCACCTTCGGCTTCGCGTCCTTGGTCACCTTGAGCCGGCTGCCCACGACGCCGGCGCCGCTGATGCGCGTGGTCGTCAGCTTGGGGGCGCACGGGTTCGACGCGAGCCCGGGACGGCAGAGCCACACCGTCTTCTGCGCGGCCTGCGCGGAGGCCGCGCCGGTCAGGGCGCCGAGCGCGCCGAGGACCGTGATGAGCGTCGCGCCGCGACGTCCTGTGAGCTGCATGTGACCCCTCCTGGGTTGGCCGCCGGGCCGGCGGGCAGCGCATCCTCGCAGGCGTCCTCGGCGCAGGACGGCACCCGGAAGCGCACGAGCTGGTGCGAGCCGTCGAAGAACGGCCGCGCCGTCCTGGTCGGTGAGCCATTCGTGCGCGACGTGCCGCCGCACGGATGGACCGCGGGGTGAGAGGGTGCGGCGCATGAACCACGCGCCGTTCCCGCTCCTGCGCCGCCCCACCGCCCGGCGGCGGGCTCCGGCGCTGCTGGCGGCCCTCGTCGCCGCCGGGGTGCTGCCCGCCGTGGGCGCGACCGCGGCGCAGGCTGCCGGCGCCGTCGCGCGGGGCAGCGTCGAGCAGGTGCAGGTCACAGGCGTCAAGCCGGGGGCCGGCGTCACGCTCGTGGCCCGCGGAGTGCGCAGGACCCAGCGCGCGGGCGCGCTCGGGGGCGTCGTCTTCCGCCACGTGGCCCCGGGCACCTACCGGGTCGCGGCCGGTACCGCGGGGGCGCGCCGCGTGACGGTCCTGTCGAAGGCCTCCGCGCCGCGCGACACGAGGGGCTACCGCCAGGCCATCCCCGCCGAGGGGTACGGCTACCTGACCACGCGCGACGGCACCAAGCTCGCGATCGACGTGCACCTGCCCGCCGGCGGCGGCAAGGGCCCCTTCCCCACCCTGGTCGAGTACGCGGGCTACGGCTACGCCAACCCCAAGGGCGGCGAGAGCTCGATCGCGCAGATCGCCACGCTGCTGGGCTACGCGGTGGTCGACGTCAACATGCGCGGGACCGGGTGCTCCGGCGGCGCCTTCGACTACTTCGAGCCGCTCCAGGGGCTCGACGGCTACGACGTCATCGAGACCGTCGCCCGGCAGCCCTGGGTCATGCACGGCAAGGTCGGGATGATGGGGATCTCCTACGGGGGGATCTCGCAGCTGTTCGTCGGCGCCACGCGGCCGCCGCACCTCGCCGCGATCGCGCCGCTCTCGGTCATCGACAACACCGCGACGACGCTCTACCCCGGGGGGATCCTCAACACCGGCTTCGCGCTGTCCTGGGCCAAGGACCGCGTGCACGACGCGCGGGCAGCCTCCACCACGGGTGGCCAGCGCTGGGCGCTGGACCGCATCCAGGCGGGCGACGCGACGTGCAAGGCCAACCAGGAGCTCCACCCGCAGGCGGTCGACTTGCTCGCCAAGACCCGCGCGAACAGCTTCTACGTGCCTTCCGTCGCCGACCCGCTCAGCCCCGTGACGTTCGTCGATCGCATCCGGACGCCCGTGTTCCTCGCGTGCCAGTGGACCGACGAGCAGACCGGTGGGCACTGCCCGACGCTGCCGGCGCGCTTCACCGGGACGAGCAAGAAGTGGTTCACCTTCACGAACGGCACGCACATCGACTCGCTGGACCCTGCGACGTTCGTGCGCTGGTACGACTTCCTCGAGCTCTACGTCGCCCGGCGGGCGCCGAACCTGCCCGAGGCCGTGCGCGGCCTGGCGCCGGTCGTCTTCAAGTCCGTCTTCGGGATCGACGACCTCAAGCTGCCGGCGGACCCGGTCCAGGGCAGGGCGAGCTACGCCGACGCCCTGGCGGCGTTCGAGCGGCTGCCACGCGTGCGCGTCCTCTTCGACAACGGCGCCGGCAGCGCGCGACCCGGCGTCCCGGCACCGGGCTACGAAGGCGCCTTCTCGGCCTTCCCGGTCCCGGGGACGACGGCCCGGACGTGGTTCATGCGCGGCGGCGGAGGCCTCAGCGACGCCCCGGCCGGCGCGCCGGGCGCCGACGAGTTCACGTGGTCGCAGTCGGCGCGCCCGGCCACGAGCTTCACGGGCAACACCTCGGGCGGCGAGAACGGACTGTGGACCGCCACGCCGCCGTACCAGTGGAAGGACAGCCCGGCCGGGAGGGCCGTGTCCTACGTCACGGCACCGCTGAGCGCACCGGTCACGGTCATCGGCGGCGGCGCTGTGCGCGCCTGGGTGCGCGTGTCGCGCCCGGACGTCGACCTCCAGGCCACGGTCTCGGAGGTCCGTCCGGACGGCAAGGAGGCGTTCGTCCAGAACGGGTGGCTGCGGGCCAGCCGCCGCAAGCTCGACCCGCGCAAGTCGACCCGCCTGGCCCCCGAGCCGAGCCTGCGGCGCGCGGACGCGTCGCCGCTGCCGAGCGGCCGGTGGACGCTGGTGACGATCCCGCTCTACTACCAGGGCCACGCCTACCGGACAGGCTCGCGCGTGCGCATCTCGATCTCCGCCCCCGGCGGGGACCAGCCCGTCTGGGCCTTTGGGCAGACCGTGCCGCAGGGGACAGCGGTCGTGCAGATCGCGCGGTCGGCCCGCCGCCCGTCGCAGCTCGTGCTGCCCGAGGTCCGCCTCGGGGTCCCGACCCCGCTGCCGCCCTGCCCCGGCCTGCGCGGCGAGGCGTGCCGGCCCTATGCGCCCACGAAGAACCAGGGGCTCCCGTCCGACACCCCGGCGGGCCGCTGACCCGGTCGGCGCTTCAGGGGGTGCGCCCGGCCTGCTCGAGGTGGGTGAAGCGTGCCGCCACGACATCGCGCGCCGCGCCGTTGCGCAGCGTGCCGCGGATCTGCACGAGGCTGATCGCCCCGAGGATGGCCGGCAGCCCGAGCTGGAAGACGCGGTAGGAGAGCACGGCGGCGGTCGCGAGGTCGAGCGGGGCGCCGAACGCGGCGAACATGCCGATCAGGCCGCCGTCGGTGCCGCCCACGCCGCCCGGGGTCGGGAGGAAGGCCCCGGCGTGGCCGATCGTGTAGGCCAGGACGAAGATCCCGAGGGGCGGGCCGCCGCCGCCGAAGGCCTCGAAGGCGGCGCCCAGCGCGCCGATGTCGAGCGCGTAGTAGCCGATGGCGCCGCCGATGAGCAGCGCGTCGTGCTCGCGCAGGAGCACGAGGCTCGTCCGCACGCCACCGCGCAGGAAGCCGCGCAGGCGCCAGACGACGTGCGCGGGCCGGCGTGCCGGATCCGGCTGGGGGCGCTCGGGCATGAGCGACAGCGCGGCGACCCCGGCGATGGCCACGACCCCGGCGACGGCGGGCACGAGCGTCGCCACGAGCGAGGCGTCGCCCGGGAGCGCCCCGACCGCCTCGAGGACGCCGAAGAGCGTGAGCGCGACGAAACCGACGGCGCTGGTGATGAGGAAGAGCGCGACGTGGCGCTCCGTGGCGATCTCGGGCGGCACGCCCGCGCGGCGCATCACGAAGGTCCCGAACGCCGGGCCACCCGCGCCGCCCGCGGGGAGCAGCACGTTGGCCCCCTGCTCGGCGAGGCCGAGCGTGAGCCCGCGTCGGAACGGCACGATGCGGTCGAACGCCCCGAGCAGCGCGGCGACGAAGCTCAGCACGGAGCCGAGCGAGCACAGCGCCGCGACGGCGATCCACCCGGGCTCGGCGGACCGCAGGCGGTCGCGGACCTCCCCGACGCCGGGCAAGGTCGCGAAGAGGATCGCGACGACCACGCCCATCAGCACGAGGATCGCCACGCGCCGGGCGACGCGCCCCAGGTCGAAGAGCGCGTCGTCCTGCGCGGCGGCGGCCTCGGAGGCGGCGTCGGGTGCGGGCTCGGGGACGATGCGGGGGGTCCTATCAGCTTGCGCGGGCGTCGCCTACTGTCAGTCCATGCCGTCCACCGTCTTCGCCACCGCCTACGGCGGCCCGGAGGTGCTGACCGTGTCCGACGCGCCCCTGGGTGCGCCGGGTCCCGGGCAGGCGCGCATCGAGGTCCGGGCCGCCGGGGTCAACCCGATCGACTGGAAGGTCTACAGCGGCGCGATGGGCGCCGACCCGGGCCGGTTGCCGATGCGGCTGGGGACCGAGGCCGCCGGGGTGGTCGCGGCGGTCGGGGAGGGCGCCGCCGGGCCGGCGGGGCCGATCGCCGTCGGCGACGAGGTCATCGGCTACCGGGTCGCCGGGGCGTACGCCGCCCGGCTGGTGGCACCGGGGACGGCGTTCGTGCCCAA
>JBBQZE010000043.1:0-16492 GCA_038207985.1 Solirubrobacterales bacterium
CCACGCGGTGATCCTAGTGGGGGCCCGGGCCGCGGCGCCCCGCCGGGGGCCGGTCGCGCGACCTCGTGGCGCGTAGGCTCCGCGCCATGCTGACCGGCTCGGGCTGCCCGGCGTGCGGCGGGGCGCTCGCCCCCTGGCGCACCGCTCCGGCCGCGGAGCCCGGCGTCGGCGCGGTGACGCTCGCGCGCTGCACCGCCTGCCGAGGCGCCGTGACGCTCGACCCGGTGCCGGCGGACGCCCACGAGACCGGCGACTACGCGGCCGGCACCCCGCGCGGCGCCCGTCCGGCCGCTCCGCTGCTGCGGTCCTTCGACCGGCGCCGCCTGGCGCTGCTCCGGCGCGCGATGCCGCCACCCGCCCGGCTGCTGGACGCGGGCGCGGGCCGCGGGCGCTTCGTGCGCGTCGCGCAGCGGGCGGGCTACGACGCCTCCGGGATCGAGCCCAGCGCCCGCGGCGTCGCGGCGGGCCGGGCGCTCGGTGTCGTGCTCGAGCCCGCGGCGATCGAGGACGCGACGGTCCCCGCCGGCTCGCTCGACGCCGTCTGCGTGTGGCACGTGCTCGAGCACGTCGAGGACCCGGGCGCGGCGCTGCGCACGGTCCGTCGGTGGCTGGCGCCGGGCGGCGTGGTCCTCGTGGGCGTCCCCGACCTCGGCTCCTGGCAGGCGCGGATCGCCGGCCCGCGCTGGTACCACCTCGACGTGCCGCGACATCGCACCCATTTCACGGACCGGGGGCTGCGCGCGCTGCTGGAGGCCACCGGCTTCGAGCTGGAGGCGTCGACCCACGTCCTCGCGGAGCACAACCCGCTGGGGATGTGGCTGGCCTGGGTCAGCCACGGCACGCGCCGCCCGAGCTACCTCTACCACCTGCTCAAGCGCAACGCGCCCGCCCGCTCACGCGACCTGGCCGTGTCGCTGCTGGCGCTCCCACTGCTCCCCTTGGCTGTCGTGGTGGAGCTGGCCGCGGGCCTCGCGCACCGCGGCGGGACGGTCGCGATCACCGCCCGCGCGCGCTGACGCTCGACGGGGCTCAGCGCAGGTCGACGAGGCGCCCGAGGCGCCGGTACCCCGCGACCGACGGATGATCGCCGTCGATGGTCAGGTCGGCGCGCATCCGGCCCGGGCGCGCCGGGTCCTCCAGGGCGTGGAACCAGGGGAGCACCGGCACGCCCTCGCGGGCGCCGATCAGCCGGATGCGCCGGTTGAGATCGACGATGCGCGGGGCAGCGTCCGGATAGCCGTTGTTCCACGGGAGCACCTCGACGAGGGCGACGCGCCGCCCGGGCGCCTTGCCCGCCCGCACCATCGCGTCGAGGTCCGCTGCGGCGTCCGCCACGGGGCGGCCCTGCGCGATGTCGTTGATCCCGCCCTGGATGACGAGCGCTGCGGCGTTGCCGGCGCACGCACGCAGGCGGGCGCGGATCTCGTCCGTGCGCTCTCCGAACACGCCGCAGTTGCGCACCTGGGTCCCGGGGTGCGCCCCCAGGTACCAGTGCTCCCACTGCGAGCGGGGATCCTCCCCGCCGCGCCCCGCCGAGATGCGCGCGCGGAACCCCGGGTCCGGGTCCCACAGCGGCGAGCCGGCGGTGATGGAGTCGCCGAGCGCGGCCACGAGCCGCGCGTCGAGCACGGGCCGTGTCGTGCGCGCGTCGAGCGCGGGCGGCGCGTTCGCGGTGCGATCCGCGCCACCGCCACCGCAGCCGGCGAGGGCGCCGGCGAGCGCCACGAGCGCCGCGGCCCACCAGGGGGCGTGGCGATTCCTGCCACCCGTGGCGTCAGGAACCGCCACACGCCTCACCGCGCGGCTGCCGCGGCGACGGGGTCGCCGTCGCGGACGCGCTCCGCGGCGGGCAGCAGCGACGCCAGCGCGTCGGACGCGGCTTCGACGTGGGCGGCGGCGCCCGGGCGGGTGAGGACGACGGCGGGCGCCACGATCGCCCGCAGCTCGCGGCGGGTGACGGGCCAGCTCGAGCTCCCGGCGTAGTCGGCGAAGAACGCGGGGAGCGCGGCCTGGGCGCGGCGCACGCGCTCGGCCGGCGCGTCCGGCCCGAGCCACGACGCCACCGCGGCGGCCGGGCCGCCGGCACGCAGGGCCTCCTCCATGGCCGAACGCTGCTCGGCCATGGGCTGGGTCGCGGCGGCGACGAACGCGTTGAGGGGCACGTCGGCGAGGACGAGGCCCGCGACGAGCCCGCCGTGGCGCTTGGCGACGTCGACTGCCACGAGGGCCCCGAAGCCGTCGCCGAGCAGGAGCGCCGGCGCAGCGCCCAGCGCGCGCAGGAGCGCCGCGAGATCCTCCGCCTGCTCCTCGACGGTGGTGCCCGCGTAGGCCTGGGGCGCGCCCGAGGCCCCGTATCCGCGCCGGTCGTAGGCGATTGCGCGACCGCCCAGGCGCGGCAGCTCGGCCTCCCACGCGGCGCTGTCGGAGGCCGCTTCGTGGACGACCACGACGACCCGGCCCGTGCCGTGCTCGCGGAAGGCGAGCTCGACCCCTGCGCCCTCCACGGTCCCGGCGGTCACCCGCCCAGCGTACGTCAGCGCAGCAGGCGCAGCGGCAGCGTGGCCAGCCGCAGCGGCAGGGTCAGCGACGGGCGCCCGATGAGGTCGCCGCCCTGGACGCCCTTGCCCGCGGCCGCCCACAGCGCGGCGGTGTCGGAGCCGGGGCGGTGGCCCGACATGAAGTAGTGGTAGATCGCCCGCATGACGAGGTCACCCGCCTGCTGGGAGTTCGTCCACAGGAGCTCCAGCGCCTTGGCCTCGGCGCCGACGGTGATCTCCGCCCGCGGGTTCTTCGCCATGCCCACCAGCGCCTCGGCGATGACGCTCGGGTGGTAGCCCTCGGGCGGCTGCCGCGGCCCACGGTCGAGCGCGCTCGGCGTGTCCCGGTAGACCGGCGTGTCGATCGACCCCGGGTGGACCATCGAGACCGTGACGTCCGAGCCGCTGGACTGCAGCTCGATCCGCAGCGCGTGCAGGAAGCCGCGCTCGGCCCACTTCGACGAGGAGTACGAGCTCCAGGTCGGGAGCGGCAGCTTGCTCATGAGCGAGCCCGTCGCGACGACCGCGCCGCCCGTGCGCTCGAGCGCCGGCAGCCCCGCGCGGACCGTGTTGACGACGCCGAGGAACGAGATCTCGACGACCCGGTCGAAGTCCTCCTTCGGCACGTCGGTGAACGGGCCCCAGACCGTCATCGCCGCGTTCGGCACGAGGACGTCCAAGCCGCCCCACTCGCGCTCGATCGTCGCCACCGCGTCGTCCAGTGCGCCCTGGTCGGTCACGTCGAGCGGGAGCACCAGCGCGCGCCGGCCGTAGCGGCGCACGGAGGCCGCGGCGCGCTCCAAGCCGTCGACGGAGCGGGCCGAGACGGCGACGTCGCAGCCGTGCTTGGCGAACGCCTCCGCTGCCGCGAGCCCCACCCCGCTGGAGGCTCCGGTGATGTGGACGCGCTTGCCCTCGAGAGATGCCATCGAAGGGGTACGTGCCCAGGAAGGGACGGGGCCACCCCCTCGCTAGCATCCTTGGGCATGGAAGGCTTCGGAGGAATGTTCGGCGACCCGGAAGAGCTCAACAAGCGGATGCAGGAGCTCGCCGAGTCCATGCAGGGCCAGCAGAAGGTGGCCGTGGCGGACAACGCCATCCAGCTCGCGGTCGGCATGACCGTGGCCGCGATCAACCGGGTCAACGTGCAGGGCACCGCAGAGCAGCAGGCCGAGCAGATCCGCTCCGTGATGGCCGTCGTCTTCCCCGAGGCGGTGACCCTCGTCCGCGAGGCCCGCTCCGGGCTGCGTTAGGGGTCTGTTGATTTTTCGGCCGTGGTCGTGGCGGGCCGCATCGCCCGTGCCCCGGGGCGCGCGATGACGTGGCCGATCCTGGTTGGATCGGCGAGTCGACGCGGGACGCGGGGTGCGCGCGAGGTGGTTCGCCCCGGACGCGGGAAAAGGTCAACAGGCTCCTAAAGGACGAGCTGCGCGAGGGCCGCGAGGCCCACGAGGACCACGAGCCCGCGCAGCGCCCGCGGTGACAACCGGCGCCCGAGGCGGCCGCCCAGGACGCCGCCGAGGGCCGAGCCCACCGCGATGAGCGCCGCCGGCTCCCAGGCGACGTCGGCGGCCGCGACGAACACCAGCGCGGCCACGCCGTTGACGAGGCCGGCCACGACGTTCTTGATCGCGTTGTGCTCCTGCAGCCCGCCCGCGAGACCGATGCCCATCAGGCCGAGGAGCAGGATGCCCTGCGCGGCGCCGAAGTAGCCGCCGTAGATCCCGGTGGCGAAGAAGCCGGCGAGGAGCCACGGACCCCCACGCGGGTCCGCCTGCGCGCGGTGCTCGGCGAACATCCGGCTCAGCCGCGGCTGGAAGGCCACCAGCGCGACCGCGAGCGCCACGAGGAACGGCACGACGACCTCGAAGGCGCCGCTCGGGAGGACGAGCAGGAGCCCCGCCCCCACCAGCGCCCCCGCGACCCCTGCTCCCGCGACGCGGACCAGCAGCCGGCGCTTGCCGCGCAGCTCCCGGCGGTAGCCCCATGCGCCGACGAGCGACCCGGGAACCAGGCCGACGGTGTTGCTCACATTTGCGACCACGGGCGGGTATCCCACCGCGAGCAGCGCCGGGAAGGTGATGAGCGTCCCCGACCCGACCGCCACGTTGATCGTCCCCGCCCCGATGCCCGCCGCGAGGACCAGGAGCGCCTCGGCGGGGCTCACTCGTCGAGCACCACGAGGCCGGCGTCCGCCGCGAGCGGCCCGAGCAGCCCCTGCACGTCGGGCCAGCGCATGAGCGCGCCACGCAGGCCGTCGGTCCCCCGCAGCCCTTCCACCTCGCAGCCGTCGAGCTCGACCCGGGTGCCGAGGGCGCGGGAGAAGTCCGCCAGGCGCAGGTCGCACCGCGAGAAGCGCACGTCGGCCATCCGCGCCTCGAGCAGGTCGAGCTCGCGCAGCACGCAGTCCTCGAAGAGCACGCGGCTCAGCGCCGCGTAGCGCAGCGCCGCCAGGTCGATCCGGCAGCGGGTGAAGCGGACGTCGGTCAGCGTCCCCTCGGGTACTTGGAAGCCGGTCATGCGGCAGGCGGTGAACGCGCAGCGGTGCAGCTCCTCCCCGCGCAGGACCCGGTTGGAGAGGTCCGCGCCGTCGTGGCGGCGGTCGACCCACTCGTGCTCGGGCTCGTCGTCGGGCAGCGGCGGCCGCGGCGCGGCGGCTCGCTTCGGCGGCCGGGGCGTCACGTCGCCGGTGCCGTCGCGCGCTCCTGCGCCCGGGCGTCCTTGCCGGCCTGCACGACCTCCTTGAAGGAGCGGAAGCGGAAGATCACCACGATCGCGGCGAAGCCGCTGGCCAGCGCAAAGGCCGCGATCGCGATCTGCTGGCCGACGGAGTAGGCCGCGATCGTCGCGCCGCTGGCCGTCCCGGCGAACACCTTGACGAGGAACGCCTGCTGGACCCCGGCGCCGCCCGGCGTGAACGGCAGCGTGCTGGCGACGGCGTTGACCCCCAGCACCAGGAGCACGTTGCGCACCGAGCCGCCGACGTTGAACGCGTCGAGCAGGAACCAGAACGCCGTGAATCGGAACAGCCAGCCGACGAACTGGACCGCGAAGACCTCGCGGAGGTAGCGGCGGCGGTTGCGCAGGATCGTGAGGCCCTGGCGCACCCGCCCCCAGAACGCCCGCACCCGGACGCTCAGCGCGGCGAAGGCCACCAAGCCGCCGACGCCGGCCAGCGTGAGCAGGAACAAGGTCAGGCGCAGGTTCGCCGCGAAGAACGAGAGGTCGAACGCCCCCACGTCCGCCCAGTCCGGGGGCTTCGGGAAGACACCCTGGGTGAACGCGAAGAGCAGGATCGGCACCCCCATCGCCAGGTCGAAGACGGACTCCACCAGGAACGCGGCGCCGATCGCCGGATAGCTCGAGCTCGGGATGCTCGTGCGCACCAGGAAGGCCTTCATCACGTCCCCGCCCCGGGCCGGGATCACGTTGTTGAAGCCGTAGGCCGCGATGTAGGCGCCCCAGATGCGCCGGAAGGCGATCCGGTCGACCGGGTACGCGGCGCGCAGCACGTGGAAGAAGGCGCGCGCGCGGAAGCTGAGGTAGATCCCGAACGCGAGCAGGCCGGCCAGCAGTGACAGCGGATGGATCCGCGCCAGGTTCGAGAAGAACGCCCCGACGGCGTCGAAGAAGCCCGAGAGGTCTCCGCCGATGGACGCGGTCACGCAGCGAGCGTAGGGGTCGGGCGCCGGCCTACGCCGCGTCGGCGCGCTCGGTGACCTGGTGGGCGTCACCGAACGCGGTCTCGGGCACGCCGTAGGCCTCGGTCAGAAGCCGCGCGTGCGGGCGCAGCTCCGCGCACAGGGCGTTGACGCTCTTGATGAGCGCCTTCGAGCGCGTCGAGGAGATCCGGCCGTGCTCCTGGAACCAGCCGCGCTGCGCCTCGATCGTCGACAGCGCGTAGAGCGAGACCAGCGGCTCGAGCACCGCGCGCAGCTCGTCGTCCTCACAGGCCTCGACGCGATCGGCGAACGCCTCCATGACGACGTGGTCGACGTGCGCGCGCCCGACGTCGACCACGTGGTCCTGGCAGTCGATGAGCACGGCGAAGGGGTCCAGGCCGGCGTCGATGCCTCCCTTCAGGCGCCGGGCGGCGCCGCTGAGGACGTGGTCGGCGCGCCAGCGCAGCAGCTCGCGCTGCGTATCGCGGTCGGTGAGGTCGCCCTCGTCGGTGCGTCCCGGCAGCAGGTCGTCGGCCAGGCGGCCGAGCACCTCGCTGACGCCGGTGCGCTCGGTCACGGTGCTCCACGCCTGTCCGACGAAGAAGCCCGCCAGCCCGAGCGGGTCGAGCTCGCCGAAGTGGACCTTGAAGTCCGTGAGCAGGTTCTTGGCCGCCAGCTGCAGCAGCACGGTGTTGTCGCCCTCGAAGGTGGTGAAGACGTCGGTGTCGGCCTTCAGCGCCGCGAAGCGGTTCGCCCGCAGGTATCCCGCCCCGCCGCAGGCCTCGCGGCACTCCTGGATGACGTGGGTGGCGTGCCAGGTGGCGACGGCCTTCAGGCCTGCCGCCTCGGTCTCGAGCTCGCGCCGGTGGCGCTCGGAGCTGTCCCGGCCGGAGAAGACCGCGTCGAGGCGCTTCACCATGAGCTCCTGGGCCGCGTGCAGCGCGTACGTCTTCGCGATGCCCGGCAGCAGCCGGCGCTGGTGCGTGCGGTAGTCCATCAGCACGACCTCCGGCCCGTCCGGTGGCCCGAACTGCCGGCGGTGCTCCGCGTGGCGCACCGCGATGACCTCCGCCACCTTCGTCGCGTTGATGGCCGCGCCGCCGACGCTCACCCGGCCCTGGACCAGCGTGGCGACCATGGTGAAGAACCGCTTGGACGGGTTCTCGATGTCGGAGTGGTAGACGCCGTCCTCGTCGACCTGCGCGTAGCGGTCGAGCAGGTTGTCGCGCGGCACGCGGACCTCGTCGAACCAGATGATCCCGTTGTCGACGCCGTCGAGGCCGAGCTTCGCGCCGCAGTCCTCGATCCGCACGTCGGGCAGGACCTTCCCGGCCTCGTCCCGCAGGGGAACGACGAAGGCGTGCACGCCGTGACCCTCGCCGAGCGTCTCGAGCTGGGCGAACACGGCAGCGATGCGGCCGTCGCGCGCCGCGTTGCCGATCCACTCCTTGCGCGCGCTCTCACGCGGGGTCGTGATGACCCACTCGTCCGTGGCGGGGTCGTAGGTCGCCGTCGTCTCGAGCGACTGGACGTTGGAGCCGTGGCCCGTCTCGGTCATCGCGAAGCACCCGGGCAGCGCGGCGGAGACGGTGTCGTCGAGGTAGGCGTCGTGGTGGCGCTCGGTCCCGAGGTGCATGATGGCGCCGCCCCACAGGCCGAACTGCACGCCGCACTTCACCAGCAGCGACAGGTCGCCCATCGCGAGGGTCTCGAAGCCGGAGACGAACGCCGCGACGTCGCCCTTGCCCCCGTGCTCGACCGGGAAGCCCATCGACGTCCCGCCTGCTGCGGCCAGGTCACGCATCCAGACGAGCACCTGCGTGCGGTGCTCCTCCATCTCGAGGTCCGGGCGCGGGGCGTTGCCCGGCCGCGAGAGCCACTCGCGCACGAGGTCGCGCGCCTCGTGCTGGGGGCCGTCGAGCCAGCGCTGGAGCCGCTCCCGCCCCTCGGGGCCGGCCGGCGGGACAACGGGGCGCGAGGAGACGGCCATGGGCGCAGCCTACGACCGGACGGGGCGCCGGGCCAGCGCACCCCTCGCGTACGCTCGCCTGCATGCCCGCGCCACGTCGTGCGTTCATCACGGGCGCTTCTGGCTTCATCGGCAGAGCGCTCGCCGAGCGGCTGCGCGCCGCCGGCGCCGAGGTGCGCGGCGTGGACGTCGTGGCCGACCCGTCCGCCGGAGTCGTGGCGGGGGACGTCACCGCACCCGGGACGTGGCAGGACCACGCGGCCGGCTGCGACCTGGTGGTGCACACGGCGGCGGTGGTGTCGCTGCGGCTGCGCGGCGCCGACGCCGTCTGGCGGGCCAACGTCCTCGGCACCCACCAGGCGCTCGCAGCGGCCGAGCGGGCCGGCGCGGCGCGCTTCGTGCACCTCTCGAGCGTGACGGTCTTCGGCTTCTCGTTCCCCGACGGGGTGGACGAGCGGTACCCCGTGAGGCCCACCGGCGTGCCCTACCCCGACACGAAGATCGCCTCCGAGCAGGTGGTCCTGCAAGCGCACGCCGAGGGCCGCGTGCCCGTGACGGTCGTGCGGCCCGGCGACGTCTACGGACCGGGGTCGGGCGCCTGGGCCGTCCAGCCCGTCGAGCTGCTGCGGGCCAGGCGCTTCGTGCTGCCCGCCGGCGGCCGCGGCACCTTCTCCCCGGTCTACGTCGACGACCTGGTCGACGGGATCCTGCGAGCGGGGGCGAGCCCTGCCGCAGCGGGCCACGTGCTCACGCTCTCCGGCGGCGCCGGGGTCTCGAACCGCGAGTTCTTCGTGCACTACGCCGACGCCCTCGGCGTGCGGCTGCCGACCGTGCCCGCCGGGGTCGCGCGGGCGGCCGCCGCCGTGGTCGACCGCGTCGACCGGCGCGGCACCGGGGACGTCAACCCGCGCGCCGTGGCGTACATGATGCGGCCCGGCACCTACTCGATCGCCAAGGCGCGCGATCTCGTGGGCTACGCCCCCGCCGTCGGCCTGGACCAGGGCATGGCGCGGACGCTCGCCTGGTTGCGGGCGACCGGCCGGCTGCCCGCGACGACCTAGCCCCGCGTCGGGTCGTCAGCCCACCCCGAGCGCGGCGAGGACCTCCGGGTCACCGAGCGAGCCGGCGCGCAGCGCGATGCCGTCCGGCATCGGCCCGTCGCGGAGGTAGGGCACGCCGATGACCCACAGGCCGGCCGCCACCGCCGACTGCGCGCCCGGCATCGAGTCCTCGAGGCCCGCGCAGTGCGTCGGGTCGGCCCCGAGCGCGGCGCAGGCGGCGAGGTAGAGGTCGGGTGCGGGCTTGGGGTGCTCGACGTCGCTCGCGGTGACCACGACCCCGAACGGGTTGGCGTTGCCGGCGAGCCCCGCGCTGTCCAGCACCCGCTCGACGAAGGGGCGGGAGGAGTTCGAGGCCAAGCCGATGGGCGTGCCCGCGGCCCGCAGGAGCGCAAGCAGCTCGAACGCCCCGGGCCGGGGGGCGATCGGCTTGCGCACCTCCTCCATGACAAGCGCGTGGAGCTCGTGCCAGAGCGCGGACCCCGCACCCGGCTCGTCGAGCATCCGCTCGAGCTTGGCCTCCGCGATGGGCCCCGACGACCCCAGCAGGTCCTGCTTGTGGGCCGTGGTCCACGTCCGCCCGCGCCGGGCGAACAGCTCCTCCTCCGCCCGGGTCCACGCCACCTCCGTGTCCAGCAGCAGCCCGTCGTTGTCGAAGATCACCGCGGCGAAGGGCGGCATGTCAGGCGGCCCGCTCGGCCCAGGCGGCGGCGAGGTGGACGACCACCGCGGCGGCCGCCGCCATCTCCTGCAGCGAGGCCCACTCGCGGACGGAGTGGTACTCGTGGCCACCCGTGAAGATGTTGGGGGTCGGCAGGCCGCGCGCGGACAGGATCGAGCCGTCGGTCCCGCCGCGGATCTGCGTGCGGACCAGCTTCAGGCCCTCCGCGCGGATCGCCTCCGCGGCGACCTCGACGACCTCCGGGGTGGCGTCGAGGTGCGCGCGCATGTTGGGGTACTGCGGGCGGACGGCGACGTCCAGCTGTGCGCGGGGCTCGGTGCCGACGACCTCCTCGGCGAGCCGGCGGACGAACGCGACGTGCTCGGCCAAGAGGTCGTCGTCGAAGTCGCGGACGATGAAGCGCACGACGGCGCGCCCCGAGGTCGCCTCGAGCTCATGCGGATGGACGAACCCCTCGCGGCCCTCGGTCGTCTCGGGGCTGAGGCGGCCCTCGGGCAGGCGGGCGAGGATCCGGCCGGCGAGCTTTGCGGCGTTGACCATGATCCCCTTGGCGGTCCCGGGATGCACGTCGACGCCGGTGATCGTGAGCGTGACCTCGGCGGCCGTGAAGGTCTCGTCCTGCAGCTCCCCGAGCGCGGAGCCGTCCAGGGTGTAGGCGCAGCGGGCGCCGAACGCCTGGACGTCGAACAGCGACGCCCCCTCGCCGATCTCCTCGTCGGGCGTGAAGCAGACGCGCAGCTCGGGCCGCGGCAGCTCGGGGTGGGCGGCGAGGTGCGCCATCGCGGTGACGACCTCGGCCAGGCCCGCCTTGTCGTCCGCGCCGAGCAGGGTGTCGCCGCTGGAGGTGATGACGTCGTGGCCCAGGCATGCGCGCAGGGCGGGCATGCGCTCCGGGTCCAGGACGGTGCCGCCGCGCGGCAGCTCGATCGTCGCGCCGTCGTAGGCCCGGTGGATGATCGGCTCCACGCCCGCCCCCGGGGCGTCCGGGCTGACGTCCATGTGCGCGACGAGGCCAACGACCGGCACGTCGGTCCCCGTGACGGTCGCCGGCAGACCGGCGGTGACGTAGCCGTTGGCGTCGAGGCGGGCGTCCCGCAGCCCGAGCGCTGTGAGCTCCTCGACGAGCTGGCGGCCGAGCTCGAGCTGCCCCGGCGTGCTGGGGCTCTGCTCGCGCTCGCGACGGGCCTGGGTGTCGACCCGGGCGTAGCGCACGAAGCGCTCCAGGAGCGCCGGCGCGAGGGACTCGGCCAGCGGCGAGGTGTAGCTCATGCCCTCTGTTCTAGTGCCCCGGTTCTAGCCCGTCGTGATGCGGCGGTTCAGCGCGCTGCCCGCGGCGGCCAGCAGCACCACCGTGAAGAGCACGAGCGCCGCCCCGGCCACTTCCGGCGGTTGGGCGAAGAACGTGCGCTCGTAGCCCGCCACGTCGGTCGCGCCGCTCGACAGCGTCTGGTCGAGGCCCAGCGCGTTGCCCGCGCCGACCAGCGCCCACCGCGAGTAGGTCAGCTGGGAGAGCACCTGCACCGGGAACGGCATCAGGCTCGTCGGGATGATCGCGCCCGCGAAGAGGAGCTGCGGGAGCAGGAGCAGCGGCACCGCCGAGCTCGCCTGGTCCGCGCTGCGCGCGCGGGCGGAGAGGGTCAGCCCCATCCCCACCGACGCCCAGGCCGACAGCACGCAGAGCCCGCCGATCGAGACGTACGTCCGCAGCGGTGCGTGGAGGGGCTGCAGCGCGAAGACGACGACCAGCAGGACGAGGACCTGCACCAGCGCGAGCGCGAAGAGGACGAGCACCTTCGCCACCAGGTAGGAGTCGAGGCGCACGCCGGCCGCTGCCTCGCGCTCGACGATCGTGCGCTCCTTGACGATCTCGCGGCAGCTCGACGTCGTCCCGAGCCAGACGCTCCCCGTCACCAGCAGGAAGCTCAGCAGCACGCCGTAGAAGGAGGCGAGGCTCGACGTGCCGAGCACGTCGTGCGGCAGCACCAGGCCGATGCACAGCGCGATGATCGGCGCCTGCAGGAGCAGGATGCGCAGCGTCCGGCCCTCGCGGAAGAGACACCGCGCGTAGCGGTCGGCCAGCACCGAGGTCTGGCGGCCGAAGGCGCCCGTCACGAGCGTGCGCTCGCGCCGAGGGGCGGCGGGCAGCGGCGCGTCGCCGTGCGCGGCCGGCTCGTCCTCGAGCGCGTCGTAGATCTGGTCGTAGGCGGGGACGCCGAAGTGCTCCAGCGCGTCGCGGGGCGCGCCGGCGAACGCGAGCCGGCCGGCCGGGGCCATCACGGCGACCCGGTCGCACATGTCCAGCGAGCTGGTCGCGTGGGTGACCACCACGACGCCGCGACCCTGGTCGGCGATCCGCCGCAGCATCGTCATCAGCCGCCGCTCGAGGCCGGGGTCCAGCCCGCTTGCCGGCTCGTCGAGCAGCAGCACGGCCGGGTGGCCGATCAGCTCCACGGCGCACGCGGCGCGCTTGCGCTCCCCGTTGGAGAGGTCCCCGACCCGCGTGTCCGCGCGGTCGACGAGGCGGAGCTCCGCGAGCGTCTCGTCGACGCGCCCGCGGCGCGCCGTCGCCGTCAGCCCCGTGTCCAGCCGCAGCGCCGCCGTGTAGGTGAGCGCCTCGCGGACGGTGAGCTGTGGGTGCACGGTGTCGCCCACCGGGAGGTAGCCGATGTCCGTGGAGCGGGCCGACACGCTGTGATCACCCAGCACCACCCGGCCCGTGGTCGGGTCCGACACGCCCGCGAGCGCCCGCAGCAGCGTCGTCTTGCCCGAGCCACTCGGGCCGATCAGGGCCAGGAGCTCGCCGGGCGCGACCGCGAGGGTGGTCGGCTGCAGCAGCCGCCGGTCCCCGGCGTCCACGCCAACCGCTTCGGCGCGGAGGACGTCGGTGGCGCCGGGCGCGGACGTCGGCGTCATGCGCGGGGACGCTATCCGCAGGACGCCCGCGCCGCGCTGTGCTACGTCGAGACCAGCTCGTCGAGCGCAGCGAGCACCACGTCGTCGTGGGTCTTCGGCGAGATCTTCGGGAACACGGCCGCGATGGTGCCGTCGGCGGCGATGACGAACGTAGCCCGCAGGTTGCCCCAGTAGGTCTTGCCGTACATCGACTTCTCCGCCCACACGCCGTAGCGCTCGGCGACCGCGTGGTCCGCGTCGGCGAGCAGGGTGAAGTTCATCGAGAACTTGTCGTGGAACTTCTTGACCTTCGCGACCGGGTCCGGCGAGACGCCGAGGACCACCGCGTCGTGCTTGGCGTAGTCGTCCGCGTGGTCGACGACGGAGCACGCCTGCGTCGTGCACCCCGGCGTGTCAGCCTTGGGGTAGAAGTAGAGGACGACGTTCTGGCCTCTCAACGACCACAACGTGACCACATCCCCGTTCTGATCGGGGAGGGAGAAGTCGGGGGCTTGCACGCCGGCGTCGAGCATGCTCATCACGCTAGCCTCGCCAGCCGCCAGGCTGAGCCTGCGCCTACCGCGCGGAGTCGAGCGAGATGGCCACACGCGCACACACCGGTGAGCTTGGGGGCTGAGATCGGCTCCCGACGGCACGGTCCGTTCTGGCGCGCGGGCCCGGCAGGGTGATCGGTCGAGGCCGGGAGCTAGTCGCCGACGGCGTAGAACGTCCCGCTCTCGGAGCCGATGTAGAGCGTTCCGTCGGGACCCAGGGCGGGGTAGGAATCGACCGTGTCGCCGGCGTCGATGTCGAAGAGCCGCTTGCCGAGCGCGCTGAAGCCGTAGACATGGCCGGTGCGGGTGCCGAAGTAGACGTTCCCCTGCTCATCGACGGCGGGCGCGGTCCACACGCCGACGTCGCCGCGCGCCTTGGTCCGTGCGAGGCCGACGTGCCGCGCGATGACCTTGCCGGTGTTCGACTCGAGGACGTCGAGCGCGCCGCGGTGATCCCCGAAGTAGGCGATACCCGAACGCGTCACCGCCGCGGACGAGTACGTGATCGACCCGCGCGGGGTCGCCCAGACCTGCTTGCCCGTCCTGCCGTCGACGCCGTACTCGTTGCCGTCGTTGGTGCCGACGACGACCGTCCCGTCGGGCGCGACTGCGGGCGTGACCTCGAGCATGCTGCGGATCTTGAACCTCCAGGCGACCTTGCCGTCGCGCACGCCGAAGAGCGTGTTGTCGAGCACGCCGAGGACCAGTCCTTCCGGCGTGAGCGTTGTCTGGCCGTAGGAGCTGCCGCTGCCGAGCGACAGCGACCAGAGCGTCCTCGGCTGGGCCCCTGACAGGTCGAGCGCGCGGACCCCGCCGCCCATGTCGTTGACGTACACGGTCCCGTCGTCGCCGAGGGCGGGCGAGAGCGGCGCACTGTCGAGCTCGAGCTTCCAGCGGAGCTCGCCCGCGGGCGTGAGGGCGATCAGCGTGTTCGATGGTCCCGGCCAGAGGATCGTCCCGTCCACGAGCACGAGCGGGACCGTCGAGAGGTCCGAGCCGTATGGGCCGCCGCCGGCGTACGTCCACCGGTCCTTCCCCGTGGCCGGGTCGAGCGCGTGGAGCGTCCCGGCGTTCGAAGCGATGTAGATGGTTCCGTCCTTCGCGATCGCGGGCCCGGGGACCACCGCGCCCTCCAGTCGCCGCTTCCACCTGAGCTTCCCCGTCTGCGGACCGGTGACCGGCGCGGAACCGGTGTGGGTCGAGTCGTGGAGGAAGCCCGGCCACGGCGTGTACGAGGCGGCCGGCCCGGGGGCTGTCGAGGGTGCCGCCTTCGGCACGAGCGTGAGCGCGGCACGTGCCTCGGGCTCCCGCGGGTTGTCCGGGTCGCCCGCCGGGGTGCTGCCCGCTGAGGTGGTCGACGGGGTCGACGACGCGCAGCCCGCGAGGCCCACCAGGAGCAGAAGCAGTCCCGAGCGCACGCCTCGATCTTCGCGGGGCGGCCTTACACCACGGAAACGGCTCGCCGTCATCACCCAGCTCTTCGGCGTCCGGGACGTTACGGGCGAGCCAGCCGCGGTAGCGCCTAAGTGCCGTCCGGCCCGCGGCGCGGGTGCGGCTGCTCGGCGGCCAAGCGGCGGTCGTGCGCGACGATGCGAGGGCTGTCGATGACGATCCCACGGCGGCGCAGGCCCGTCAGGTAGGGCTCGGCGCCCGCAAAGGCCACAAGCGTCACGTATCCGGGCTCGAGGCGCAGCGCGAGCCGGTCGCCCTCGAGCTCGCTGAGCTGGCCGTCGACCTCGACGCGCCGCCCTGAGAACCCCGGCTCGAGGAGGAGCTCGACCACGGTCTCCGCCGGGACGACGAGCGCCGGCGCCGTCCCGCCGTGCATCGCCAGCGGCGTCACGACCAGCGCGCCGGTCCCCGGGGCGAGAATCGGCCCGCCCGCGGCCATCCCGTACGCGCTCGAGCCGATCGTGGTGGACACCACGACGCCGTCGCCCGCGGCCCGGACGTAGCGCTCGCCGTCCACGAGCACCTCCGTCTTCACCTGCCCGGACCCCTTGCGCACCACGACGACGTCGTTGAGCGCCACCGCGTCGGCCCCGGACTCGTCCGTCACCCGCAGGCCGGCGAGCGACCGGGGCTCCCACGTCCCGTCGGCGAAGCGGTCGAGCGCGGGACGCACCTCGTCCCTCCGGGTTCCGGCGAGCATGCCGAGGCTCCCGCAGGCCACGCCGAGGACCGGGATCCCAGCGCCCGACGCGGCGGCCAGGCGGGCACCACCGAGGACGGTGCCGTCGCCGCCGATGGCGACGACCAGGCCGCAGTCGCCGGGTTCTGCGGTCGCGAGCCCGTCGTGGCCGTGGCCGGGGGAGCCGAGCGCGACCAACTCGACCTCGCGCTCACGGCACCAGGCCGCGAGCGCGTCGCGGGGCACGCCGACGTCGCGGACCGGGTGGACGACAAGCCCGATGCGGTCGAGGCTCACTTGAGCAGCCGGGACAGCCGGCGGTCCTTCAGGA
This sequence comes from Solirubrobacterales bacterium, assembly GCA_038207985.1. Classification (GTDB taxonomy): domain Bacteria; phylum Actinomycetota; class Thermoleophilia; order Solirubrobacterales; family Solirubrobacteraceae; genus Paraconexibacter. The sequence goes on from JBBQZE010000043.1 coordinate 15,817, forward strand.
CCTTCCCGCCCGTCTGATCGTTCGGGCAGTAGGCCATCACGTGATCTTCGTAGTGGACGGCTTCGAGCGTGGTGCCACAGCGCGGGCAGGGCTTGCCCTCGTGGCGGTGGACCTCCAGGGGCAGGGGCATCTTCTCCGGGATGGGCAGCGTGACGACCGCCTCGTAGTGCTCGATCGCCCCGCCGAGCTTGGCCAGGATGGCCTCACGCAGCGCGCGGGCCTCCGCGGCGTCGAGGTCGTCCCCGCGCTTGAACGGGGACAGGCGCGCGAGCCAGAGCACCTCGTCGACCCACGACCGCCCGATGCCGGCGATGACGCGCTGGTCGCGCAGCACGGCGTGCAGGGGCCGGGCGCCGTGCGGCGCCAGCAGCGCCGCGAGGTCCGCCGGCGGGGCGGGCCAGGCCTCCGGGCCGAGGGTCGCGATCGCCGGGTCCGCCCGGACCGCCTCGTCGCCGCGCAGGAGCTTGACCCACGCGGCCTGACGGGTCCCGAACTCGCGCAGGCGCAGCTCGCCGTCGTCCGGCAGGCGCAGCAGCAGTCGTGACGTCCGGTCGCGCAGGCCGGCGCGCCTGGTCCACAGCTGCAGTCGCCCGGCGCTCATGAGATGGCACAGCACGCGGAGCTCGCCGGTCAGGTCGATCACGAGGTGCTTGCCGATGCGGTGCACGCGCTCGAT
>JBBQZE010000044.1:0-16369 GCA_038207985.1 Solirubrobacterales bacterium
GTTCATCCCGCTGGAGAACGTGATCGCCAAGCATCTCGACGCCCTCTTCCCCGGAAAGACGATCCTCAGCTACGACCTCTTCCGGGTCACCCGCGACGCCGACTTCGAGATCTCCGACGAGGCCGACGACCTGCTGCGGGCCGTCGAGGCCGAGCTGCGGCGCCGGCGCTTCGGCGAGGTGGTGCGCGTCGAGGTCAGCGCCGAGATGCCCGTCGCCCTGCGCGACGCGCTCACCGAGGCGCTCGAGCTCGAGCCGAGCCAGCTCTACGCCGTCGAGGGCCTGCTCGACCTCAACGACCTCTGGCAGGTCGTCAAGCTGCCCGGATTCCCGGAGCTGCGGGACCCGCCGTGGTCACCGGTGACCCAGCCGCGGCTGCAGGGCGAGGACGGCAAGGCCGACGTCCTCGGCGCGATGCGCAAGGGCGACGTCCTCGTCCACCATCCCTACGACTCGTTCACGACCTCGGTCGAGCGCTTCGTCGAGCAGGCGGTCAACGACCCCGACGTGCTCGCGGTGAAGATGACCGTGTACCGGACCGGGGACGACTCGCCGCTGGTCCCGGCGCTGATCCGCGCGACCGAGCGCGGCAAGCAGGCGGTGTGCCTGGTCGAGCTCAAGGCGCGCTTCGACGAGCGGGCGAACATCGGGTGGGCGCGGGTGCTGGAGGAGGCGGGTGTCCATGTCGTCTACGGCCACCCCTCGCTGAAGACCCACACGAAGTGCGTGCTCGTCATCCGGCGCGAGGGCGACGGCGTGCGCCACTACGTGCACGTCGGGACGGGCAACTACCACGCCAAGACCGCGCGGCTGTACACGGACTTCGGCCTCTTCACGTGCGACGAGCAGATCGGCGCCGACGTCGCCGACATGTTCAACTTCCTCACCGGGCTCGCGCGCCCTGGCAGCTACCGCAAGGTGCTCGTGGCGCCCGCGCACCTGCGCGACGGCGTCATCGCCGAGATCGAGGCGACCGTCGCGGCCTTCGAACGCGGCGAGCCCGCGCGTATCCGGATGAAGATGAACTCGCTGGTCGACCAGCGCTGCATCCGCGCGCTCTACCGCGCCTCGCAGGCGGGCGTGCCGATCGACCTCAACCTGCGGGGGATCTGCTGCCTGGTCCCGGGCGTGCCGGGCGTCAGCGAGACCATCCGGGTCGTCTCGGTCGTCGGGCACTTCCTCGAGCACTCCCGGATCCTGGCCTTCGACCGTGGCGACGAGCAGCGCGTGTTCATCGGCTCGGCGGACCTGATGCCGCGCAACCTCGACACGCGCGTCGAGCTCATGGCGCCCGTGGAGGACCCCGTGCTGCGCGACGATCTGCTCGACGCGATGGACCGCTGCCTGGCCGACGACACGTCGGCGTGGGAGCTGCACCGCGACCACGGGTGGACCCGCCGCCGCCACGAGGGTCCGGGACCGCCGCACTCGGTGCAGGCCGAGCTCATGGCCGCCCACGCGGCGCGGGCGGCGGAGCCGATCGCCGAGGACTGAGGCCGAGGCGGCGACCGACCGCGGCCGACGAAACTGCGGCGGCGTGTGCTCCAGGTCCCTCCATGGCAGGGTTTGGAGCACACGCCGGCGTCGCGCGTCCGGCGGGGCGACGGCCAGGACGCCCGCGGCTACGTCGTCGCCACGCGGGGTCCGTCCGGCTTCGGGGTGCCCTCGCGCACCACGAACCAGCGGGCGCCGAGGTTGACCAGCTTGCCGTCGTCGTGGCCGGCGGCGCGCTCGAGCGCGCGGATGACGCCCTCGTGAGCGACCACCAGCGCCGGGGCGCGGCCCGCGGCGGCGGCCACGGCGCGGAGCGCGGCCCGGGCGCGGGTCAGCAGCGACGCGTCGGTCTCGAAGCCGTCGGGGCGCCACCCGGCCTGGCGCGCGCCGGGCCAGCCCGCGTCGATCTCGGCGTGGGTCAGCCCGGTCCACGGCCCCGCACCCCGCTCCTCGAGACCCGCGACGGGCGTCGGTGGCGCGAGGCCGGCCGCCGCGGCGACCAAGGTCGCGGTGCACCGCGCCCGAATCAGCGGGCTGCAGGCCACCGAGGACGCCGGCGGCGGGATCTCTGCGGGGTCCCCGCCCGCACCCGCGGACGGCAGCGAGGGCGTGGCGGTGGCCAGGAGCCTCGCCAGCCCCGGAGCGGCGGCGCGGGCCTGCGCTTCGCCACGGGGGCTGAGGGGCGGGTCGGCCTGGCCCTGCCAGCGGCCCGCCGCGTTCCACGTCGACTCGCCGTGGCGGACGAGCAGCAGCCGGCTCATCCGGGCGGACCGGCGCCTCGCGACGCGCGCGACGGCGCGTGCTCGGAGAGCTCCGCGCGCCGGACGCCAGACGGGTCGGCGAACGCGCTGGAGTGCGCGGCGGTGCCGTCGCCCGTGCGGGCCTCGACGAGCGCGAGCAGCGCGTAGGCCGCCAGGGGGCCGTCCGCCCGGGCGGCGCGCGGTGGCGCGGCCACCGCCTGCTCGGCCACGGAGTCGAGGCCATGGCGGGCCGCGGCGTCGAGCAGCACCGAGAGGTCGACGGCGTCGCCGTGCGGGAGCGACAGCGCGTCGAGCAGGCGGCGCCGGATCGCCCAGCTGCGGGTGAGCGGCGAACGCACGACGGCGAGCTCCGGGGCATGGAGGTTCAGCGCCGGGCGGGCGACGAGCTCGCCCAGCGGGTCCGCCTCCGGTTCGGCGGCGCGCACGAGCACCAGCTCCGGCTCAGACCGGAGGCGGGCGGCCAGCGCTTGGGCGTCGGCGTCGGACACCCCAGGGCCGAGGACCACGACGACGTCGACGTCGTCCGCCGCGCCCGCCCGCGCGGCATGGACGGCGTCGCCGCGTCGCCCGTCGTCCGGCCGCAGGACGAGGACCGCGGTGCCCGGGGCGCCGGGTGGCTCGACGAGGCCCGTGGGATCCGGGACGGCCGCGGCGTCTGGCCGCACCGCGAGGTCCGCGTCAACCGCGCCGGTCTCGTCGCCCTGCCGCGTGCCCTGCCGCGCGCGCCAGCTCGTCGTCCGCAGCACCTGGGCGAGCCCGTGCGGGACGTGGGAGACCGTCCGCGCCGAGGTCGTCGCGCGGACGTCGGCGCGGTAGGCGACGGGGACGCCGGCGGCGCGGAGCGCTCGCTCCAGCGCCTCGTCCTCCAGCGTGGCCACCGCGGGCAGGCCGCCGACGCGATCGTGCGCCTCGAGCGTGAGCGCCAGCGACGCCCCGGAGAACTGGTGGTGCTCGGCGCCCGGGACCTGCCCTCGGACGGCCGCGAGCCGGGCGGTCGCCTCATGCTCGCGCGCGACGAGCACTGCGGGAGGCAGCGCCTCGGCCTCCTCGGCGTCGAGCACGATGCGCCCGCCGACGGCGCCGGCGCCTGCCGCCACCGCGGCGAGGATGCGCGCCAGCCAGTCGGGTGCGACCACCGTGTCGGCGTCCGTGGAGGCGAGCACCCCTGCTGTCCCGGGGAACGTGGGGCGCTTCGTGACGCCCTGGGTGGCACAAGGCGCCACACGGGTCGTGGCAGCGGCCCGGATGCGGTCCGCGGCGGTGGCCATCCCGGCCCGGCGGGCGAAGCCGACGCCGCGCGCCGGGCCGGCGACGACGTGGAGCGGGAGCGCGCCGGCCGCGGCCCGCGCCACGGCCTCGGTGGCGTCGGTGCAGCCGTCGAGGACGAGCACCACCTCCCAGGACCCGGGTACGAGCCCCTCCTGGGCGGCGAGCGCGGCGATGCAGCGGCCGATGCGCCCCTCCTCGTCGCGGGCGGGCACCACTACGACCGCGCGCAGCCCGTCGCCGGTTGCCGGGGGCGCGGCGGGTGCGGGCAGTGCCGGCGGGCTCACACCGGCGCCGGGGGGACCGGCGCGCCCTCCGCCACGAGCGCGCGCCCGCGGTCATGGTCGTCGTCGGCGTCGTGGGTGAGCACCCCGACGCACGCGCCGCCCGTCGCGTACCAGACGGTGAAGCCCCCACCCGGGTGGGCGTCGAGGCGCGCCTCGTCCCAACCGTCGCCCCACGCGGCGAGCTTCAGCGTGTGGTCACCGACGGTCGACCAGAAGCCGGGGACGTCCTCCCAGCGGCTCGTGCGTCCGGCCAGCGTGGCGCCGATCGCCGCGCCGTGGGCGCTCGCTTCGCCCCAGTGCTCGACGCGCAGCGGCCGCCCGGCGAGCGGGTGGTCGGCGAGCGCGATGTCCCCGGCCGCCCAGACGCGGGGATGCGACGTGCGCAGCGAGGCGTCGCAGCGGACCCCGGGGGCGTCCTCGTCGACGGCGAGTCCGGCGCTGCGCGCGAGCTCGAGGCGGGGGACCACGCCGGCCCCGAGGACGACGACGTCGGTCGCGATCGCCCCCGAGTCGTCAGCGCAGACGACGTCGAGTGCCGGATGGCTGTCACCCCTGGACCGTGATCCGGCGCTCGGCGCGAAGGGGCGGATCTCGGCGACCTGGGTGTCGAGGCGCAGCACCACGCCGAGGGCGGAAAGCCAGCCGGCGACGACGCGGCCCGCGGCCTCGCCGAGGCGTGCCTGCTGGGGCGCGGCGTCGCCCGAGACGAGCGTGACCTCACAGCCCAGCGCGCGCAGCGAGGCCGCGGCCTCGCAGCCGATGAAGCCCGAGCCGACGACGACCGCGCGCCGGGCGCCGGCCCCGACCCGCGCTCGCAGCGCGTCGGCGTCGTCGAGGCCGCGCAGGACGAGCACGCCGTCGAGGTCCGCACCCGGCACGGGCGGCCGGACCGGCTCCGAGCCGGTGGCGAGCACCAGCGCATCCCAGGCCAGCTCGTCGCCGCCGGCCAGCGCGAGGCGGCCCGCGTCCACGTCGACCCCGGTGGCGGCCGCATGGCGAACCTCCACGCCCTGCTCGGAGAACCAGGCCGCGGGAGCGAGCAGGAGCTCCGTGCGTCCGTCGCCCGTGCGCAGGTACTCCTTCGTGAGCGGGGGGCGCCGGTAGGGGAGGTGCGGCTCGGCGGTGACCAGGGTGATCGCCGCGCGTCCGCCCGCCTCGCGGTGGGAGCGCGCCACCGCGAACCCGGCTGGGCCGCCGCCGACGACGACGATGCGCCCCGGCGCGCTCACCCCGCGCGCTCCAGCACGTCTAGCCGGTAGCCCGCAGCGAGCTCGGCGTGGCGCCCGCGCAGGCCGGGTTCGGCGAGCAGCCGGGCGTGCACCTCGTCGGCGTGCATGTGGTGCGAGGCGGCCGTGCCGGTCCAGTGCACGGCGAGCAGCAGCCCGCCCGGGCTCAGGCTTGCCGCCAGCGCCCGCACGGTCGCGTCGAGCAGCTCGTGGCCGAGGTAGTAGAGGACCTCGGAAGCGACGACGAGGTCCCAGGGCCCGGCGGGGAGATCCTCCGGCACGAGTCCCTCGCGCACGTCGATGCCCGTGCGGTCGCCGAGCCGCTCCCGTGCGGCCGCGACTGCGGTCGGCGCGCCGTCGAGGGCGACGAGGTGGTCGCACCGCTCGGCCAGCAGCGCCGTCAGGACGCCGATCGAGCACCCGAGCTCGAGCGCAGCCGGGAAGCGCCGGTCGCCGAGCGCTGCCACCGTCCGGGCGTACTTCTCCCGCTCGTACGCGGACGAGGCGAAGCCCCAGGGGTCGGCGTGGTCGCGGTAGCGGGCCTCGAAGCCACCGGGCGCGGTGCGGGCCGCGCTCACGCCGGGTCCTCGATCGCCGCGCGCCCGGCCCGGGCCACGATCGGATCGAGGCGGTGCTGGAGCACGTAGGTCTGCAGGTCGCGCCGGACGCGCTCGAGCGCGGAACCCGTGGCGAACGGGCGCGAGCCGCAGGCCCGCGCGGCCTCGTCGAGGAGCGAGCGGATCGCGCCGTCCACCGCGTCGCGCAGGTGGGCCACCCAGGTCCGCTCGAGCGTTCCGGCGTCGATGCGGCGCGCCGCCTCGGCCAGCCACAGCTCCATGCCCGCCACCGCCGTGCCGATGCGGCCGGCGGCCAGGGCCTCGAGGTCGCCCGGAGCGCCCTTGGCGCGCAGCACGGCGAAGGCGTCGTCGGCCGCTGCCCGCGCGCCGCCGGCCCAGCTGGCGGCGGTGCGCACGGCGTCGCCGGAGAACCAGGGCTCTTGGAGCAGCGCGCCCGCCTCGGAGGCGAGCCAGAGGACCGGGGCGCCGGCGAAGACCACGCGATGCGACGCGCTCCCCCGCATTCCCGCCCCGGCGAACCAGCTGCGGTCGACCGTCGTCGCGGCCCCTGTCAGGTCGACGTAGGCCATCCGGGCGGGGGCGGTCTCGCCGGGGCCGCGGACCAGCACGAACGCGCGCTGGAGCCCGCCCGCGCCGGAGCAGAAGACCTTCGCGCCGTGGAGCTTCGGGCCCGGGCCGAGCGTGTCGAGCTCGGCCGGCGCGCCCTCGCCCGGTGCGGGGTCAGCACCCCAGACCCCGAGCCGCAGGGTCCCGGCGCGGACGCCCGCGAGCTCCGCGACGGCCAGCGCGGGGTCGACCTGGACCGCGAGGCGCTGCACCGCGTTGTAGTGGCCGTCGAGCAGCCGACCGAGCGAGACGTCCGCGCGGGCGATCGCGGTGACCAGGCCGAGCTCGCCGGCCGCGGGAAGCCCACCGACGGTCGCCGCGGGGATGCCCGCCGCCGCGAGCGCCGCCCACGAGGCCTCGGGGAAGGCTCCGTCGCCCGTGCGGTCGTGCAGCGGCGCGAGCTCTGCGACGTGGGCCAGGGCCGCGGCGACCGCGGCGGCGTCGAGGCCGGAGACGCGCGGCGCGACCGCGATCGCGTCGGTCACGTCGCCGCTCCGGTCGCGACGCCGACCCTGGGGAGGGGGCCGGCCTCGAGGCCCGCGGCGCGGGCCGCGGCCACCAGCGGACCGACGAGCGCCACCGTCTCGCCGCAGCCGGTACGCAGCGAGCCCGGCCCGATGCCGTCGTGGGCGAGGACCACGGCCCCGGGGCGCAGGTCGGCGGCGACCAGGGCCAGGAGCCCGGCGGCGTCCGCTCCCGCCCAGTCCTCGGTGTCCGTGGTCCAATGCGTGAGCTCGAGTCCGCGCTCGCGCGCGACGGCTTCGGTGTCCGGCCCGAGGACCCCCCACGGCGTCCGCCAGCGCCCGGGCTGCACGCCGATCGCGGCGAGGGCGGCCAGCCCCGCGTCGGTGTCGGCCTCCAGCTCGGCCCGACCGAGCGTGGTGTGGCGCAGGTGGCGGTGGCAGTGCAGCTGCACGTCGTGCCCCTCGGCCAGCGCCCGCAGGACGCAGCCCGGATGGGCGGCGGCGCGCTCGCCGACGACGAAGAACGTGGCGTGCGCTCCCGACGTCGCGAGCGCGTCGAGCAGGCGCGGCGTCCACTCCGGGACCGGGCCGTCGTCGAATGTCAGCGCGACGCCTGGGTGGGTCACGCCGCCGCCCGCGCCAGCCGGGTCAGCGCGGGCCGCACGACGGCGGCGTGCGGCGCACCGTCTGCGGCATCGAGGCGGCCGTCGTCCTGGAGGCGCGCGCACACCGCGGCGAGCACCTCGGCGGCCATCCCCCCGAGCGCGGCGAGGTCCTGGTGGCGGTTCTGGCGCACGCCGAGATCTGCCTCGACGAGCGCCGCGGGGCCGGCGAGCGCGACGGCGTCGAGCAGCAGCGCCACGTCGACCCCGTAGCCGCATGTGAACGGGAGCTGCTCGAGCAGGTCGCGCCGGGCGGCGATCTCGCCGGCCAGGGGCTGGCGCAGCCAGCCGACCTCGGGGAAGAAGCGACGCAGCAGCGGCCGGGCGGTGAGCTCGGTGACGCGACCGCCACCCGTCGGCAGCACGGTGTCGCCGGTGTCGAACGGCCGCCGGTAGGCGCCCTTGACGAAGGCGACGCCCTGCTCGCAGAGGAGTGGCCCGAGCAGGCCGCAGGCGAAATGCGGGCCGAAGCCGGCCGTGTCGGCGTCCAGGAAGGCGACGACCTCGCCACGCGCGGCCGAGAGCCCGCGCCACATGGCGTCGCCCTTGCCGCGGACGGGTCCGTGCGACGTCATGAGGCCCGCCTGAGAGAGCACCTCCGCACCGGCCCCGGCGGCGCGCTCCGCGGTGTCGTCGGTGGAGTCGTCGACGACCAGCACCTGATCGACGACGCCGGCGTCGAGGAGCTCGACCAGCGTCGCGACGATGGGGCCGATCGTCGCCTGCTCGTCACGCGCCGGGACCACGACGCTCACGCTCAGCGTGCGCTCGGCGGCGAGGCGTGCGGGCGGGTAGGCGGAGTGGTGGACGCGGCGCGGCACGTCCCTGGGGTCCCCGGGCCGGGTCCTTCTGAAGCCGGACCGGGCGCGCGGGGGCGTCAGATCCGCTCGGCGCAGGCCCGCATGCCAAGGCGCGCGGCGACGCGGTTGCTCTTGGTGTCCAGTGCGTCGATCTCCTCGGCGACCAGCGCGATGCGCTTCTGGTCCTGCGTCTCGAAGGCGCTCGCGAGCTGCCCGGACAGGGCGCTCTGACGGCGGTTGTCGGCCACCCAGGCCTTGATCGCGTCGCGGTCGGCAGCGGGCGGGTCGAGCGCGTCGATGCGGTCGAACGTCCGGGCGGTGATCGACTGGCCGCGGCGGATGAGCGTCGCGGAGCGAGAGAAGATCGGGCCGGGCTCGGCCCCCGCGGCGACCTCGTCGATCTGCGCCGAGACCGCGCGCAGCTCCTTCAGAGCCGGGGCGCAGATGGCGTCGGCGCGCTTGGCGAACTGCGCGCGCGTGGGCCCGTCGCCGCCCCCGCACGCCGCCACGAGGACCGCGGCGAGGGCCGCGGCACCCACGCCCCGGGCTGCTACCAATGCACGCCCTTCATCAGGTTGGCCATCGCGATCTGCTCCATCGAGGCCTTCTCCTCCGGGTCCTTCTCGCCCTTGGCCGCGGCGGAGTCCGGGAACACCTTGTAGGCCATGTGGAGGATCTGGTCGACCGCCTTGGGCATGAGCTGGTAGGCCACGCCGCCGAAGGTCCCGAGCTTCGTGTTGATCTCCTTCGGCTTGGAGCGCAGCGCCTCGCAGACCATGTCGCCCGCCTCGTCGGGGGTGAGCGTCGGGAACGCGTCGTACATCTTCGTCGGCGCGATCATCGGCGTCTTGACCAGCGGCATGTGGATCGTCGTGAACGTCACGCCGCGGCCCACGACCTCGGACGAGACGCAGCGTGTCCACGCGTCGAGCGCGCTCTTGGAGGCCACGTAGGCCGCGAAGCGCGGCGGGGCCGTCTGCACCCCGATCGAGGAGATGTTCACGATGTGGCCCGAGCCGCGCTCTTTCATGTGCTCGACCAGGCCCATGATGAGCTTGATCGTGCCGAAGTAGTTCAGCTGCATCGTGCGCTCGTAGTCGTGGAAGCGGTCGTGGGAGAGCGTCATCGAGCGCCGGATCGAGCGGCCCGCGTTGTTGACCAGGAAGTCGATCGCCGCGTGCTCGTCGAGCAGCTTGGTCGTCAGCTCGCCGATCGCGTCCGGGCTCGACAGGTCGCAGGAGTAGACGTAGGCGGTGCCGCCCGCGGCCTCGATCTCGGCCTTGACCGCCTCGAGCTTCTCCAGCCCGCGGGCGACGAGGATCGGGATGCCGCCGGCCGCCGCGATCTTCATGGCCGCGGCTTGCCCGATGCCCGAGGAGGCGCCGGTGATCACCACGGTCTTGCCGTTGATGGCCGCCTCGAACGAGCGGTCCTTGAAGAGGTCGGGGTCGAGGTTGCGCTCCCAGTAGTCCCAGAGGACCTCGGCGTACTCCTCGAGCTCGGGCACCTCGATGCCGGAGCCGCGAAGCGCGCGCTCGGTGTCGCGGGTGTCGAACTTCGTCGGGAAGCCGACGTGCTCGATGACCTCGCCGGGGATCCCGAACTCGCCGAGCACCGCGTCGCGCACGCCCTTGAGCTGCGGGAGGTTGATGAGCATCGAGAGCACCCCCTTGGGCAGCGCGTCGGTGAGCTTCTTGTCGATGCGCAGCGCCATCTGCGGGGCGTGGGCGGCGGCGGCGAACGCGTTGAGGACCTCGCCGGAGCGGATGCCCTTGGGGTGGGTGAGGTGGAAGGCCTCGCCGTCGAGGTCGGGCTGGTGGGCGATGTGGTCCATCGCCGCGGCGACGTAGTCGACCGGGACGATGTTCGTCCAGCCGAGCTCCGGGCCGACGAGCGGCACCCACTTGGGCAGCAGGTCGCGGAGCTTCTGGATCGCCTGAAAGAAGTAGTACGGGCCGTCGATCTTGTCCATCTCGCCGGTCTCGGAGTGCCCGACGACCACGGCGGGGCGGTAGACCCGGAACGGCACCGTGGAGTCCTTGCGGACGATGGCCTCGGACTCGTACTTCGTGCGGTGGTAGGCCGACGGGAGCTTCTGGCCCTCGTCGAACATGTCCTCGCGGAAGAGCCCCTTGTAGAGCCCGGCGACCGCGATCGAGGAGGTGTGGTGCAGGTGGCCGGCCTCGACCGCGTTGGCCAGCGCCACCGCGTTGCGCGTGCCCGTCACGTTCAAGCGCTCGTTGACCTCGTCGTCCGCGGTCATGTCGTAGATCGCGGCGAGGTGGAAGAAGTGGTCGATCTTCCCCCGGTGCGCGTCGACCCAGCCCGGGTCGACGCCGAGCTGGTCGTCCTGGAGGTCGCCGACGACCGGCTTGACGCGGTCCTCGGCCCCCGGGTGCGCCATCTCCCAGCCCAGGACGAGCTCCTCGAGGCGGCTCTTCGACCCCTCTCGGACCAGCACGTGGATGTCTCCCTCGCGCTCGAGCAGGCACTCGACGAGGTGGCGGCCGATGAAGCCGGTGGCGCCGGTCACGAAGTACGTCATGCGGGGTTCTCTCCTCGGGGGGTCTGCAAGCTGCGGGCAACCCTACCTGCGCTCCGGTGCCGCGACGTGACCTTCAGGCGCCTGCGCCGGCTCCGCCGCGGCCCGCCCCGGCGGCGAAGCGCCCTGCGCCCTCCTGCGCCGTCGCGTAGACGCTCGGCCCGGCGTTCGCCTCGAGCGCCAGGCCGTACTGGAGCGGCAGGCCGAGGCCCTCGAGCGCGGCGCGGCGGTCGGCGAGCATCGTGTCCTGCGGGAAGGCCGCGAGCCCCTCGGCGAGCTCGAGCGCACGCTTGAGCGCCTCGCCGCGCGCGACGACCTGAGTCAGCAGGCCCATGCCGAGCGCCTCGTCCTGCTCGACGATGCGCCCGGTCAGGATGAGGTCGAGCGCGCGGCCGAGCCCGACGATCCGGGGCAGGCGCTGGGTGCCGCCGTCGATGAGCGGCACGCCCCAGCGCCGCTCGGGGAAGCCGAGGCGGGCACCGTCGCCGGCGATGCGCAGGTCGCACCAGAGCGCGAGCTCCAGGCCCCCGGCCAGGCACCAGCCCTCGATGGCGGCGACGGTGGGCTTCGGGGAGGCCAGGCGGGTGAAGCCGAGCGGGCCGTCGGGGTCGAGAAGCCGGGGGGCGAAGCTGTCGATCGCCTTGAGGTCGGCCCCGGCGCAGAAGGCGACGTCACCGGCGCCGGTGAGTACCAGCACCCGTGCGCCGTCGTCGGCGGCGAAGGCCTCGTAGCCCGCCTTGAGCGCCTCGGCGGTCGGGCCGTCCACGGCGTTCCGGCGCTCGGGCCGGTCGATGGTGAGGACGGCGGCGGCGCCGATCCTCTCGTACTGCACGTCGGCGCTCATGGCGCCGACCTTACGGCTTACCAGCCGCCCTTCCAGACCGTGCTCTCGGCGCGGCTCTTGGCGGCGGCCTTGCGGGCGTACTTGCGCTTGTCGAGACGCCACTGCAGCAGGCTCATCGTGAGGATGAACAGCGGGAAGAAGGCGATCAGGAGGAAGCCGGCCTTGGTGACGAGAAGGTCGTTCGTCTCCCCGAGCACGCCTTGGCCGCCGTCGTGGGGGTCGGCCAGGGCCATCGGCGCGAGCAGCGCGAGCGCGACCAGCGCGGTGGGGAGGGCGATCGTCAGGCGGCGGAGCACGCCTTGCATCGTATAGAAGACCGGGGCGATGACCCCCCTCGAGAGCGAGCGCGTCGACGCCCGGATCGCGGTGCTGCGCCTGGCCCGCCCGGCGGTGCGCAACGCGATGGACTCCGCGCTGCTCGCGGCCCTGGAGACAGAGCTCGCGCGGCTGGCCGCCGACCCCGAGCTGTCGGTGCTCGTGGTGTCGACCACCGATGTCCGTGCGCTGTGCGCGGGCGCCGATGTGTCCGAGCCCCTGACCCCCGCGCAGGGCCTCGCGCGCATGGAGGCCTTCGGGCGCTTCTACGCGGCGATCGAGGCCTTCCCGGTGCCCACGATCGCGGTCTGCGTCGGCAACTGCGTCGGCGCGGGGGCCGAGCTGGCGGCGGGGGTCGACCTGCGGGTGGGCGGCGACAACCTGAAGCTCGCCTGGGCCGGCGCGCGCCTCGGCGTGCCGGTCGGCCCCGCCCGCCTCGTCCCGCTCGTGGGGGAGAGCGTCGCCAAGGGCCTCGTCCTGACGGGCCGGGTCGTGGGCGTCGAGGAGGCCGAGCGGCTCGGGCTGCTCCACGCGACCGCGCCGGCGGCCGAGGCGGAGGCGCGTGCGCTGGAGCTCGCCCGCGCCCTCGCGGCCCACCCGCGCGACGGCCTCGTCGCGCTCAAGCGCCTCTTCCGCGAGGGCGCGGGCAGCGCCACCCGGGTGGCGGCGGAGAACGCCGCGCTCGAGGCCTTCCAGCGCGAGGGCGGCGGCCTGCCGCAGGGCGCGCGGGACGAGCCCCCCGGAGCGAACTGACCCGTCTTGTGGGCCCTATAGGACCCACAAGACGGGTCAGTTGGCGTCGGGAGGGGCTTGTGTCAGCGGGGGCGGCTACGGGAAGGTTCATCCGCGATGGGCCGCCCCGACTCCTTCAAGCGCCTGCGAGAGCTGCCCGTCGTCGGGCGCGCCGCGGACTGGGGGATGGGCGGCGTCGCCGCGTCGAAGGCCACGAAGCAGGCCGGCGCGCGCATCAACGGCCTCAAGGTGACGGAGTCCGTGTGCCCCTACTGCGCCGTGGGCTGCGGCCAGGTCGTCTACACCCGGGGCGGCGAGCTGATCGACATCGAGGGCAACCCGCGCTCGCCGATCAACCAGGGCACGCTCTGTCCGAAGGGCTCGGCCTCGCGGCAGCTCGTCCAGCAGCCCGGGCGCATCACCACCGTGAAGTACCGCCGGCCGGGCGGCACCGAGTGGGAGGAGCTCCCGCTCGAGACCGCGATGGACATGATCGCCGAGCGGACGATCGCCGCCCGCGAGGCGGGCTGGCAGACCCACGACGAGGAGGGCAAGCGCGTCGACCGGACGCTCGGGTTCGCCCACCTCGGTGGTGCCACGCTCGACAACGAGGAGAACTACCTCATCAAGAAGTCCTTCACCGCGATGGGCGCGGTGCAGATCGAGAACCAGGCCCGCATATGACACTCGAGCACCGTCCCCGGTCTGGGGACCTCGTTCGGGCGCGGCGGCGCCACCTCGTTCCAGCAGGATCTCCAGCACGCCGACTGCATCCTCATCCAGGGGTCGTCCCTGGCCGAGGCGCATCCGGTGGGCTTCCGCTGGGCGATGAAGGCCCGCGAGCGCGGCGCCAAGCTGATCCACGTCGACCCCCGCTACTCGCGCACCAGCGCGATGAGCGACCTCCACGTGCCGATCCGCGCGGGAACCGACATCGCGTTCCTCGGCGGGCTCATCCATCACGTGCTGGAGACCAAGGGGTACTTCGAGGAGTACGTCGTCCGCTACACGAACGCCTCGACGATCGTCAACGCGGAGTTCCGGGACACCGAGGATCTCGCGGGCGTCTTCTCCGGCTTCGACCCCGAGACCGGCACCTACGACCGCTCCTCCTGGATGTACGAGGGCGGGGAGGTCGCCGCAGCCGCCGGGCTGCGCGAGCACGCCACCCAGGCCTTCTCCGAGCACACCGGTGCGGGGATGCACGAGGGCGCCACGCGCCGCGACGAGACGCTGCAGGACCCGAACTGCGTCTTTCAGCTGCTGCGCAAGCACTTTTCTCGTTACAGCCCTTCGATGGTCAAGGAGATCTGCGGCATCACGCCCGAGGCGTTCGCCGAGGTCGCCGAGGCGATCGTGGCCAACTCGGGCCGCGACCGCACCACCGCGCTCTGCTACGCCGTCGGCTGGACCCACCACTCCGTCGGCGTGCAGATCATCCGCACCGCCGCGATCCTGCAGCTCCTGCTCGGCAACATCGGGCGCCCGGGCGGCGGCATCATGGCCATGCGCGGGCACGCCTCGATCCAGGGCTCGAGCGACATTCCGACGCTCTACGACTTGCTCCCCGGCTACCTACCGTCGCCGCGGGCGCGCGAGGAGCAGCTCACGCTCGCGGACTACATCGGCTCCAGCGGCGCCGACCGCGGATGGTGGTCGCACTTCGACCTCTACATCACCTCGCTGCTGAAGGCGTGGTTCGGCCCGGCGGCCACCGCCGAGAACGACTACGGCTTTCAGCACATGCCGAAGATCACCGGCAACCACGCGCACTACCCGACGATGATGCGTGCCGTCGACGGCGGGCTGGACGGCCTGTTCGTCATGGGGCAGAACCCGGCGGTCGGTTCGCAGAACGGCGGGCTGATGCGCCGCGCGCTGCGCAATACGCGGTGGCTGGTCGTGCGCGACCTGCGCGACATCGAGACCTCGTCGTTCTGGAAGGACAGCCCGGAGGTGCTCTCGGGCGAGGTGCGCCCGGAGGACATCCAGACGGAGGTCTTCCTCATGCCGGCGGCGACCCACATCGAGAAGGAGGGCACCTTCACGAACACCCAGCGCCTCGTGCAATGGCGCGACAAGGCGCTCGAGGCCCCAGGCGACTGCCGCAGCGAGCTGTGGTTCATGCACCACCTCACCAAGCGGATCAAGGCGCACTACGCGAGCTCGACGGCCGACAAGGACTGGCCGATCGTGAACCTCCACTGGGACTACGCCGAGCACGGCCCCGAGCGTGAGCCGCACGCCGAGGACGTCCTGCGCGAGATCAACGGCTACGACGTGGCGACCGGCGCGCCCCTGCCGGGCTTCGCCCAGCTGAAGGCCGACGGCAGTACGGCCTCCGGCTGCTGGATCTACTCCGGCATCTACAAGGACGGCGTCAACCAGGCGCGCCGTCGCGAGCCGGGCGACTTGGACGCCGAGGGCGGCTGGGTCTCCCCGGAGTGGGCTTGGGCCTGGCCGGCCAACCGCCGCATGCTCTACAACCGCGCCTCGGCCGACCCGGACGGCAAGCCCTGGAGCGAGCGCAAGAAGTACGTGTGGTGGGACGAGGCCGCGGGGAAGTGGGCCGGCTACGACGTCCCGGACTTCCCGGTCGACAAGCGCCCGGACTACCGCGCCCCCGACGACGGTGGTCGAGGCATGGACGCGATCGCCGGCGACAACCCGTTCATCATGATGAGCGACGGGCGCGCCTGGCTGTACTCGCCGAGCGGGCTGCTCGACGGGCCCATGCCGACGCACTACGAGCCGGTCGAGTCACCGGTGGAGAACGCGCTCTACCCCGGGATCGGCGCCAATCCCGTCGCGATCCGCTGGGAGCGCGACGACAACCCGATCAACGCGACCGACGACCCGAAGTGGCCGTGCGTGCTGACGACCTTCCGCCTGACCGAGCACCACACGGTCGGCGCGATGTCGCGCAACCTGCCGTGGCTGGCCGAGCTGCAGCCGGACATGTTCGCCGAGATCGACCCGGTCCTGGCGGCCAAGCACGGCATCGAGGACGGCGGGTGGATGGTCGTGATGACCGAGCGCGGCGAGATCGAGGCACGCGCCGCGGTCACCGAGCGGATGCGCCCGCTGACGATAGGAACCCACCCACCCCGCACCGTGCATCAGGTCGCGCTGCCCTTCCACTGGGGCTACGGCGGCTCCAACACCGGCGACAGCGCGAACGACCTGCTGCACCTCTCCGGGGATCCGAACGTGAACATCGAGACGACCAAGGCCCTCACGTGCGGCGTGCGCGCGGGCCGCCGGCCGACGCCGGCGACCTCGCGGATCGGCTCGGTCCCGCACGGCGACGCCCAGGTCGATCACAACCACCCGGCCGAGCACCCGAAGCTCGGGCCGTCGAGCCAGGCATGAGCCCGGCGGCCGCCCCGGGCGAGATCTCGGTCCGTGACCCCGCCGCACAGCGGATGGGGTTCTTCACCGACACGACGGTCTGCATCGGCTGCAAGGCGTGCGAGGTCGCCTGCAAGCAGTGGAACGACCTGCCGGCGGACGGCTCGGTGCGTCGCAAGGGCTCCTCCTACGACAACACCGGCTCGCTGGGCGCGGCGACCTGGCGCCACGTGCGCTTCGTCGAGCAGCTCGCGCCGTCGCAGCTCCAGGTCGACGAGGCGGCCGCCGCGCTGGCCCGCGGCGAGGGCGGCGCGCTCCCGCGCATCCCGGCGGCGGCGCTGGCGGACGCCGGTGGCGGGGTCACCGAATCCGAGCTTCCGGACCTCGTCTCGATGGCCGAGGCCGGCGCGCGCGACGCGGCGCCCCGGGGGCAGGGTGGCGGG
>JBBQZE010000045.1:0-16323 GCA_038207985.1 Solirubrobacterales bacterium
GGCCAAGCGCCGGCTGCTCTTCGAGCTCGGCGAGCTCGGCCTCCGGATCCCGAGCTGGCAGGACGAGGACGGCGGCCTGGCCTTCGACCTGCTCTCCAGCGCCGCCGAGCCCGTCACGACGGGGCACGCCGACGGGGTCATCACGCTCGACCTCGCCGAAGCCGACGCGGCCCACCGCGAGCAGGTCCGCCAGCAGATGCACGAGCCCTACCGGACGCTGCTCGGCCACTTCCGCCACGAGGTGGGCCACTTCTGCTTCGGTGTGCTGGCCCCCGCGGGCAGCCGCGAGCTCGACCGCTGCCGCGCGGTGTTCGGCGACGACCGCGAGGACTACCAGGCGGCGATCGACCGGCACTACGCGGAGGGTCCCCCCGCTGACTGGTCCGAGCGCTTCGTGTCCTCCTACGCGACCATGCACCCCTACGAGGATTGGGCGGAGACGTGGGCGCACTACCTGCACATCCGTGACACCGCCCAGACGGCGGTGGCCTACGGCGTCCGCGTGGCCGGCCCCTCGCCGCCGCGCGACCGGGCCGCGGAGCCACCGGCGCTGAACTTCGCGCCGAAGGCGCGACGTCAGGGCATCCGCGAGCTGCTCGACGACTGGCTGCCGCTCACCTACGCGCTGAACGCGCTGAGCCGCTCGATGGGCTCCGGCGATCTCTACCCCTTCGTCCTCCCTGAGCCCGTGGTCGAGAAGCTCGAGCTCGTCGACGAGCTCTTGCTCGCGGCGTCGCGGGTCGAGGTGGGCGGATGACCGCGCTGAGCCTGGGCGTGGTGGCCACCGCGTCCAAGCCGGACGAGCGGCGGCTGGCGATCCACCCCGCCCACCTCGAGCGCATCCCGGCCGAGCTGCGCGGGAGGATCGTGCTCGAGGAGGGCTACGGGGAGCGCTACGGCCGCTCGGACGCCGAGCTGGCGCCCCTGGTGGGCGCGCTCCGTCCCCGCGCCGAGGTCATCGCGGGCAGCGACGTCGTCGTGCTCCCGAAGCCCGAGGTGGCCGACCTTGCGCAGATGCACGCGGGCCAGGTGCTCTGGGGCTGGCCCCACTGCGTGCAAGACGCAGCGATGGCCCAGGCTGCGATCGACGGCCGCCTCACCCTCATCGCCTGGGAGGCCATGAACCACTGGACCTCGGCGGGCGACTACGACGTCCACGTCTTCCACAAGAACAACGAGCTCGCGGGCTACTGCTCCGTCCTGCACGCGCTGTCGCTGCAGGGACGCACGGGGGACTACGGCCGCCGGCTGACCGCCGCCGTGATCTCCTTCGGCGCCACGGCCCGCGGTGCGGTCACGGCGCTTTCCGCGCTCGGTGTCCACGACGTGACCGTCTTCACGCAGCGCGTGACGGCGGCGGTCGCCTCGCCGATCGCCTCGGTGCGCTTCGAGCACTTCACCCGCGACGAGCCGCTCGCCGCGCGCCTGGCGGGCCACGACGTCGTGGTCAACTGCATCCTGCAGGACACCGACCGCCCGCTGGTCTTCGTCGACGAGGCCGAGCTCGCGGCCTTCCGGCGCGGCAGCCTCATCGTCGACGTCGCCTGCGACACCGGCATGGGCTTCTCCTGGGCCCGGCCGACCTCGTTCGCCGTGCCGTTGGTGACCGTGGGGGAAGCCGTCGACTACTACGCGGTGGACCACAGCCCCTCGCACCTGTGGGAATCGGCGACCTGGGAGAACTCCACGGCGCTGCTCCCGTACCTCCCGAAGGTGATGGCGGGCGCGTGGGACGCCGATGAGACGCTGCGGCGCGCGGTGGAGATCCGCGACGGGGTCGTCGAGAACCCCCGCATCCTCTCCTTCCAGGGCCGCGCCGCGGCGTATCCGCACGCGCGCGGCTGACGCGGCGAGGTCGCGGGGGGTGCGGCGTCGCGGGGGCTGATCCACCGCGCGCTACGCCCCGCGGCTGGCGCGCACGGCGGTGGCCGCCCTGCGCCACAACGTGTTGGCCTGAAGCGCGCTGCGGGCGCGGCCTAGACTGCGCGGCGCACATGATCTCCACGAACCAGCTTAGATCCGTCCGCAAACCTCATTGCGCGCACGATGGCAAGGCGGGGCTTTCAGAT
This sequence comes from Solirubrobacterales bacterium, assembly GCA_038207985.1. GTDB lineage: Bacteria > Actinomycetota > Thermoleophilia > Solirubrobacterales > Solirubrobacteraceae > Paraconexibacter. Next base: position 2,070 of record JBBQZE010000045.1, read on the forward strand.
CCGTTGTCGTGAGCACGACATCGCCGACCGCTCGCTGCGCAAGAGGCGAGACCAGTTTTGGCGGCCGGCGCCGTACATTGGTGGCTAAGACCGAGCGCACCGAGCTCGACGGGTCGCGCTCGCAGGTCGCGAGCCTCGAGCGGGTGTCGCGCAGAGAAACGATGGAGGTCGTGATCGCGGGGGGAACTCGCGCGGGGACGGGAGTCAGCGTGCTGGTCTCCCGCCCCGTCGCGCAAAGACGTCCTGCCGCGCTGGTCGCGGGGAGTAGCAGAGAGGAATACGAGTGACCGAAGCGGCCACTCACGGTCAGTGGCGGTCGCTGAACGAGGTCGATTCGCTTGGTGTCGGGGATCGGGCTGGAGCATCCGACCGACGAGACCCGAGTGATCGCGTCGGCAGCCGCGGGCTCATGTCGCGCGGGGACCTGCCGATGTCCGAACAAACAAGTATCCGGAGCCTTCAGCGACAGCGCCAGAGCGTCGGTTGATTGGCGATTTGAGGATCGTCCGTCGGCCTTGCACAAGGGTTGCCAAGGCAGTAGAGATCCGGCGCATGTTCCGCACCTTGGCCCGACCATCCGGAGTGCGGATTTACGGCGCCGGTTCCGAAACGCCGCATGCCGTGTTCGCCGAGCGCTCGCTCCGGCCGCGGTGGCCGAGACTGATCTTCAGTACCTCCCTTGCCCTGCTAGGAGTTGCGGTTATGGCCGGCTCCGCCACCGCGGCAACTATTGGCACAGATCGATCTTCCATCGACCCAACGCAAGGGCAAGGGGCTACGGTCACGGCGTCGACGAGTGTCAACCTTGCTTTGACATACCGGAGGCTGGTCATTTACGACGTGACCAACCCGTCTAACTCGTTCTCCGTGATGTCGTGCACATCACAGGCCGTGCCTTGTTCGGTCATCGACAGGATGTCGTGGGGTGAGAACTCGTCGCCGCGGTCTCGCCAGTACGAGGCCCGTGTGATGCCGATCGACACGTCGGTGGTTGAGGAGCGCTCTACGACCGTCACGGTGGAGCACCAGCGGTACCACTTCGCCGTCTCGATGACTGCGTCGGCCGCGTCGATCGATCCAACGCAGACCGCGACGCTGACCGGCGTCGCCGACCTCGTTCCTAACGGCTACTCGATCGTGCTTTACGACGTGACTAACCCGGCGAATCCGTTGTCGATGCAGCGCTGCTTCACCGCGCAACCTTGTCAATCGCTCCACAGGATGAGCTGGAGTGAGAACGACGCTCCGGTGACTCGCCGTTTCGAGGCGCGTTTTGGCCCGACGGAGGGCGCCGTGGAGGACACCTCCTCGGTCTTGACCGTCGAGCACCGTCGGCATGATTTTGATCTGAGCCTGACGGCGGACCGGACGACGATCGATCCGACGAGTTCGGCGAACTTGGTGGCCACCACCGACGTCCTGCCCGCCGGCTATTGGCTTGTCATCTATGACATCACCACGTCAAACTCACCTTCTCGACGGGTCATCTGCCAGTCGACCTCCACACCGTGCACCTTCACCGACACGGCGCCCTGGTCGGAGGACAAACGGCCGGTTGATCGCCGCTACGAGTCTCAGCTGATCGTCGCCGGCGAGTACAACAGCGTCAAGGGGCGGTCGGCATCACTCACTGTCGTCCATCGGCGCTGGTTTGACCCAGTCGCTCTCGCGGTCGAGCAGACGGGCAACGACAGCTTCACGTTGACTGCGACGGCCACCAAGAGCATCAGCGGGACGCCGTACTCCATCCGGATACTGCAGGACGAGCAAACACCAGTCGCATCGTGCAGTACCGGCTCCGTCTGTTCTGTTTCCGGGGCTCGGGGGCACACCTACCGGGCCATCTTGGAGGACGCGACGGGCTGGGCAACGTCTACGAGCGGCAGCTGGACGATTCCGCTCACGGGCGCTGCACAAGATCAGTCTGTCGGTCCCGTTGACCTCGTTGCGGCGGCCGCCCTTTTCCCTAGCCCGGAGGCACTGTGTGAAGAAACGCTCGTACGACCCGGATCGCACGTTGCTGGTTCGAGTCTGAGCGATCAGACGCTGGCCTGTCAGGCCGCAGCATCGGCGGGGAAATCGATTACAGCGATCTTGGGGGCCATCGCCGCCACCGCCGGAGGAGCTGCATACATCACGTCACTGGTGACGACTGTCACCCCACCCGCGTATACCCCGCCACCGCCCGGCACGGTCGATCCCCCAGCGCCCGGACAGCCGCCGGCGCCTGATCCAGGAGGCCCCGGCGGCGGGAGAGGCCCGTCAGGCGGCACAGCCAAGCCGCCTGCCCCGGCGATCTCGATGACGGTGAAGCTGTCCGACGACCTCGCCGGCCGAGACATCACACCGAAGGGCACGTCATTGAGCCAGCAGCAGGCCGACGTCATCGCAGCACGGTGCCTGAGGACCGCTGGCCAAGAGAGCAACGACGGACTGACGCGCTGCTTGACCGGCCGGCTGTTCGTCACTGGAAACGACGTCCAACCCGCGACCGATCTTGACTTCGACTCAATCTTCGGCGCCCCCGCCAGGAATAGCGATCCAGCTATCGCCGCCCACCCACAATGGAGCCAACTGACGCACGACGGCATAGACAAGCCCCGGAGGTGGACGGATTATGACTCCCGTTGCGGTCTACCGCGCCCTTCGGGCGAGCAGTGCCACGAGTTCCCGTACAACAAGACCGTCGAAGGCGGGCAGGAGAACAGCCCGAGCCTGCGTTTGATCGACGGAATCGCGAACGTCAAGCAGGGCGGGCTGTTCGGCGCCTTCGTGACGTACTGCGGCCTGGCAACGCGATCGGACGGGTCGTTCCTGGTCGTCCCAATCCCGGCATCGACAACCGGGCTGCCGACCGTGCCGACCGTCGGCCTCTGCGCGCCCGGGGACCGCTGACCGTGGGGCTGACGGCCTGATGCTCACGAAAGCCGATCTGGAGACTCTCGAGGCGCGCTGGCGTGATCGCGGACTGCCGATCGCCGATCACATGGCCCCCGGGCTCACCGACGCCGCGCTCGACGCCGTCGCGAGCGAGTTCAGCCTCGGGCTGCCCGAAGAGCTCAGGACATGGTGGGGGTGGCACGACGGGCTGGTCGGAACGCGGGACACCCAGAACGATGCGCGAGTCTGGGAGCGCTACCCCGGAGGTTCGGTGCTGCTGACCAGCAGCGAGGCGATCACGGTCGCACGGAACCATCGCGCGTTGTCCGAAGAGTTAGAGGAACCGGGCGAGTGGGAGGCTGACGATTGGTGGAAGACGTCGTGGGTGCCGTTCGTCGAAACCCTAGAAGGCGCGGCGATGCTTTGCGAGACGGCGAAGGCCACTAAGAATGGCTGCCCGGTGGCCTATCACCACTGGGGAACAACGACGGACTCCCTCGACGGTCCTCATCCGCTCGCGTCGTCGCTGGGAGAGCTCGTGCGCTGGTGGATCGGCCTCTATGACTGCGGCGCGTTCTACGAGGACACGAGGACCGGCAGATGGCACTTCCGTGAGGTCGAAGGCCGCCCCGGGCCAAAGCTCGACTGGTTCATCTAAGCGCACGTCATCGTGACGACCCATGTCGGCCAGCTGCTCTAGCAGGCCATCTCGCACGTCGAGCGCCTCCGCCTCGGCCACGCCGAGCGGAGCACGAGCGCTGACCGAGAGGTGGTGTCGCAATGAGCGGCCAAGGCGCCCTGGCCAGGCGAACGAGCACGCAGCAGAAGCTGCGGACCACGACGGGTATTCCCACGGGCACGTTCATTCCCACAGCGAAATCGATCGCTCGATCACGCCGTCTCGCCCGCCGACGCCACTGCGCCTGCTACGCCACCCCCCACGACATCTCAGAGCAGCGACCTACCGGCCCGTCCACCAGCCCGCCAGCCATCAGCTTCCACTAGCCCGCCAGCCGCCACCTTCCACCGGCACGTCGGCGACCAGCTTCCACCGGCACCTCAACTGCTCGTCCACCCGGCCCGCAACACCCGCCAACAACACGCAGCACAGACTTGCACGCCGTCGTGCCGCATTCTGGAGCGTCGGGTCCGCCTATTGGCTGGGACTGCGTGAGCGTCGCGGGCTGACTCCGCTTCGCCATTGACGCTGAGGTCCGCGTCTGTCCGGTCGCGTCCGATCGGGTCCCAACGCGGGCGCCTCAGTGCCGTCCGCGGCACAAATTCGGAGGGGGGTTCTTCGGGACTTGGGCGACATAGGTAGTAGATGCTGTCGCTTGGCAAGATCGCGGCGGGCCCGTTGGCTGCGCGGTACTACACCGATCAGGTGGCGTTGGCTCGTGAGGACTACTACGCGGGTGAGGGCGAGGCGCCCGGCCGCTGGATCGGTAGTGCCGCCGTGGGCGTCGGGCTCGAGGGCCGCGTTGAGATTGGCCAGCTTGAGGAGCTGCTGGCGGGCGCGGGGTTGCGCCGCCCGGCGCGTGAGGGTGCGGTGGCGGGTTTTGACTTGACGTTCCGGGCCCCGAAGTCGGTGAGTGTCTTGTGGGGCATCGCCGACCCGGCGATAGCCCGGGAGCTCGGTGAGGCTCACGACGCGGCCGTCGATGCGGCTCTGGGATACGTGGAACGTGAGGCGTGCTGGGGGCGCCGCGGCGCCGGTGGTGTGGTCCAGGTGCGCGGTGGGGGGCTGGTGGCGGCTGCGTTTCGGCATCGGGCGTCCCGCGATGGGGACCCGTTGCTGCATACCCATGTCGTCACCGGCAACCTGACGCAGGGACCCGACGACCGCTGGACGGCGCTGGATGCTCGGCATCTGTACCGCCATGCCAAGACGGCCGGTTTCCTCTATCAGGCGCAGTTGCGGCGGGAGGTGACCGAGCGCCTCGGGCTGTCCTGGGGTCCGGTGGAGAAGGGGACGGCGGACATTGAGGGGGTGGGGCGCGGGGTCATCGAGCACTTTTCTCAACGGCGCGCCCGGATCCTTGAGCACATGGAGGCGCATGGCGGTCGCTCGGCCGTCTCCGCGCAGGTGGCGGCGTTGGAGACGCGGCGCGCCAAACGGGACGTCAACGTCGATCGGCTGCGTGAGCAGTGGTGTGCGCGGGCCGCCGAGCACGGCCTCGAGGCCCCGGCAGTCGAGCGACTTCTCCGCGGTGGCTATCGCGGGATTCCGATCGCCAGCGACGTCTCCCCGGGGGCGCTGACGCGCGAGGCGAGCACGTTCGGGCGCCCTGAGTTGCTGCAGGCGCTGGCCGACGCTCAGCCGCTCGGGGCGCGCGTCAGCGATCTCGAGCGCATCGCCGACAACATGCTCGACTACCGCGAGGTCGTTGCGCTGCCGCGCGGACGCGCTCCCGCCGGGCTGACCGAGCCGCGATTCACGACCCAGGAGATGCTCGCCACCGAGCAAGACCTCATCGACCGCGCAACCAGCTCGCTCGACAACGGGCGTGCCGTCGTCTCTAACGAGGCCGTTCGGGCCGCGTTCGCCGAGCGGGACCTCAGTGGCGAGCAGCGCGTGGTGGTGAGCAGCCTGTGCGGCAGTGGGGATGGGGTGTCAGTTGTGCGGGCGCCGGCGGGAACCGGCAAGACGCATGTACTTGACGCTGCTCGTGAGGCTTGGGCGGCCGGAAGGGTGGAGGTCGTCGGGTGCGCGTTGTCGGCCCGCGCGGCGCTGGAGCTGCGCGACCAGGCCGCGATTGCGTCGGTGACGATCGCGCAGCGCACCCGCCGACTCGACGACGGAATGTGCCTGCCGCGGGCGGGCGTGCTCGTCGTCGACGAGGCCGGGATGGTGGGCACCCGTGATCTCGCCCGCCTCGCCGAGGCCGCCGAGCGCGTCGCCGCGAAGCTCGTGCTCGTCGGCGACGACCGTCAGCTGCCCGAGATCCAGGCCGGCGGCGCGTTTCACGCGCTCGCCGAACGCCTACCCACCAACGAACTTCACGACGTCCGCCGCCAGCACCAAGCCTGGGACCGCCAAGCGCTGGACGCGTTGCGCAGCGGCGAGGTTGAGCAGTGGGCGCGCGCCTACCGCAACCGCGGCCAGATCACGATTGCCCCGACCGCTCCGGCTACCAGGGACGCGCTGGTCAACGACTGGGCCCGCGCCGACGGCGACCGCTTGATGATCGCCGCCCGTCGCGACGATGTCCGCGACCTCAACGACCGCGCCCGCCAGTTGCTGCAGCAGGATGGGCGTCTCGGCCCGGATGAGCTCGTCGTCGCCGACCGCGGCTACGCCGTCGGCGACCGCGTGATCGCGACCAAGAACGACCGCCGCGCGGGAATCCTCAACGGCCAACGCGGAACGATCACCGCGGCGCATCCCGAGGCTGTCCGCGTCGACGTCGCTCTTGATCAGGGCTCGCAGGTTCAACTCGAGCCCGAGTATCTCGAGGCCGGCCACCTCGACCACGGTTACGCGATCACCGCCCATCGCGCCCAAGGTGCCACCGTCGACCGGACCTTCGTCCTGGGCAGCGAGGAGCTGTATCGCGAGTGGGGCTACACCGCGATGTCACGCCACCGCGAGCAGGCCCGCTTCTACGTCGCCCGGACCGACCTCCACGACGACCGCGACCTCCCGCCCACCGCCGACCCGATCATCTCCGGAATCGGCCGCCTCATGGAACGCAGCCACGCCAAACAGCTGGCGATCGACGCGCTCCCCCAAGCCGACCGTGACGCGCTCGAACTCGAACGCCGCCAGATCCGAGAGCAACTCGCCAGCGAACCACCCCCGCGTCGCCTCCCAAGCCTCGAACAACAAGAACTAGAAGGCGACATCCGGGCACTAGAGAACGCCCGCCAGCGCGAGAACCTACTCCGCGAGCACCGCGCGCAACTGCGCTGGCGCGACCGCAGCGCCCGAGCCGCCAGCGACGAACACCTCCAGCACAACCTCGAAGAGCAGGCCGCGCGCGAGACGCGCGTGGGGGCCAGGGTCGCGGCGCTGGCATCCGCAGACGCGAGCGACGACAAGTGGCTCGCCGCCCACGGGCCGCAAGCTTCCCGGCTGCTCACCGTCGACCATGAGCTCCGCGCGCGCGAAGCAGCCGACCACCACGCAGCCCGCCAGCTCGACGCGCTCGCCCATAACCCACTGACCCCCGAGCTGCCGACACCGGAACTCGACACCGGTCTCGACCTGGACTTCTGACTGTGGACCCGGCCGCCGAACGTGAGCATCGATCGCTTAACCTGCCTCGGAGCGACGTGCTGCTCGGCGGTCCGCGCTCGCAGGACCCAGCCGCCGTCCGCCGCCGACGTCGGCGAAGGGGCGCTCAGTCAGACCTCCCGACGCTCGGCGGGCAGCCATCCATCAGCCTCACACCAGCGGCGAAAGCAGCGATCGTCAAGTCGTGGGCCGCACTTCTACGAGGTCGTCACGGCGGGATTTGGGAGTGGGTTGAGGCTGACTCGGCCAGCGAGCGGCGTTCTGCCGCGGCGCACCTTGATCTCGACGAGCCGAGCCGCGCGAGCGAGCCCCTCGGGATCGTTGGCGAGCAGCAGCGTCTCTGGTGAGACGCGTTGCTCCTCGGCGGACTGACTCGCCGCGGCGCTGAACCGCGACTGCTCGCGCTCGACGGCTTCGATGCGCACGGTGAGCGCTGCGTCGTACCGGCCGACGCGGCGAAGTTGCGCCGCTCCGGCGGCGTCCTCAAGAAAATCGTCCAGTTCACGCTCGGCCTCCTCCAGCGTTGCCTCGAGCGCTTCCAGTTCCTCCGACGGGGTCTGACGCTGGACCATCACGCCGGCAAGTGCGTTCAACAACGCGTCCCGAACCAAGTCCTCGAGGAGCGCGGCCGTTACGGTTGTCGGCGCGAGGCACCGATCGCCCCGGTAGGAGGTAAGCGAGGCACGGCAGCGGTAGGTCCGCTGGCCGTTACCGCCGCTGCCGCCGACGAGTGCCGCTCCGCACTGCCCGCAAACGGCCAGACCGGACAGGGGGTAGTGGCGCGCCGCGGCGCGTCGGCCGTCGGGCTCCGTCTGGCCGGCCTCCCAGACGGCCCGCGAGACGACGCGAAGGTTCTCGAAGACCTCCGGGGCCAGCGTCCCGTGCCGCAGCTCGCCGAGGTAGGTCCGATTCGCCAGCAGCCGGCGGACCGTGAGGGTGGTCCACGTCCGCGCGTCAGGAGCGGCTTCGCGAAGGCAGGACACGGCCGCACCGACCCCGTCCGTCGCAGCGCGAGCGTACGCCTCCTGGAGGATCGCGGCCTCCTCGGGCTGAACCTCCAGCAGGCCGTCGGCGGCGCGGCGATAGGCGAAGGGCGTCGGACCGATCTTCGCGCCCCGCTTGTGCGCTCGTGCCTTCGCGGTCGCCCAGGCCTCCCTGACGTTCGCCAGGAAGTACTCGGCCATCGCGAGCATGATCGTGTAGACGAACTTTCCCATGGGCCCGCTCGTGTCGATGTCCTCGCTGACGAACGCGAGGTGGGCGCCGGCCTCCTCCAGACGGCGGAGGTCGCGCAACCCGCCCTCCGTGTAGCGGCTGAAGCGGTCGATCTTCCAGGAGACGATCCCGTCGACCTCACCGGACACGGCGCGTTCCACCGCGGCCTCGAGACCCGGGCGCTCGTGGGTACCGCCGGACCAGTCCTCGTCGACGTGCCAGGCGGCGATCGTGACGCCCTTGTAGCTAGCCCACTTAGCGATCGCCTCGCGCTGCACGGTGGGGGAGATGTAGGAGTCGCCCTCGCGGCCGGCAACCCGCGAGACGCGGACGTAGCCGTCCATCCGCTTCGGCCTAGACTCCTCCTCGCTCCTGCTCACGCGTCCAAGGGTATGTGGTTACGGTTATAAGCACAAATCAACTCAAGAACGGCAACCACATCGAAGTGGACGGCACCATCTTCAAGGTGGTGGAGTTCCAGCACGTCAAGCCCGGCAAGGGCCCGGCGTTCGTGCGCACCAAGCTGCGGCGCACGACCGACGGCAACGTGATCGACAAGACCTTCCGGGCCGGCGAGAAGTTCCGCTCGGTGCGCACGGAGGCGCGGAAGATGACGTTCCTCTACTCCGACGGCGAGGACGCGCACTTCATGGACTCCGAGACCTACGAGCAGTCCGCGATCCCCCAGAAGGCCCTCGCGGACAAGCTGCGCTGGACCAAGCCGAACACCGCGGTCGACCTGCTGTTCATCGACGACGCGCCGGCCGACATCCAGCTGCCCTCCTCCGTCGAGCTCGAGATCACCCACACGGAGCCCGGCGTGCGCGGGGACACCGCCTCGGGCGGCGGCGACAAGCCCGCCACGGTCGAGACGGGCGCGGAGATCATGGTGCCCCTGTTCGTCAACATCGGCGACCGCGTCAAGGTGCAGACCGACACGGGCGACTACATGTCGCGCGTCTGAGCACCCTTGTCGCGCCGCACCGACCAGCGCCGCGCCGCGGTCTTCGCGCTCTACCAGCACGACCTCACCCACCGTGAGCTCGAGGATCTCTTCGACCGCGGCGCCTCCACGTTCACGCGCGCGCTGGCCTACGCGGTCGCGGACTACGCGGAGGAGCTCGACGCCCTCATCGAGCGCCACGCGACGGGCTGGACGGTCAGCCGCATCGCTCCGCTCGACAAAGCCATCCTGCGCGTGGCGCTGCTGGAGATCATCCACCCGGACGCCGCGCCGGGCGACCAGCCCATCCCACCCGAGGGCGCGATCGACGAGGCGGTCGAGCTGGCGAAGGAGTTCTGCGGGGCCGACACCCCCGGCTTCGTCAACGGCATCCTCGCCGCGGTCCTGCGGGAGCAGCTCGCCCGGGAGTCGGCGTGAGCGCGGACGGCCTGGACACGGCGACGCTCGAGCGCCTCGTCGCGCGTCTGGAGCAGACGGCGGCCCGGCTGCGCGACGGTGGGCTGGACGCCGAGGCAGCCGCCGCGATCGTCGACGCCTGCGCGGCCACGGCCACGGAGGCCTCCGCGGAGCTCGAGCGCCTGGCGCGCGCCTCGGCCTCCGAGCCCGGCCCGGGACAGGACCAGCTGCTCTGATGCACGGCGTCGGCTCCTACCCCGACGAGCTGCGGGCGACCGTCGACGCCTACCTCGCGTCGATGCGCTTCTCCGACGACGCGGTCACCTCCGGGCTCGAGGAGGCCATGCGGTACTCGCTGCTGGCCGGCGGGAAGCGCATCCGCCCGGTGCTCGCGCTGGCCACCGCACGTGCGATCCGCCGCCCGGAAGCGGAGCTCCTGCCCTTCGCCGCGGCCGTCGAGCTGATCCACACCTACTCGCTGATCCACGACGACCTCCCGGCGATGGACGACGACGACCTGCGCCGCGGACGGCCGACGTGCCACGTGGCCTTCGGCGAGGACGTCGCCATCCTGGCCGGGGACGGGCTTTACGCGGAGGCCTTCCACCACGTGCTGCAGCGCCAGGCGGGCGAGCCGGCCGACGTCTTGCGCGCCCTGTGCGAGCTCGCGGCGGCCACCGGCGTCAACGGGATGGTCGGCGGCCAGTACCTCGACGTCCACGAGTCGGCGGGCCCGGGGGCCGACGGGCTGCGCACGCTGCACGGGCTCAAGACGGGGCGGCTCATCGGCGCGTCCGTGGAGTGCGTACTCCTTCTTGCCGGTGAGGACGACGACGCGACATCCGCCTACCGCCGCTACGCCTCGGAGCTCGGCGTCCTGTTCCAGATCGTCGACGACATCCTCGACGTGACGGGCAACGCGGACACGCTCGGCAAGCCCCAGGGCTCCGACGAGCGGCACGGCAAGCGCACGTACGTCTCCGAGTTCGGGCTCGACGGTGCCCGCCGGCTGGCCGCCGAGTCCGTGGCCGCCTGCCGGGCGGCGCTGACTGAAGCCGCACCGCACGGGGCATCCGAACTCGAGCGCATCACGCACTTCATCTACACCCGCACGAACTAGGTTCGACCCGAGAAGGCCAATGACCCGCATCCTCGACCGCATCGACCGCCCGCAGGACCTTCACCGCCTCAGCGAGGAGGAGCTCGCCCAGGTGGCCCAGGAGATCCGCGAGCACATCATCGACACCGTGGGGGAGATCGGCGGCCACTTCGGCGCGAACCTCGGCACCGCAGAGCTCGCCGTCGCACTGCACTCGCTGATGGACTCCCCCCGGGACAAGGTCCTGTGGGACGTCGGCCACCAGGCCTACCCGCACAAGGTCCTGACGGGGCGTCGGGACCAGCTCGCCACGATCCGCAAGTACGACGGGCTCGCCCCGTTCTGCGCGATCGCCGAGAGCCCGCACGACATCATGGGCGCCGGCCACGCCTCGACCTCGATCGGCTATGCCGTCGGGCTCAAGGAGGCCATGCGCCTGAAGGGCGAGCTCGATGACCACAAGGTCGTCGCCGTGATCGGGGACGGCGCGATGACCGGCGGGGTCGCCTTCGAGGCGATCCACCAGGCCGGCGGCGCCGGCACGCCCATCGTGGTGGTGCTGAACGACAACGGCATGTCGATCTCGCCGAACGTCGGCGCCCTGACGCGCACCTTCTCGCGGATGCGCCTGCATCCCCGGCTCTGGCACGCCCGCGAAGGCGTCGAGAAGGGGCTCACCGAGCTGCCGGGCGGCCTCGGCGCGCTCGCCGAGCGCCTCGGGCCCCAGCTCAAGGAGTCCATGAAGGCCTTCCTGACCCCCGGCCTGTTCTGGGAGGAGCTCGACTGGGCCTACACGGGCGTCATCGACGGCCATGACGTCGGCGCCCTGCGCGGCGCCCTGCGCTCCGCCTTCCGGGCGCAGCGGCCGGTCGTGGTGCACATCTCCACCGTCAAGGGCAAGGGTTTCGCGCCCGCGGAGGAGGGTGGGGAGCAGGGCCAGGAGACCTGGCACGCGGCCAAGCCGGGATCCATCGCGAACCGGATGCCGGCCGTCAAGAAGGCCGTCCAGTACGGGGGGACCCCGAAGCGGATCGTCCCGCAGTACACGCAGGTCTTCGGCGAGGCGATGATCGAGGAGGTCCGGCGTGACCGCCGGGTGGTGGGCATCACCGCCGCCATGAACTCCGGCACCGGCCTGAACCTGCTCCAGCGCGCCGAGCCCAAGCACTACTTCGACGTCGGCATCGCCGAGCAGCAGGCGATCCTCTTCGCCTCCGGCCTCGCGCTGGAGGGCATCAAACCGGTCGCCGCGATCTACTCGACCTTCCTGCAGCGGGCGTACGACCAGATCGTGCACGACGTCTGCCTGCAGTCGCTGAACGTCGTCTTCGCCATGGACCGCGCCGGGCTGGTCGGGGACGACGGCCCGACCCACCACGGCGTCTTCGACATCGCCTACCTGCGCTCGCTGCCGAACATCGTCGCCATGGCCCCGCGCGACGAGGCGATGCTGCGCCACATGCTGCGCACCGCGCTGCTGCTCGACGGCCCGAGCGCGCTGCGCTACCCGCGCGGCGAGGGCCTCGGCGTGCCGCTCCCGTCGCCCGAGGACGTGCGGGCGATCCCCGTCGGCATCGGCGAGGTGCTGCGCGAGGGCGACGGCCGCGTCGCCATCCTCGGCTACGGCTCCGGGGTCGCGAAGGCCACCGAGGCGGCCGCCCTGCTCGCCGAGCACGGCATCGAGGTCACGGTCGCCGACGCTCGCTTCGTCAAGCCCCTGGACATCGACCTCGTCGCGCGCCTGGCGACGGACCACGAGCTGCTGGTCACCGTCGAGGAGGGCGTCCTGCAGGGCGGCTTCGGCTCGGCGGTGTGGGAGGCCTTGAACGCGGTGGGCCTGGACGGCCCGGACTGCGCGCGGATCATGCGAGTCGGCCTGCCGGACCGCTACGTGACCCACGGCACTCCGGCGCTGCTGCACGAGGAGGTCGGGTACACCGGGCCGGCGATCGCGGAGCGCATCGCTGCGGCGGTCGGGGTCGGATCGGTGCTCGCCGGCCGGTGAGCGCACCGCCTCCGATCCACCCCCAGGTGACGGCCCTGCTGGCGGAGCAGGGCGTGGCGGACGACGCGGACGGGCCGGCCGAGCTCGAGGCGCTGCGGGCGGGCTACCTGGAGAGCGCCCTGGCCCTGGGGGGCGCCCGCGAGCCGGTCGCCGAGGTGCAGCAGGTGGTCGTGGGCGGACCCTGCGCCCGCGCCTACGTGCCGGAGCACCGGGCGTCGCCACCGGGCGCGATCGTCTGGCTGCACGGTGGCGGGTGGATCCTCGGGGACCTGGAGGGCTTCGAGCACGTCTGCCGGTCGCTGTGCAACGCCTCCGGTCACGTGGTGGTCTCGGTCGACTACCGCCTGGCGCCCGAGCATCCCTTCCCGGCGGCACGCGATGACGCCGTGGCCGCGGTGGACTGGGCGCTGGGACACGGCGCCGAGCAGCTCGGGTACGACGCGGGGCGCGTCGTCGTCGGCGGGGACTCCGCCGGGGGCAACCTGGCCGCGGTCGCGGTGCGCCACCACGCCGCCCGCGTGGCGGGCCAGCTCCTGGTCTACCCGGTCACCGACGCGGGGATGGCCACGGCGAGCTACCGCGAGCGGGCCGGGGCGGACGTCGGCGGCCTGACCCCGGATTCGATGGAGCGCTGCTTCGCGGCCTACCTGCAGGGCGCCGACGCCCAGGACCCGGACGTCTCGCCTCTGCGCGCGGACCTCGCGGGCCTCCCCCCGACCTTCCTGGCCGTCGCCGACCACGACGTCCTGCGGGAGGACGGCGTCGCCTACGCCGAGGCGCTCGGGGCCGCCGGCGTGGACGTCGAGCTCGTCCACTTCGACGACATGGTCCACGGCTTCCTGCGCTGGGGCGGGATGGTCGACCGCGCGGCGGAGCTCATCGGGCTGATGGGCGACTGGACCCGCGCGCACCTCTCCTGAGGCGGGGGTGTGCGATTCAGCGGTCCACCGTGGACCGCCGGACCTCACACCCCGCGGCTCGGGGCGCCCCGCCGGTAGCCTGCGCGGTGGATGCCGCCCAAGGTCCGCCTCGACGCGTTGCTGCACCAGCGCGGCCTGTTCGAGTCCCGCACCCGCGCCGCCGCCTCCGTCATGGCGGGCGCGGTCCGGCTCGGCGGGGCGGACGGGCCGCGTGCCTCCAAGCCGGGCCAGCTCGTCCTCGAGGACGCCCCGCTGAGCGTCGACGCGCCGCCGCCGTACGTCTCCCGCGGGGGGACGAAGCTCGCCAACGCGCTCGACGCGCTCGGCCTGGAGGTCGACGGGCGCTGCGCACTCGACGTCGGCGCCTCCACGGGCGGCTTCACGGACTGCCTGCTGCAGCGCGGGACGGCACACGTCATCGCGCTCGACGTGGCCTACGGCGAGCTGCACTGGTCGGTGCGGACCGACGACCGGGTCACGGTGCTCGAGCGGGTCAACGCCCGGAGCCTCGAGGCCGCCGCGCTGGACTACCGTCCCG
>JBBQZE010000046.1:0-16319 GCA_038207985.1 Solirubrobacterales bacterium
TCGACCTCGCCCGCCACCCTGGCGGGTGGCGTCGAACGTCAGCGCCCCACCCGCCGGTCAACGTCCCGCTCGCGATCGGACCCGGAGGCGCCACGGCCGCCGTGGTGCGCCCGGGAGCCGAGCTCGACCGCGAAACCGTGATCCCGGCAGAGCGCATCGGCGCGAAGCCTGCCGAGGGGCGTGTCGAGCAGGACGTTCGGGCGGCGGTAGCCGCCAGCGCCAGATCCGCCGTTCGAGGTGACCCGCCACCGCGGCGGGTCTTGTCGAGCGCTGAGGGCTCGCCGGCCATGGACCCCATGCTGCGGCCGCCCCGTGTGCCCGCACAACACCGCTCCGTGCCGGAAGTGAGTCAGGCGCCGCGCGGCTTCTCGGGGCGGTCCAGGCCGTCGGCCCGGGCCGGGGCAACGAAGCGGGCCGGCTCGGGCATGGCGGTGCCGGCGTCGTCACCGACACCGGGGTGGGGCGCGATCTCGAGACCAGGGCGTTCGTCCTCCGGGGCCATGGCGGCGCCGTCGGGGCGCCCGTTGGCCGAGCGGGCCGCGTCGCGCGCCTCGCGGGCGGCCTGACGCTCGTCGAGGGTGGCGTGGGGCACCCGCGCCGCGGCGTAGGACTGGTCTTCGTCGAGCGTCTCGTCCTGCAGGAGCGTCCGCGTCAGCGACTCGAGCTGCTCACGGTGCTCGGTCAAGAGGATCGTCACGTCGTGGTGCGCTTCGTCGACGATCCGGCGGACCTCCTGGTCGATGAGCTGCTGGGTGGCCTGCGAGGTCTCTGCGGCGCCCGGCAGGAGCATCCCGTTCGAGGGCTGCCCATCGACGGCGATCGGGCCGATCGCCTCGCTCATCCCCCAGCGCGTGACCATTCCGCGGGCGATGCCCGTCAGCTGCTGGATGTCGGACTCCGCGCCCGTGGTGATGTTGCCGTAGACGACCTCCTCGGCGACCCGGCCGCCCAGGGCGACGAGGATCTTCGAGCGCAGGTAGGCCGCGTCGTAGTTGAAGCGGTCGGACTCCGGGGCGCTGAGCGTCACGCCGAGGGCCATGCCGCGCGGGATGATCGAGACCTTGCGGACCGGGTCGGCGCCCTCGGTGAGCATGCCGACCAGCGCGTGTCCGGACTCGTGATAGGCGGTGCGCTCGCGCTCCTCCTCGCTCATGACCACCCGGCGCTCCGCGCCGAGCACGACGCGCTCCAGGGCGTCACCGAGGTCCTGGCGGGTGACCCGCTTGCGCCCGCGGCGCGCCGCGAGCAGCGCGGACTCGTTGATCAGGTTGGCGAGGTCGGCGCCGACCATGCCTGGCGTCGAGGACGCGATCCCGGAGAGGTCGACGTCGCCCTCGAGCGGGACGGAGCGCGTGTGGACCCGCAGGATCGCCTCGCGGCCGACCTTGTCGGGCGGCTGCACGGTCACGCGGCGGTCGAAGCGGCCCGGGCGCAGGAGCGCCGAGTCGAGCACCTCGGGGCGGTTGGTCGCCCCGAGCACGATCACGCCGATCGACGGGTCGAAGCCGTCCATCTCGGTGAGGATCTGGTTCAGGGTCTGCTCGCGCTCGTCGTGGCCACCCATGGCGTTGCCACCGCCGCGCGTGCGGCCGATCGCGTCGAGCTCATCGATGAAGATGATCGCGGGGGCGGCCTTCTTGGCCTGCTCGAAGAGGTCGCGCACGCGGGACGCGCCGACGCCGACGATCATCTCGATGAACTCCGCGGCGCTCGCGGTGAAGAACGCCGCGTCGGCCTCGCCCGCCATAGCGCGCGCCAGCAGGGTCTTGCCCGTGCCGGGGGGACCCGACAAGAGCACGCCCTTCGGGATGCGCGCCCCGAGCGACTTGTACTTGTCGGGGTTCTTGAGGAAGTCGACAATCTCCTTGAGCTCGTCCTCCGCCTCGTCGATGCCCGCGACGTCGTCGAACGTGGTGCGCAGCACGTTGGAGTCCTGGTCGACCCGCTTGGCCTTCGAGCGCCCGAAGCCGCCCATGCCGCCGGAGCCCGCGGACGCCGCGGCCTTGCGGATGAAGTAGACGACGACGCCGATGATCAGCAGCGTCGGCAGCAGGGAGATCAGGAAGCTCGCCAGCAGCGACCGGCCCGCCGTCGGCGGCTCGGCGTTGATCTCGACGTTGTTGTCCTGCAGCAGCTTGGAGAGCTGGTCGGAGTTGGCGAACGTCGGCACCTCGGTGGTGAAGCGCGTGTTCGGCTTCGCGTCGCCCGGCGGGTCGAACTTCACCTTGAACTCGCCCGAGATGGTCTCGCCGCGCGAGGAGATCTGCTTCACGTTCTGCTTCTCGACCTGCTGGATGAACGTCGGGTTGTAGGAGATGCGGGCCGGACGCTCGCCGCCGGGCAGCAACGTCGACAGCCAGAAGTTCAGGGAGAGGACGACCACCACCGCGATGAGGATCGGGCGCCAGCGCATGCCGCCCATCGGCCCCTTCGGGGCGTCAGGCTTGCCCCGGCCGTCGGCGGCGGGGTCCACGCGCCACGGCGTCCGGGTCACCTCCTTCTTCCCGCGCTCGGGCGTGCGGCCGCGCGGGTCGTCGGCGGGCTGGCGCGGCACATCCTGCGGCCGGCGGGGATCTTCTGCCATCACCACAGGGTATCCGGCACCCTGAACGGGGCTTCAACCGGGCGCGCCCGGTCCGGGGGCGCCCGCTCAGGCTCCGGGGCCGGCCGCTTCGGGCCGTACGACGACCCGCCCGTCGCGCAGGGCGCCCTCCCCGTACGCGGTCAGGCTCGTGTCGCCGTGGCGGTCGATCCGGAACCGGCCGAGCGGACCGGACCGCTCCCCCAGGCCGAACAGCGCGCGGGCCACCGCCGTGCGGTTGCCGCCCTTGGGCCCGGCGGCCTCGATGCTGGCGAGCACGAGGCGCATCGCCTCGTAGCCGTAGGCGGCCGCCGGCGCCGGCGTGGTCCCGAAGGCGGCCCGGTAGGCCGAGACGAAGCGGCGTCCCTCGGCGGAGGGCGCGATCGGCGCGAAGGTGGTCAGCGACGTCCGAGCCTGCGTGCCCGGGTCCAGCGACGCCGCGAAGCCGTCGCTGGCCAGACCCGTGCCGCCCAGCAGCTCCGCGCGGGGCGCCGCGCGGTGCAGTGCGTCGAAGAGGTCGGCGACCCAGGGTGCCGCCGTCCCCCCGAAGACGATGCAGTCGCCCCCGTGGGCGGCGATTCCCTCCGCTTGCTTGGCGGCGTCGACGCCCGGGCGCAGGCTCTCGCGACCGACGACGTCGATGCCCGCGGCGGCCGCGCCGCGCTGGATCGCGGTGGCAAGTCCCCGGCCGTAGACGTCACGGTCGTCGAGGACCTGAACGCTGCCGCAGCCGCGACGGCCGAGCAGCGCTACGAGCGCCGTCGCCTGGAAGCGGTCGCTCGGCGCGGTCCGGGCGAAGGTCTGCGTGCCGGCGGGGTAGTACTTCTCGGGCTCGCCCTTGTCGGCCTCCTCCGGACGGGTGAGGCCGGCGTAGGTGCTCGTCGGGCTGACCTGGAGCACCCCGGCCGCGTTGAGCACGGGCAGGGAGATCGCGGTGGCGCCGGAGTCGCCGTCGCCGAGGTAGGCGATCGCCGTCTTGTCGCGCACGACCGTGCGGGCCGCGTCGGCGGTCTGCCGCGCGTCCCAGCGCTGGGCGGCCGGGGTCGAGTCGTCGAGCACGACCAGCTTGATCGTCGAGTCGCCCGCCCGGCCACCCGCCTGGCGCAGCGCCAGGCGCTCGCCGTTGGAGACCTCGAGGGACTCGGGGCCCGACGGGCCCTGGAGGGGCAGGCTGGCGTAGACCGTGAGCGTCGTCGAGTTGGTCTCGGCGGCCTGCTCGTCGGCCCGTTCGCAGCCGGAGACGCCTACCGCGAGTGCCGCAACCGCCAGCGCGACGATCCGGCTCGACACCGCGGGAGTGTCGGCGGGTCGCCGCGTCAGGCGCTCCGGTCGCCCGGGAGGTACTTCGTCACCACGCGCGTCATCAGGGCGACCAGGAGGATCGCGATGGTGATGAGGAAGGAGTCGAAGCCCTTGACCCCGAGCGCCCAGAGGACGATCCAGATCACCAGGCCGACGGTGGTTGCAGCGACGAGACCCATGTCGACCGGATCCTACCGGTCGAGGCTCGCCGCGAGATCCGCGACGACCGTCCGCACCGCGGCGGCGGGATCGTCGGCGTGCTCGGCGGCCTCCCGGACCAGGCGCGAGCCGACGATCACGCCGTCGGCCCCCGCGTCCGCGGCCGCGCGGACCTGCGCGGGCGTCGCGATCCCGAAGCCGAGCGCGACCGGGACGTCCGTGTGGGCCTTGGCCCGCGCGACGACGGCACCGTAGGCGTCCGCACCCGTCGCGCGCTCGCCGGTGGTGCCGGTCACCGTCACCGTGTAGAGGAAGCCGCGGGCGCGGGCGCCGATCCGGCCGAGGCGCTCGTCGGTCGACGTGGGCGCCACCAGCGGCACGAGCGCGACACCGGCGGCGTCGGCGGCGGCGAGCACCGCGGGCGCCTCCTCCATGGGGAGGTCGGGCACGATCAGCCCGCTGGCGCCCGCGTCGCGCAGCGCGGCGGCGAACGCGTCAGCCCCCCGCGCGTGGACGACGTTGGCGTAGACCATCAGCACGACCGGCACCCGGCCCGCCAGGGCCTCGCACACCGACAGGACGCCGTCGAGCGTCGCGCCGGCGCGCAGCGCACGCGTCCCGGCGGCCTGGACGACCGGGCCGTCGGCGAGCGGGTCGGAGTAGGGCACGCCGAGCTCGACGAGGTCGGCGCCGGCGTCGGCGTAGGCCTCGCCGATGCGGCGCGAGGCGTCGAGATCGGGAAAGCCGCCCATCAGGTAGGGCATCAGCGCCGCCCGCCGCCCGGGCTTGCCGAACGCCGCCGCGATCCGCTGCGCGCCCGCCGGGGCCACGGGAGTGCTCACAGCGCTTCGGCGTCGAGCTTGTCGAGGACCTGCGCCAGGTCCTTGTCCCCCCGGCCGGAGAGGCACAGCAGGTCGAGCGTCGAGTCGCTCGGCTCCTCGAGGACGTGGTGGAGCGCGTGCGCGGTCTCGAGCGCCGGGATCAGCCCCTCGAGCCGCGTCACCAGCGTGAAGGCGCGCAGCGCGTCGTCGTCGGTGACCGCGACGTAGCTCGCCCGCCCCGAGTCCCGAAGCCAAGCGTGCTCCGGCCCGGCGCCGGGGTAGTCGAGGCCGGCGGAGATCGAGTGCGCCTCGAGGATCTGGCCGTCGGCGTCCTGCATGATCGCCGACATCGAGCCGTGCAGGATCCCGGCGCGGTCGCCCACCGTGAGCGGCGCGCCGTGCCGCCCGGTCGCGATGCCGTCACCGGCTGCCTCGACGCCCACGAGCCGCACGTCGGTGTCGTCGACGAAGGCCGAGAAGATCCCCATAGCGTTGGAGCCGCCGCCCACGCACGCCACGACCCGGTCCGGGAGCCGGCCCTCGCGCTCGAGCAGCTGCGCCCGGGCTTCGTCGCCGATGATCCGCTGCAGGTCCCGCACCAGCGCGGGGTAAGGCGCCGGGCCGACCACGGAGCCGATGATGTAGTGGGTGTCCCCCACGTTGGTGACCCAGTCGCGGATCGCCTCCGACGTGGCGTCCTTCAGGGTCCCGCTACCCGCCTCGACCGGCGCGACGCGGGCGCCGAGCAGCTCCATGCGCTGCACGTTCGGCATCTGGCGGCGGGTGTCCTCGAGGCCCATGTAGACGACGCACTCGAGCCCGAGGAGGGCGCACGCGGTCGCCGTCGCGACCCCGTGCTGGCCGGCGCCGGTCTCGGCGATGATGCGCTTCTTGCCCATCCGCTGGGCGAGCAGCGCCTGCCCCAGCGCGTTGTTGATCTTGTGCGAGCCCGTGTGGTTGAGGTCCTCGCGCTTGAGGTAGATCGGTCGGCCGGCGTGCTCGGAGAGCCGGCGGGCGCGGTAGAGCGGCGACGGGCGGCCCGCGAAGTCGCGGAGCAGCACGTCGAGCTCGGCCCGGTAGGCGGGGTCGGCGCGCGCCGCTTCCCACGCGAGCTCGAGCTCGGCCAGCGCCGGCATCAGCGTCTCCGGGACGTACTGGCCGCAGTAGGGGCCGAAGCGGTGCTCGAGGGTGCTCATGCGACCTCCGCAGGCGCCGGAGCGGGCGCGTCGTCATCGGGCGCCACCTCGGCGGTGGCGGCCACCGCCGCGAGGAACGCCTCGACCTTCGCGGGGTCCTTGACCCCCGGCGCGGACTCCACCCCGGAGGACACGTCGACGCCCCACGGCTTGGTCTGAGCGATGGCCGCACCGACGTTCTCAGGGGTGAGGCCCCCCGAGAGCAAGAGCGGGAGCGGCGAGCGCCGGCCGCGCACGAGTGCCCAGTCGAAGGTCTCGCCGGTCCCGCCCGGAGTACCGGCCCGGTAGGTGTCGAGCAGGTGGACGTCGACGTTGCGGAACGCGTCGAGCGCCTGGACGTCGGCCTGCGCCCGCACCCGCGCGGCCTTGATGACCGAGACGCCGGCCCGGCGCGCGACGAGCTCGGCGAAGCTCGGGCCTTCGTCGCCGTGGAGCTGGACGTGGGTCAGGCCCACGGCGTCGGCGGTCGCGACGACCTCGTCCGGGGTCGCGTTGACGAACACCCCCACGAGCTGGGCCCGGCGCCGTAGGGCCGCTCCGATGACCTGCGCCTCGCCGAGCGGGGCCGCCCGCGGGGATCCGGGCCAGAAGACCATGCCGATCCCCCAGGCGCCTGCCTCGACGGCGTGCTCGGCGTCCTCGAGGCGCGTGATGCCGCAGATCTTGACGCGGGGCGGGCGGGGCACGCACCGCATCGTAGGACCCGTCGGCCGTTCAGAGGCTGTCTCGGCCTCTCAGCCGCCGCGGACCGCGTCCGGCCGCGGGCTGAGCTTCACCTGAACGGTCCGCTTGCTCTTGCCGCGCAGCAGCGCGACGGAGACCGAGGTGCCCGGCTTCTTCGTCGCGATCGCCGCACCGACGTCGTCGGAGGTGCGGACCGGCTTGCCGTCGATGCGCTGGATGATGTCGCCGCCGAGCTGGAGCGCCATCCCGTCCTGCGTCTGCGCGGAGATCGCCCCCGCCCGGATGCCGGCGCGCTGCGCGGGGCTGCCCTGCTCCACGCTCTGGACGAGGACGCCCTCCTGCACCGGGAGGTTGGCGTCGGCGACCGAGGAGTCGATGGTCAGGGAGGTGATCCCGAGGTAGGCCCGCTGGACGGTCCCGCCCCGCTTGAGCACCGGCAGGATCTGCTTCGCGGTGTCGATCGGGACGGCAAAGCCGATCCCGATGCTCCCCCCGCTGCCGGACGTGCCCGTCTCGATCTGGGAGTTGATCCCGATGACCCGGCCCGCGGCGTCGATCAGCGGCCCGCCGGAGTTGCCCGGGTTGATCGCCGCGTCGGTCTGGATGACGTTCGCGATCCGGAAGTTGTTCGGCGCGGTGATCTCGCGCTGGAGGGCGGAGACCACTCCGGTCGTCAGGGTGCGGTCGAGCCCGAAGGGGTTGCCGATCGCGATGACCGGGTCGCCGACCTGTGTGGCGCCCGAGGACCCGAGCGGGAGCGGCTGGAGGTCGAGCCCGTCCGGGTCGACCTTGAGCACGGCGAGGTCGGAGGAGACGTCCCGGCCGACGACGCGCGCGTCGACCGTCTGCTTGTCGGCGAGCTGGATCGTGACCTTGACGGCCCCGTCGACGACGTGGGCGTTCGTGAGGATGTCGCCCGAGCGGTCGATGACGAACCCCGAGCCCGTGGAGGTGCCGCGGCGCTGCTGTGGCGCACCGAAGTCGAACGGCGAGCTCGCGGCGTCCGTGGTCTGCACCACGTCGGCCTTCACGTACACGACGCCCGGCGAGTCGCGGCGGTAGATGTCGCGCGCCGTGAGGGCGCCGTCCGCCGCGGCGGCGTTGCGCCCGGCGCCGAGCGGGGACTGCTGGATCACGGTGGTGGTGGTCTCGTGCGCGCCGACGTCCATAAGGCCCACGGCGCCGGCCACGACACCGCCCCCGAGGACGGCAGATGCGACGGCGACGGGCATGGCGGAACGGGCGGTCATCGTCCCGAAGGGTGCGCCCGCGGCGTGAAGCGCCCCTTGGGAGCCCCTAAAGATCTCCTGAAGCGTGGTCCCGCCCGGCGAGCTCCCGCAGGGCGAGCTCGGGGTCGGCGGCGCGCATGAGGCTCTCGCCCACGAGGACCGCATCGACCCCGACGCGCTCGAGGTCCTCGAGCTGCTCGCGCGCGTGGAACCCGGACTCCGAGACCACGGTCTTGCCCGCCGGCACATCGGCGAGCAGGCGGTAGGTGCGCTCCACGTCGACGCTGAAGTCGGTCAGGTCACGGTTGTTGATGCCGATGACGTCGGCGTCGAGGTCCTCGAGGGCGCGCGCGAGCTCCTCCTCGTCGTGGACCTCCACGAGCACGTCGAGGTCGAGCGCCATCGCCTCGCGGTGCAGCTCGACGAGATCCCGCTCGTCGAGCGCGGCGACGATGAGGAGGATCGCGTCGGCGCCCCAGGCCGCGGACTCGTAGACCTGGTACGGGTCGACGATGAAGTCCTTGCGGAGGATCGGCAGCCCGCAGGAGTCCTGGGCCGCGCGCAGGTCGTCCAAGGAGCCGCCGAAGTGCGGGCCCTCGGTGAGGATCGAGAGCGCCGCGGCGCCGCCGCGCTCGTAGGCCGTCACGACCTCCTCGACCGTGGCACCGTCGCGGATCTCGCCGACCGACGGCGAGCGGCGCTTGTGCTCCGCGATCACCGAGATTCCCGGGCGGGTCAGCGCCTCGGAAAACGGCCGGTCGTCACCGCGGACGGCGAGGTGGCGTTCGAGCTCGGTCAGCGGGACCTGCTCCCGGCGCCGCCGGACCTCGCGGTGGGTCGACTCGACGATGCGGTCGAGGACGTTCACGCGGCCACCGCCAGCTCCTGCGAGAGGGCCACGTATCGCTCGAGGGTGTCGGCCGCGGCGCCCGTGTCGACGGCCTCGCGAGCGGCGGCCACGCCGGCCGCGAGGTCGGCGGCCTGGCCGGCGGCGTAGATCGCGGCGCCCGCGTTCAGCACGGCGATGTCGCGGCGCGGGCCGGGCTCGCCCTCGAGCACCGCCCGGGTCGTGACGGCGTTGTCGGCCGGGCTGCCGCCGGTCAGCGCCGACAGGTCGGCGCGGGGCAGCCCGAGCTCCTCCGGGGTCACCGTGTAGCGCACCAGGTCGCTGCCGTTGACCTCGACCACCCGGGTCGCGGCGGACGTGCTCATCTCGTCCAGACCATCCTCTCCCGACACTACCAGCGCCCGGTCGCAGCCCAAGCGGGCCAGGGCGCCGGCCATGACGCCGAGCATCGCGGGGTCGCTGACCCCGATGAGCTGGCGACGCGCCCCGGCGGGATTCGTCAGCGGGCCGAGGACGTTGAAGACGGTGCGCACCGCGAGCTCGCGGCGCACGGGCACGACCCAGCGCATCGCGGCGTGGTGGGCGGGGGCGAACATGAAGCCAAAGCCCGTGGCGTCCACGCAGCGCCCGACGTCGGCCGGGCCGAGGTCGATACGCGCTCCGAGCGCCTCGAGGACGTCGGCCGAGCCCGAGGCGCTCGTGGCCGAGCGGTTGCCGTGTTTGGCCACCGCGCAGCCGGCGCCCGCCGCGATCAGCGCCGCGGTGGTCGAGACGTTGAAGGTGGGTGCGCCGCCACCGGTTCCCGCGGTGTCCACCAGGTCGTCGCGGCCGCAGGGCACCTTCGTGGCCAAGGCGCGCATGGTTCCGGCCAGGCCGGCCACCTCCGCCTCCGTCTCGCCCTTGGTCCGCAGGGCGATCAGCAGCCCGGCGATCTGCGCCTCGGAGGCGTTGCCGGCCATCACTTCGGCCAGCACGGCGCCCGCCTGCTCCTGGGAGAGGTCCGAGCGGGAGGCGAGCGTGTCGATCGCCTGGGTCAGGACCTCGAGCGGCATCTGCGGCCGCTCAGGCTAGCCGTCGACCCGGCACGGGTGGCCGCTCAGCCCGACTTGGGCGTGCTGCCGAACGGGCCGTAGCGCTTCCACTGCGAGTCCTTCCGGGCGGGCACGAACGCCCAGATGATCGGGCCGAGGACGGTCAACAGCAGCCCGGAGGCAAGTCCTGGCTTCTCCCCGTAGCCCTTACGGCCGGAGAGATAGGAGGCGACGATGGCGCTGGCCAGCCACGCGAACAGCAGGTAGAGGGCCTTGGCGCCGAGGAGCGCGAGGACGAACGTGGCGGTCATGTTCCGAGGTAGGCCTTCTGGACGTCGGGGTTCTCGCGTAGCGAAGCCGACGAGTCGGCCAGGGCGACCGTGCCGGTCTCCAGCACGTACGCGCGGTTGGACACGCCGAGCCCGTAGTTGGCGTTCTGCTCGACGAGCAGGATCGTCATGCCCTGCTTGTTGATCTCCTGGATGGTCTCGTAGATCCGGTCCACCAGGATCGGTGCGATCCCCATCGACGGCTCGTCGAGCAGGAGCAGCTTCGGCTTGGCCATGAGGGCCCGGCCG
Source organism: Solirubrobacterales bacterium (assembly GCA_038207985.1). GTDB lineage: Bacteria > Actinomycetota > Thermoleophilia > Solirubrobacterales > Solirubrobacteraceae > Paraconexibacter. Next base: position 10,429 of record JBBQZE010000046.1, read on the forward strand.
ATCGCGAGCATCTGCTGCTCGCCGCCGGACATCGTGCCCGCCTTCTGCTTCTCGCGCTCCTTCAGGCGGGGGAAGAGCTCGAAGACGCGGTCCATGTCCGAGGTGATCTCGCGCTTGTCGTTGCGCAGGTAGGCCCCGAGGTCGAGATTCTCACGCACGCTCATGCGCTGGAAGCAGTGCCGGCCTTCCGGGGACTGCGAGATGCCGAGGGAGACGATCTCCTGCGGCGGCGTGCCCGAGATGTCCCGGCCGTCGAACGTCACGGTCCCGGTCCGTGGCGGGTTGAGACCGGAGATCGAGCGCAGGGTCGTCGACTTGCCGGCACCGTTGGAGCCGATGAGCGTGACGATCTCGCCCTCCTCGACCGTCAACGACACGCCCTTCAGCGCCTCGATGTTCCCGTAGAAGGTGTGGATGTCCTCCACTTCGAGCAACGACATCCGTCAGCCCTGCTTTCCGAGGTAGGCCTCGACCACCCGCGGGTCGGCCCGCACTGCTGTGGGCTCCCCTTCGGCGATCTTCTCGCCGTGGTCGAGGACGGTGACGCGCTCCGAGACGCCCATGACGACCTTCATGTCGTGCTCGATGAGCAGGATCGACAGCCCGCGCTCGTCGCGCAGGCGCCGCATGAGGTCGGTCAGGCGGTCTGACTCGTTGGGGTTCATCCCCGCCGTGGGCTCGTCGAGGAGCAGCAGCTTGGGCTCGGAGGCCAGGGCGCGCGCTATCTCGACGCGCCGCTGGTCCCCGTAGGACAGGTTGAGTGCGAGTTGATCGTGGAAACGCGAGGCCATGCCGACGAACTCGAGGTACTCCCGGCCGCGCTCGCGCACGAGCGCCTCCTCCTTGCGCACGGCGGGCGTGCGCAGGATGGAGCCGAGGATCCCGGCCTTCATGCGCGCGTGCTGGCCGACGAGCACGTTCTCCAGGGCCGTCATGGTCCCGAACAGGCGGATGTTCTGGAACGTCCGGGCGACGCCCATCGCGGTGATGATGTCCGGCCGGACACCCGTGACGTCCTTACCCAGGAACGCGATGCGCCCGACCGTCGGCTTGTAGAGCCCGGTGAGCAGGTTGAAGAAGGTCGTCTTGCCGGCCCCGTTCGGCCCGATCACCGAGACGATCGAGTTCCCCGGGATCGTGAACGACACGTCGTTGACCGCCGTCAGCCCTCCGAAGATCTTCGAAGCGTTCTCGATGGTCATGAGGTCTGCGCCCTTGGCGACGGGCGTCGTCCCCTCGGTCTGCACTTCTTCGCTCGGGCTCATGCGCGCACCTCGAAGACGCTCTCCTCGCCGACCCCTTCGGTCAGCTCGATTTGTCGGCGCTTCTCCGGCAGGAGGCCCTCGGGGCGCAGCACCATGACGATCAGCAGCAGGAACCCGAAGATCCCGAAGCCGAGGTCGGTGAGCTGGAAGTCGAGCCCGAGCTTCGAGGGCACGTTGGCCAGCACGTCGGGGATGAGGTAGGAGTTGATGAACGACAGGACGATCGCGCCGAAGACCACGCCCCAGACCGACCCCAGGCCGCCCAGGATGATCATGGCGAGCACGAAGATCGAGTACGAGAACGCGAACTGGTCGGCGTTGACCGTGTTCAGGTAGCTCGCCTGGAACGCGCCCGAGATGCCGCCGATCGCCGCGCCGACCGCGTAGGCGTAGAGCTTGGTCCGCACGAGCGGGACGCCCATCGAAGCCGCCGCGACCTCGTCCTCGCGCAGCGCGATCCACGCCCGGCCGAGACGGGAGTCGCGCAGGCGGATGACGCAGAAGAGGACGACGAAGACGAGCGTGAGCACCAGCCAGTACCAGGGACGCAGGTCGAGCTGGGTGAACGGCTTGAGGAACGGGAGGTCGATCTGGTCGACCGGGGTGATCCCCTGTCGGCCGGCCGTGAGCTTCGCGTTGCCGAAGGGCAGCGCGATCGCGTCGCCGTTGACGGCGAAGACCCGGATGATCTCGCCGAAGGCGAGCGTCACGATGGCGATGTAGTCACCCCGCAGGCGCAGCGTGGGCAAGCCGATGAGGACGCCCCCGACGACGCACAGCGTCATGGCCACCACGAGCACGATCAGCCAGTTCGCGTGGATGCCGGGAAGGTTGAGGACGAACCCGGTGACGCCGATGTGGACGTTGGCGTCCACGAAGAAGCCCGAGGCGAGCCAGCCGACCGTGTAGGCGCCGATGGCGAAGAAGGCGACGTAGCCCAGGTCGAGCAGGCCCGCGAAGCCGACCACGACGTTCAGGCCGAGTGCCGAGATCACGTAGGCGAGGGCGATCGTGCAGTCGCTGAGGAGCCCCGAGATCGGGTCGAGCGCGAACGGCAGGAGGATCGCCAGGATCGCGAGGACGACCGCGAAGCCCTTCGTCACCGCGGGCGGCAGGCCGCCCTCGATGGAGAGGCGCCGGGGGCGCGGCGGGTCCGTGCCGGCGTCCGCCCCCGATGCTGCGGTTGACGTGGCCATCAGCCTGCCTCCCTCGTCTCTTCGCCGATGAGCCCTTGCGGGCGGAACACCATCACGAGCACCAGGTAGGCGAAGACGATGGCGGGGGTCCACTGCGAGCCGATGCGGTTGTCGGAGATCTGCTGGATGATCCCGATGATGAGGCCGCCGAGCACGGCGCCCTTGAGGTTGCCGATCCCGCCCATGACCGCCGCGGTGAAGGCGATCAGCCCGGCCTGGAAGCCCTGGAAGAACCAGATCGTCGTCTGGTACAGCGCGTAGATCAGACCGGCCGCCCCGGCGAGCATGCCGCCGAGCAGGAACGTCAGGGAGATCGTCGTGTCGACGTTGATGCCCTGCAGCCGTGCCGCGTCGGGGTCCTGGGCGGTGGCGCGCATGGCCTTGCCGAGGCGGCTCTTGGAGATGAAGGCCACCATGGCCAGCACGAGCGGGATCGTCACGACGATCGCCAGGACGTCGGCGCGCTGGATCGTCACGCCGATGATGGTGGTCACGGGCTTCTGTGCCCGGATCAGGTCGGGCACGCCGGCGGGCGAGCCGCCGAGCCAGAGCAACCCGATGTTCTGCAGGATGAAGGAGAAGCCGATGGCGGTGATCAGAGGCGCGAGCTTCGGCGCCGACCGCAAGGGCCTGTAGGCCACGCGCTCGATCATCACGTTCAGCGATCCGCAGACGACCATCGCGACCACGAGGGTCAGCAGGAGGCCGAGCAGCAGGCCGAGCGGCCCGGTGGTCAGCGCGAGCCCGAGCGTCCCCCACAGGCCGGCGGAGACGAAGGACCCGATCATGAAGGTCTCGCCGTGCGCGAAGTTGATCAGCTCGATGATCCCGTAGACCAGCGTGTAGCCGACGGCGATCAGCGCCCAGATGGAGCCGTTCGACAGCCCCTGGAAGATGTTGTTGCCCAGGCGCGAGAGGTCGCCCTCCTGGGTGAGGTCCTTGATGCCGTAGAAGACCGGCAGGGCGAGCAGCACGGCGAACAGGCCGTACTTCGACAGCAGCTCGGCGACGAGGTTGCGCGATCGCGCGGGCGGCGCCGCGGTCTGGAGCGACGGAGCTTCGGTTGTGGCCACGACTCAGACGTCCTCGGTCGATGGAGTGGGAATGGCGCTGCGGCGGGGCCGTCCTGGCCCCGCCGCGTCCGCCGTTGCGTCGTTGTGACTAACCCGACTTGATGGTCGAGTCGTACTTCGGGTTGCCGTCCGGGCCGACCTTGTAGAACCCGTAGTCCGTCAGGGTCGTGTCGCCGTTCGCGTCGATCGAGTACGTGCCGAGGACCGAGTTGCGGTCCTTCGTCTTGAACAGCTGCGCGAGGAAGCCCTCACGCGTGGTGCCGGCCTGGCCGGCGGCCTTGATCGTGTCCAGCGTGAGCTGCATCGCCTCGTAGCCGTAGATGGCGTACGGGTCGGGGTTGGCGTTGCCGTACTCCGCATCGAAGGCGGCGATGAACTTCTTGCCGCCGGGGTAGGACGGGAGGTCCAGCGTGGCGACGGTGCAGCCGAACTTGGCGCCGACCGCGGCCGGGATGCCCTTCTTCTTCGGGTTGGTGAACCCGGACTCGCAGACGCCGTCGGCGCCGTAGAGCTTCGCGCTCGGCAGTGCGGCGGCGACGTCCTTGTAGACCTGGATCGCCCCGTTCGCGGTGACGCCCGCGAAGAGGAAGCAGTCCGCGCCGGCACCCTTGAACTTCGAGGCCACGCCGCGGAAGTTGGCCGCGTCCTTCTGGATCCCCTCGTCGGAGGTGATCGGCAGGCTCGCTGCCTTGGCCTTGATCTCGAACAGACGGCTAAGACCGGCGCCGTAGGTGTCCTTGTCGTTGGCCACGGCGACCTTGGTGCAGCCGTCGGTCTTCATCTGCGTCACGAGGGCCTGGGCCTGGATCGTGTCGCGCGGGACGATGCGGGTGTAGGTCTTCTTGCCCGTCGGCTGGTACTTGGCGGGCTCACCCTTCTCCGAGCCGGGCTCGCTCGTGGTGAGGCCGACGTAGGTGTTGGCTGGGGAGATCTGCGCGATGCCGACCTGGTTCAGGATCGGGATCGAGAGCGCCGAGGCGCCTGAGTTGAACTCGCCGATGTAAGCGACGGCCTTCTTGTCCTGGGCGACCTTGCGGGCGTTGGAGCCGACCTGGTTGGGCTCCCAGTTGCCGGCCTGGGCGGTGGAGTCGTCGAGCGAGGTGTACTTGACCGCGACGGCGCCGGCCTTGTTGCCGGCCTGCTTGATGGCCAGCTTGATGCCGTCGACCATGGCGTTGGTCTGGTCCTTCGACGCGCCCTGGAGCGGGAGGCTCGAGTAGACGTCGACGGAACCGGTCGCCGCGCCACCGGACGCGCTGGAGCTGCTGGAGGTGCTGGTGCTGGACGAGTTACTGCTGCCGCAGGCAGCGAGTCCCGCAGCGAGCGCCGGAATGGCGAAGGCGAGGGCCGCCTTCGAACGTATGTACAAGTTGCAATCCCTCCTCAAGGATCGTGTGTGGCGGCGAGCCTAACCAGAACGGCGACCGCGTGACGAGGACGTGGTGGCGAAGTTGCGTCCGGACGATCGACCGGGTGGCGCTACGAGAACGCGAGGAAGTTGGCCAGCATGTCCTTGCCCGCCTCCGTGAGCACCGACTCGGGATGGAACTGCACCCCTTCGGCCGGCAGCGAACGATGGCGCACTCCCATCAGCACGCCGCCCGGCTCCGTGGTGCGACTCGTGGCCACCAGGCACTCGGGCAGCGCCTCGGCGACCACGAGCGAGTGGTAGCGGCCGACCGTGAGCCGGCCGGCCAGGCCCGCGTAGACCCCGAGGCCGTCGTGCTCGATCTCGGCCGTCTTGCCGTGGACGGGCTCGTGGCGCACAACCCGCCCGCCGAAGGCCTGCGCGAGCGCCTGGTGGCCCAGGCAGACGCCGAGCGTCGGCACCCCGGCCTCCGGGATGCGCCGCATGGCCTCGACGGAGATGCCCGCCTCGTCCGGGGTGCACGGCCCCGGCGAGACCACGACCCGGTCCGGGCGGCGCGCCAGCAGCTCGTCCACGGTCGCCTGGTCGTTGCGGACGACGTCCACCGCCGCCCCGAGCTCGCCGAGGTACTGGACGAGGTTGTAGGTGAAGGAGTCGTAGTTGTCTACGACCAGGACCCGCGTCATCGCTCGGCCCGTTCGATTCGGCGAAGGGCTCGATCGAAGGTGAGCAGCTCCGCCTCGCGCTCGAGGGCCGTCGCGAGCGTTACCGCATCGGGGAGTCTGAGGGTCCGGTGGCGGGCGCGCAGCTCTGCGCTTCGCCGAGCGAGCGTCCGATCTATGGGCACGATCTCGACGTCGCCGATGTCGACGAACTCGTCGACCGATCGGTCCACGCCCCTCCGGATGGGCCGCACAAGAGCCTCAGCGTACGTGCTTGCGGCCATGAACCGGCGATGCTCGCGCTCGAGCCAAGGCCGCAGCCGGGC
>JBBQZE010000047.1:0-16109 GCA_038207985.1 Solirubrobacterales bacterium
GGGGAGGCGGCGCCCGAGCGCATCGAACCAGAGCGAGGAGGGGCCGGGGATGATCCGGATCGCGTGCATCGGCCAGATCGGGTCCCAGTTGCGGATCCCCTCGGTGTAGTGCCACATGCGGTCCTCGTTGATGAGGTTCGCGCCCGCGCTGCGCGTGATCTCGAGCATGCGCCCGTCGACGTGGTCGGGGACCCCGGAGATCATGTGCTCCGGTGCCTTCCCCATGCGCGCCGGCCAGTTCTTGCGGACGAGCTCGTGGTTGCCGCCGATGCCGCCGGAGGCGACCACCACGGCCTGTGCGCGCAGCTCGAAGTCGCCGACCTCCTCGCGCCCGCTCGAGGCGCCGCGCGCGACATCGCTCGGCGCGAGCACCCTCCCCGCCACGCCGTCGATCGCGCCGGCGGTGAGGGTGAGGCGGTCGACGCGGTGGCGGAAGCGCAGCTCGAGCACGCCGCGCTCCTGCGCAGCGCGGACCCGGCGCACGAACGGCTCGAGGATGCCCGGGCCGGTGCCCCAGGTGACGTGGAAGCGCGGGACGGAGTTGCCGTGCCCGATCGCGCCGTAGCCGCCGCGCTCGGCCCAGCCGACGTTCGGCAGGAACTTCACGCCCTGGCCGGCCAGCCACGAGGCCTTCTCCCCGGCCGCCCACTCGACGTAGGCCTCGGCCCAGCGGCGCGGCCAGAGGTCCTCCGGGCGGTCGAAGCCCGCGGTGCCGAGCCAGTCCTGCCACGCGAGCTCCGCGGAGTCCTTGATGCGCAGCCGGCGCTGCTGGGGCGAGTCGACCAGGAAGATCCCGCCGAACGACCAGAACGCCTGGCCGCCGAGGGCGCCCTCGGGCTCCTGGTCGACCACGACCACCCTGCGCCCGGCGTCGGCCAGCTCGGCGGCGGCGACCAGCCCGGCCAGCCCGCCCCCGACGACGATGACATCGGCCTGTGGTGTCGCGCTCACGCGGCGCATCATCGCGGACGCCCAGCCCGCCCGGGCGTCGAGCGCCGGATGACGCCCGCCCCTCGACCGCAACCCTGCCTTCGACCCTCGTAGGGTCGAGGGCATGAGCTCTTGGACCGCCGAGGACATCCCCGACCTGACGGGCCGCACGGCCGTCGTGACCGGGGCGAACTCCGGCCTCGGCTTCGTCACGGCGCGCGAGCTCGGCCGCCGCGGCGCGCACGTCGTCGTCGCCGCCCGCTCGCCGGAGCGCGGCGAGGCGGCCCTGCGCGAGCTGCAGGCGGCGGTGCCCGGTGCCGCGTTCGAGCTACAGGCGCTCGACCTCGGCTCGCTCGAGTCGGTGCGCGCCTTCGCAGCCGCGGTGGCCGCCGCTCACCCGGCGCTCGATTTGCTCGTGAACAACGCGGGCGTGATGATGCCGCCCAAGGGGACGACCGCTGACGGCTTCGAGACGCAGTTCGGCACGAACCACCTCGGGCACTTCGCGCTGACCGGCCTGCTCCTCTCCGCGCTCTCGGCCGCCTCCGCCGCGCGGGTCGTGACGGTCTCCTCGATCGAGCACAAGCCGGGCAAGATCGCGTTCGACGACCTCGCCGGCGAGCGCTCCTACGCCCCCCGCAAGGCCTATCAGCAGTCCAAGATGGCCAACGCGCTGTTCGGCCTGGAGCTGCACCGCCGCCTGCAGGCCGCGGGCTCACCGGTCGCAAGCCTCCTGGCCCATCCGGGCTACTCGGCGACCAACCTGCAGACCACCGGGCCGACGGGGCTGATGAAGGTCTTCGGGGCGATCGGCAACAAGCTGATCGCGCAGCCCGTCGACCGCGGTGCGCTCCCGCAGCTGCGTGCGGCGACCGACCCGGCCGCGCGGTCGGGGCAGTTCTACGGCCCCGACGGGTTCCAGGAGATGCGGGGCGACCCGGAGCTCGTCGAGGTGGTCCCCTACGGCCAGGACGCCGGGACGGCCGCCCGGCTGTGGACGGTGAGCGAGGAGCTGACGGGCGTGGCCTACGACCTGCCGGTCGCCCCGGCCGCCTGAGCTACTTCGTCGTCGTCTTCGTTCGCTTGGGCGCCGCCTTCGCGGCGGTGGGCTTGCGAGGGGAGCGCCGCGGCGTGGTCGCCTTGCGCTCGGCCGACGGGACCTCCGCCCGGATGACCTCCTTGACCAGCGGCGCGATCTGGCGCCCGAGCAGCTTCTGCATCGAGACCTCCTGGCGCCGGTAGGTCTTGGCGAGCTTCACCGTGTCGCGGTCGCCGAGTGCCTCGGCGGCCGCCTCGATGACGTCGTAGTGCGCGATCTCCTCGGCCTCGTTCCAGAGGCAGTCGCGCACGTTGCGCAGCTCGTTGTCCGCCGGGCTCGTGCCGCGCAGGGCCTGGACCGGGCCCTTGGCGGCGGCGAGCGCGCGGTTGGCGACGTTCCCGGCGAGTCCGATCGCGTCGCCCGCGACGTGCGGCCCCGGGATGTCCGGCCCTGCCTCGGCCTTGCCGCCGAGCTCCTTCATGCGCTTCGCGAGGCCCTTGGACTGCGCCTTGGTGACCTTCAAGTGGTCCTGCAGCCCCTTCTTGAGCTGCGGTCGCTTGGCGAGCGCGATCTGCGCGGTCAGCGCCGTTTCGAGCTGCTTCTCCTTGCCGTAAGCCTCGTTCAGGTACTTGACGAGGACGGCATCGCGTGCGGGTGTGTCTGACTTGGCCATGTCGAGGTGCGTACCCAGCCGGGCGCGGGCGACACCGCACCCGAGGGCGGCGCGCTGGTCTCGTTCAGCGCTGCGTCGGGAACCCGTAGTCGACGCCGGAGGCCCGCTCGGGCCAGCGCTCCGTCACGACCTTGCCGCGCGTGTAGAACATGACGCCCTCGCGGCCGTGCACGTGGAGGTCGCCGAAGAGGCTGTCCTTCCAGCCCCCGAACGAGTAGTAGGCCATCGGGACCGGGATCGGGACGTTGACCCCGACCATCCCGACGCTGACCCGGGAGCGGAACTCGCGCGCGGCACCGCCGTCGCTCGTGAAGATCGCGGCGCCGTTGCCGTACGGGTTGGCGTTGACCAGCGCGAGCGCCTCGGCGAAGGAGGCCGCGCGCAGCACCACGAGCAGCGGCCCGAAGACCTCGTCGCGGTAGACGTCCATCTCCGTGGTGACGTGGTCGAGCACGGACGGCCCGACCCAGAAGCCGTCCTCGTGCCCCTCGACCGCGAGCCCGCGGCCGTCGAGCGCGAGCGTCGCGCCCTCGCGCTCGCCGCGGCCCGCGTAGTCGATGACGCGCCCCTGCGCGTCCGCGCTGATCACCGGGCCCATCTCGCTGCCCGGGCGGTCGCCGGGGCCGACGGTCAGCGCGCGGGCGCGCTCGACGACGGCGGCGGTCAGCGCGTCGGCGGTCGCGTCGCCGACGGCCACCACCGCGCTGATGGCCATGCAGCGCTGCCCGGCACTGCCGAAGGCGGCGGAGGCGATCGCGTCGGCGGCGACGTCGAGGTCGGCGTCCGGCAGGACGACCGCGTGGTTCTTGGCCCCGCCGAGCGCCTGCGCGCGCTTGCCGTGCGCGGTGGCGGTCTCGTGGACGTAGCGGGCGATCGGCGTCGAGCCCACGAAGGAGACGGCGTCGACCTCGGGATGGGTGAGCAGCGCGTCGACCGCGACCTTGTCGCCCTGCACCACGCTGAAGACCCCGGCCGGGAGGCCGGCCTCGGCGAGCAGGGAGGCCATGAAGAGCGCGGCCGACGGATCCCGCTCGCTCGGCTTGAGCACGAACGCGTTCCCGCACGCCAGCGCCAGCGGGAACATCCACATCGGGACCATCGAGGGGAAGTTGAACGGCGTGATGCCGACGACCACCCCGAGGGGCTGGCGGTAGCTCGTCGTGTCGACGCCGGTGGAGATCTGCTCCGAACCCTCGCCCTTCATCACCTGGGCGATCCCGCACGCGAACTCGACGACCTCGAGCCCGCGCTGCACCTCGCCCCGGGCGTCGTCGAGCGTCTTGCCGTGCTCGGAGGTGACGATCGCCGCGAGCTCGCCGGCGCGCGCGGCGAGCAGCTCGCGGAAGGCGAAGAGCACCACGGTGCGCTTGGACAGCGACGTGCGGCCCCAGTCGTCGAAGGCGGCGCGCGCGGCGCGGACGGCGCGGTCGACGTCCTCGGGGGCGGCGAGCGCGACCCGGCGCTGCACGCGCCCCGTCGCGGGGTCGAAGACAGGCGCGAAGCGCTCCGCGCGATGCTCGCCGGCCCCGGCGATCCAGTGGCCGACGACGGGCAGGTCGGTGCGCTCGGCGAGCGTCGGGGCGGGCGGGTCCTGGGTCTCCGGCATGTGGCTCCTGGGTCAGCTGGTCGGGATGCCCATGTGGTCCGAGGCCCCCTCGAGCACCTCGCCCAGGCGGGCGACGAGGTCGTCGAGCACGTCGGGCCCGGCGATGAGCGGCGGGGCGACCTGCACCACGGTGTCCCCGCGGTCGTCGCCGCGGGCGATGAGGCCGGCGCGCACGAGCGCCCCGGGCAGGTATCGACGCAGGAGCTCCTCGCGCTGCTCGGCGTCGAAGCGGCCCTCGCCGCCGTCGGGCACGAGCTCGGTCGCCCAGAAGAACCCGCTGCCGCGGACGTCGCCCACGATCGGCAGGCGCCGCAGCGACGCCATACCCGCCGCGAGGTGCGGCTCGTTGGCGCGCACGCCCTCGAGGATCCCCTCGCGCTCGAAGAGCTCGATGTTCTTGAGCGCGATCGTGGCCGAGAGCGGGTGGCCTCCGAACGTGATGCCGTGGAGCAGGGTGCGGCCCGCGTCGTAGAGCGGGGCGGCGACGCGCTCGGAGACGAGCACGGCGCCCATCGGCGCGTAGGCCGACGTGAGCCCCTTGGCGACGGTGATGAGGTCCGGTGTGGCGCCGAAGCGGGTCACGGCGAACCACTCGCCGAGGCGGCCGAAGCCCGTGATGACCTCGTCGGCGACGAGCAGGATCCCGTGGCGGTCGCAGAGCTCGCGCAGCCCGGGCCAGTAGCCCTCGGGGGGCTGCAGGCACCCGCCGGCGTTCTGCACGGGCTCCATGATCACCATCGCGATCGTGTCGGGCCCCTCCTCCTGGATCACCGCCTCGATCTCGTCGAGCAGCAGGCGGCACAGCTCGGCGGGCGACTCCGTCCGCCGGAAGGCGTTCGTGTTCGTCACGTGGCGGGTGGGGATCGCCGGCGGGCCGAAGGGCTCCTTGTAGCCCGGGACGCCGGTGAAGCTCAGCGCCCCGAGCGTGACCCCGTGGTAGGCGCGGTCGCGGGCGATCACCTTCGTGCGCTGCGGCTCGCCGTTGGCGAGGTGGAACTGGCGCACGATCTTCCACGCCGACTCGACGGACTCCGAGCCACCCGAGGTGAAGAAGACGTGCTCGAGGCCGTCCGGCGCGAGGCCGGCCAGGCGCGACGCGAGCGCGAGCGCGGCCGGGTGGGCCGTCCCCCAGTTCGTCGCGAAGGCGAGGCGGGTGAGCTGCGCGGTCGCGGCGGCCGCCATCTCCTCGCCGAACGAGTAGCCGAGCTGCGCGCAGTACAGGCTGGACAGGCCGTCGAGATGGCGGCGCCCCTCCGTGTCCCACACGTAGGGCCCCTCGCCGCGGTCGAGGACGAGCAGGTCGCTGCCGCCCTCGCCGTAGGCGCCGTTGCGGGCGAAGTGGAGGAGCAGGTGCTCCTGGTCGTGGTCGGCGACGGCCATGCAGCCACGGTAGACCCACGCGGGTGGCCCGGATGGACAAGCCTGTGCCGCCCGGCTCGACGGCGGCGGCATTGCGGTCGTCGCCCGGATGGTCGAGCATCGCGGTGTGCCCGCCGTCCGCCCGACCCGCCGCGCATGACCGAGGCCACCGTGGTCCGGGGCGGGACGGTCGTGGCCGCCGACGGCAGCTACGACGCCGACGTCCTCGTCGTGGGCGAGCAGATCGCCGCCGTGGGGGCGGTCGAGGCGCCGCCGGGCGCCGAGGTCGTCGACGCGACGGGCTGCCTCGTGCTGCCGGGCCTCATCGACAACCACACGCACATGGCGATGCCGTTCATGGGCATGCGCTCGGCCGACGACTACGACACGGGCACGCAGGCGGCCGCCGCCGGCGGCGTCACCTGCATCGTCGACTTCGCGATCCAGCGCGAGCCCGACCAGCTGCGCAGCGCGCTGGCGGAGTGGCAGGCGCGGGCGGAGGGCGCCGCCCGCGTCGACTACGGCTTCCACATGGCGATCACGAACGCGAACGCCGCGACGCTCGACGACATGGCGGCCGTCGTCGAGGCCGGCGTGAGCTCGTTCAAGCTGTTCATGGCGTACAAGGGCGAGCTCATGACGCGCGACGACGCGATGGTCGCGACGCTCGAGCGGGCGCGCGACCTCGGCGCGCTCACGATGGTCCACGCGGAGAACGGCGACCTCGTCGACCTGCTCGTCACCCGGGCGAAGGCGGCCGGCGAGCTGACGGCGATCCACCACGCGCTGACCCGGCCCGAGCTGGTCGAGGTGGAGGCGACCAGCCGTGCCGCCCGCCTCGCCGAGCACGCCGGCGCACCGCTGTTCGTCGTACACGTCACCTGCGCAGGCGCCGCCGCGGAGATCGAGGCGGCCCAGCGCCGCGGCGTCGACGTCACGGGGGAGACGTGCACGCAATACCTGGTCAACACGATCGACGACCTGCGCGCGGACGGCGTCGCGGGCTGCCGCCACGTCTGCTCGCCGCCGCTGCGCGACGCGCGCAACCACGAGCCGCTGTGGACCTACGTGCGGCGCGGCGTCCTCGAGAGCGTCTCCACCGACCACTGCCCGTTCACCGACGAGCAGAAGGCCCGCGGGCTGCACGACTTCAGCCTCGTGCCCAACGGGCTGCCGGCGATCCAGCACCGCCTGGCGAAGCTGTGGGACGAGGGCGTGCTGACCGGGCGGCTCACCCCGAGCCAGCTCGTCGACCGGACGAGCACGACGATCGCGCGCCGCTTCGGCCTCGGCGCCAAGGGCGTGATCGCGCCGGGCAAGGACGCGGACCTCGTGGTCTTCGACCCGGCGGCGCCGCGGCCCTACGGCGTCCAGACGTCGTTCATGGCCGTCGACTACGACCTCTACGAGGGCCAGACCGCGAGCGCCAGCGTGCGCCACACGCTCTGCCGCGGCGCGATGGTCTACGACCGCGGGCGGATCGTCGCCGCGGCCGGACACGGCCGCTACGTGCGGCGCTCGCCGGTGACGGCCCCGTGAGCCTCGACATCGACATCGACGTTGACGCGGTGCTCGCCGACCTGCGGGAGCTGGCCGAGCGGACCGGCGGCCCGGCGGGCGCGCGCCGGCTGGCGTGGTCGGCGGACTGGCTCGACGCCCGCGCCTGGCTCGAGGGCAAGCTCGCCGAGCTGCCGCTGACGGTCGACCGCGACGAGGCGGGGAACCTGTGGGCGGAGCTGCCGGGGCGCGCGGGCTCCGAGGGCTTCGTGGTGATCGGCTCTCACCTCGACGCCGTGCCCTCCGGGGGTTGGCTCGACGGGGCGCTCGGCGTGCTCGCCGCGCTCGGGGTGGTGCGGGCGCTGGCGGCGTCCGGCGAGGCGCCGCCCGTCGCGGTCCGTCTGGTCGACTGGGCCGACGAGGAGGGCGCGCGGTTCGGGCGCAGCCTGCTGGGCTCGTCGGCCTGTGCGGGGACGCTCGACCCGGACGCCGTGCGCGATCTGCGCGACGCGGACGGGACCCGCCTGCAGGACGCGCTGGCGGCCTGCGGGGTCGACCTCGACGGCGCCCACGCCGCGCGCTCGCGCCTCGACGGCGCGCTGGCTTACCTCGAGCTGCACATCGAGCAGGGCCCGGTCCTCCTCGACGCCGGGCGGCTCGCCGCGGCGGTCAGCGGGACGTTCGGCGACGAGCGCTACCTCGTGGCCTTCAGCGGGCAGTCCGCGCACGCCGGCTCGACGCCGATGCACCTCCGTCGCGACACGCTTGCCGCGGCCGCGACCGCGGCGCTCGAGATCCGCGAGGTCGGCCTGCGCCACGGCGGGGTGACCACGGTGGGGTCGATCCGCTCGGAGCCCGCGATCATCACGGCGATCGCCGGTGCGTCGGAGCTGATGCTCGACCTGCGCCACCTCGACGCGGAGGTCCTCGCGACGATGCTCGCGGAGTGCCTGGACGCCTGTGGGCGCGCCGGGGCCGCGTTCGCCTGCGAGGTCGCGCCGCGCCGCGTCTTCGGGGCGACGCCGACGCCGTTCCACCCGCGACTGGTCGAGCTCGCCGTCGAGGCCGTCGCCGCCGCGGGCGGCGGCGCGGGCCCGGCCGTGCCGAGCGGCCCGCTCCACGACGCCACCGAGGTGGGGCGCGTCGTGCCGACCGCCATGCTCTTCGCGCAGTCGGATCCCCCCATCTCCCACACGGAGGTGGAGGACTCGCCGGAGGCGGCGCTGCGCGTCGCGATCGAGGCCTACGGCCGCACGGTCGGCGGGGCGCTCGCCCTGGCCGGCACCCCCGAGCTGAGCGGAGCGCACTAGTGGACTTCGGCGTCGTCCTGCAGGCCGATCCCCCGGCGGCACGGACCATCGAGCTGGCCAAGCGCGCGGAGGCCTACGGCTTCACCCACGCGTGGACGTTCGACTCCCACCTGCTGTGGGAGGAGCCCTACGTCATCTACAGCCGCATCCTGAACGAGACGCACAAGCTCGTCGTCGGGCCGATGGTCACGAACCCCGCGACGCGCGACTGGACGGTGACCGCCTCGACCTTCGCGACGCTCAACGAGATGTACGGGAACCGCACGATCTGCGGTATCGGCCGCGGCGACTCGGCGGTGCGCGTCATCAACGGCGCGCCCGTCAAGCTGGCCGAGCTGCGCGAGGCGATCGGCGTCATCCGCGGCCTGGCCAACGGGGAGTCGGTGGCCTACAAGGGCACGACGCTGAAGCTGCCGTGGAACACCGCGAGCCGCTTGCCCGTGTGGGTCGCCGCGTACGGGCCGAAGGCGCTCGCGCTGGCGGGCGAGGTCGGTGACGGCTTCATCCTCCAGCTCGCCGACCCGGACATCGCCGCATGGAGCATCGCCGCGGTCCGTGCCGCCGCCGAGGCGGCCGGCCGTGACCCGATGGCGGTCAAGGTCTGCGTCGCCGCGCCGGCCTACGTGACCGACGGCAGCCCGGAGCACCTCGCCCACGCGCGCGACCAGTGCCGCTGGTTCGGCGGCATGGTCGGCAACCACGTCGCGGACATCGTCAACCGCTACGGGGCGGACGGCGCCGGGGTGCCGAAGGCGCTCACGGAGTACATCGCCGGGCGCCAGGGCTACGACTACAACGCCCACGGCCGCGCCGGGGCCGAGCACACCGACTTCGTGCCGGACGACGTCATCGACCGCTTCTGCCTGCTGGGCCCGCCGGAGGAGCAGGTCGCACGCCTGCGCGAGCTCGAGGCGCTCGGTGTCGACCAGTTCGGCCTCTACCTCCAGCACGACGCGAAGGACGCGACCCTTGCGGCGTACGGCGAGCGGGTCATCCCCGCCGTCGTCGAGCGCGACGCCGCGCGGACCTGAGGCCACCGTGACCGAGCTCGAGACCATGACCTACGAGGTCGCCGACCGGGTGGCGCGCATCACGCTCGACCGGCCCGCCCGCGGCAACGGGATCACGCGGCGGCTGGTGACCGAGCTCGAGGCGTGCGTGGAGCGCGCCGACCTCGACCCGGCCGTCCACGTCCTGCTCCTCGCGGGCAACGGGAAGGGCTTCTGCGGGGGGTACGACCTCGTGGAGTCCGCCGAGGGCCAGGGCCGCCTAGGCGACGAGGCGGCGCCCCCCGGCTCCCCGCTGGACCCGGCGGTCATGGGGGCCAACCACGACCCTGCGGGCACCTGGGACCCGATGGTCGACTACGCGATGATGCGCCGCAACGTCCGTGGCTTCATGTCGCTGTTCTTCGCCTCCAAGCCCGTGGTGTGCAAGGTGCACGGCTTCTGCGTCGCGGGCGGTACCGACATGGCGCTCTGCAGCGACCTGCTCGTGATCGCCGACGACGCGAAGATCGGGTACCCGCCGGCCCGCGTCTGGGGCTCGCCGACGACGTCGATGTGGGCCCACCGGCTCGGGCCGCAGCGCGCGAAGCGACTGCTGTTCACGGGCGACTCGCTCTCCGGGGCCGAGGCGCTCGAGTGGGGGCTGGCGATCGAGGCGCCGCCGGCCGGCGAGCTCGACGCGCGCGCCGACGCCCTCGCCGCGCGGATCGCCCGCAACCCGCTCAACCAGCTGCAGATGATGAAGCTGCTGGTCAACCAGGCGGCGTTCGCGCAGGGCCTGCACCAGACCCAGGTCCTGGGCACCGTCTTCGACGGCATCGCCCGCCACACCCCGGAGGGGTACGCGTTCCAGCAGCGCGCTGCCGAGGCGGGGTTCCGGGAGGCCGTCCGGGAGCGCGACGAGCCGTTCGGCGACGCGGGGGCGTCCACCGCCAAGGGCTGAGCAGCCGCACAGCCGGCCGTCGCGCCGGCGCTCGTGGGGGCGGTCGGCTGACCCGCGGTTTCCCGCACCGGGAGGAGCGCGTTCGTGTAGACACCGCCAATGCCCCCCAAGCCCGACCGCAAGCCCCCCCGCGCCCGCCAGGCGGCCCAGCACGCGGACGCGGCGCGGCAGAAGGCGGAGGCGCGGCGTGACGCGGCGACGGGCGCCGCGGGCTGGGTCGCCGACCGGGCGGGGGACTGGTCGCTCGACGCCCAGAGCACCGGGCTGATGGCGCGCCAGAAGTACTTCTGGAACCCGCTCATGGACTTCTGGTTCCGCATGGAGGTCGAGGGCTGGGAGCGGCTGCCCCCGCCGCCCGCGCTCATCGTCGGCGTGCACTCCGGGGCGCCGTTCGTGTGGGACGCCTGGACGGTCGGCATGCAGTGGTGGCGGCGCTTCGGCGACGAGCGGGTGCTTCACGGCACCGCCCATGACGCGCTCATGGCGGCGCCGGGCATCGGCGCGTACTTCCGGGCGATGGGCGTCCTGCCCGCGGCGCCGGACTCGATCGCGGCCGCGCTGGCCGCGGGTCGCGACGTCGCGCTGTGGCCGGGCGGCGAGGTCGATTCGCTGCGGCCGTGGTCCCAGCGCGACACGGCGGTGCTCGCCGGGCGCACAGGCTTCGTCCGGATGGCGATCAGCGCAGGGGTGCCGATCGTGCCCGTCGCGACCATCGGCGGCCCGGACTCGATGCCGGTCCTGTTCAGCGGGCGGCGGATCGCCAAGGCGCTCCAGCTCGACAAGATCGCCCGCCTGAAGGTGTTCCCGATCGCCATCAGCGCGCCCTGGGGGATCGCGCCGGCCGCCCTGCCGGAGATTCCCCTGCCCACGAAGATCAGGACGGCGTTCCAGGACCCCGTCGAGGTCGACCCGGACCCGGAGCGCGTCGACGACCAGGCGTACGTCGAGGAGAAGTACGAGGAGGTCCGGGCCAGCATCCAGCGGGGGATGGACGCACTGGCACGCCGCCGCCGCTTCCCCGTCTTCGGCTGACGACACCTCACAGCAGGCTCTCAGGCGACGCACAGGAACACCGGGCAGGATGGTTCCCATGAGCACCCAGCCCGCCCATCGCGTCCTCGTCGTCGACGACGAGCCGAACATCGTCGACGTCGTCTCGATGGCCCTGCGCTACCAGGGCTTCGAAGTGGCGTCAGCCGGTTCGGGCGCCGAGGCGATGGCGCAAGTGGAGGCGTTCAAGCCGCAGCTCATGGTGCTCGACGTGATGCTCCCGGACATGGAGGGCTTCGAGGTCGCCGACCGGCTGGGCGCCCAGCGCGGCACGCTGCCGATCATCTTCCTGACCGCCCGCGACGCGCAGGAGGACAAGCTGCGCGGGCTGACCTCGGGCGGCGACGACTACGTCACCAAGCCCTTCAGCCTCGAGGAGCTCGTCGCCCGCATCCGGACGATCCTGCGCCGCACGGGCCAGGCCAGCGCCGACTCGAGCCGCCTGGTCTTCGAGGACCTCGAGCTCGACGAGGACACGCGCGAGGTCATGCGCGGCGGGCAGCACGTCGAGCTCACCGCCACGGAGTACCGCCTCCTGCGCTACCTGCTGCTGAACCCGCGGCGCGTCCTGACGCGCGCGCAGATCCTCGACCACGTCTGGGAGTACGACTTCGGTGGTGACGCCCGGGTGCTCGAGACGTACATCTCCTACCTGCGCAAGAAGCTCGACGCGCACGGCCCGAGCCTGATCCACACGGCGCGAGGGGTCGGCTACTCGCTGCGGGCGCCGCGGCGCGTCGCGGCGTGACGCTGCGCACCCGCCTGGTCCTCACGCTCGTCCTGCTCGCCGCGGGCGGCCTGCTCGTCCTCGGCGGCGTGACCTACGCGACCCAGCGCTCCTACCAGGAGACGCGGGTCGACCAGCAGACCCAGGCCGCCGCCCGCATCCTCGGCTACCAGCTCGACTCGAACGGGAGCCGGGCCCCCGGCGCGCCCGACTTCGATGGCCGGCACGACGGCGGGGGGCGCGGTCCCGATCCCCAGCAGGTCGACCTGCCCGCGGGGACCTACGGGGTGCGCCTCGACGCGGCCGGGCACCGGATCGGCAAGCCCGTGCAGA
The DNA here is from genome assembly GCA_038207985.1 of Solirubrobacterales bacterium. Classification (GTDB taxonomy): domain Bacteria; phylum Actinomycetota; class Thermoleophilia; order Solirubrobacterales; family Solirubrobacteraceae; genus Paraconexibacter. The sequence continues at coordinate 12,475 of JBBQZE010000047.1, forward strand.
GCTCCTACGGTGAGAGCCCGCTCCCGGCGCCCAAGCTCCCCGCGGGCCTGAGGGCCGGCACGCTGACCACGGTCCGGGCGGTCTCGGGCAGCCTGCACTACCGCATCCGCGTCGAGCCGAGCCCCGGCGGCACGGGCACCACGGTGGTGGCCATCCCGCTCAACGGCGTGAGGGACGCGCTGCGGCGGCTGCTCGTGGTCGAGGCGCTCGTGATCGCCGCGGTGCTCCTCCTGCTCGCCGCGCTGGCGTGGCTGCTCGTGCGTGCCGGACTGCGACCGCTCGAGCGGATGGGCGACACCGCGGGGGCGATCGTCGCGGGCGATCTCAGCCGGCGCGTCGACGTCGACTCGCCGCGCACCGAGGTGGGTCGCCTCGGCGTCGCGCTCAACGGCATGCTCGGCCGCCTCGAGCAGGCCTTCGCCGAGCGTGCGGCCAGCGAGCACCGGCTGCGCCAGTTCCTCGCCGACGCCTCGCACGAGCTGCGCACGCCGCTGGCCTCCATCCGCGGCTACGCGGAGCTCTTCCGCATGGGCGCGCTCGGGAAGCCGGAGGACGCGGCCGGGGCGCTGCGGCGCATCGAGGACGAGGCGGCGCGCATGGGCGTCCTCGTCGAGGACCTGCTCGCGCTCGCGCGGCTCGACGAGGTCCGCGAGCCCGTCCGGGTCGAGGTGGACGTCGCCGCGCTCGCGGAGGACGCGGTGGCCGACGCGCGCGCGACGGCGCCTGCCCGCGAGATCACGCTCGACGGCGACGCGGACGCCGTGGTCGTGGGCGACCCGGACCAGCTGCGCCAGGTGTACGCGAACCTCGTGCGCAACGCGCTCGTCCACACGCCCCCGGAGGCGGCGATCGAGGTGCGGGCCGTCCGCGCGGGTGACCGGGCCCGGCTCGAGGTCCGCGACCACGGGCCGGGCCTGCCGCCGGGAGACCCCGCCCGGCTGTTCGACCGCTTCTGGCGCGCCGAAGCGGGCCGCGAGCGCGGGCGCGCCGGCGCCGGGCTCGGGCTCGCGATCGTCGCGGGCGTCGCCGGCGCCCACGGCGGCACGGTGTCCGCGGCGGACGCGCCGGGCGGCGGCGCGGCGTTCGTCGTCGACCTCCCGGCGGCGCCCGCCGACGTGCCCGGGCCCGCGCCCGTCGGCTGGTCCGAGCACCGGGGGCGGTGATGACGATCCGGTGACGGCGGCCCGGCGCCGGCCCCGCGTCACCGGATCGCAAGGGGTGCTCCCTACGGTCGGTTGCATGCTGCTGAGCCGACGACCCGGAACACTGCTGACGGCGTTGGCCTGTGCGCTGGCCGCGGGACTGATCGGAGCCGGCGGCGTGATGGCGGCGGCGATCGCGCCGGCCCGGCCGGCCCGCAACGTGGAGCTGCTGCGCGGCACGATCAAGCCCGTCGCGCACAGCGCCCGCGGCCAGGCGAGCGTCGTGGCGCTCGCCCGCGGCGGTCGTGTCCTCAACCTGCGGAGCTTCCGGATCGCCCCGGGGCCGCGGGTCCGCGTGTACCTCGTCCGGCGCGGGGCACGCGGCGACCGCGAGATCGGACGCGACCACCGGGATCTCGGCGCGCTCCGCGGGTCCAGCGGCAACCAGCGCTACGCCGTCCCGGCGTCGGTGGACCTCCGGCGCTATTCCTCGGTCGTCTTCTGGTGCGTCCCCTTCACGCAGAGCCTGGCCCGCGCCGACCTGCGTCGCTCGTGAGCGGCCGCTGGACCGCGCGCGTCGCGGGTGCAACGGCCGTGGTCGTCGTGCTCGCGGCGGGCCTGTGGTTCTGGGCCGGCGTCGTGGCACCCGGGTACTTCGAGTCGATCGCCGCCGGGGTCATCTGGTTCGTGGTCGTGTCGGTCGCCGTCGGACGGATCGGGAAGCGTCAGCCCGCGGTGCGGCGGGCGATGCGCTGGACGTTCTCGGCGGCGACCGTCGCCACGCTCGCGGTCGCCTACTGGACCTCCGTGCGCGAGACGCGCGTCGACGAGCCTCTGGAGACCGGGGTCCCGGCGAGCCGCCTCGCGCCGGACCAGGCCCCTGCCGTCGGCAACCTCCTCGCACCGCAGCCCTGAGCGCGATCGACCTCACCGAGGATGGCCGACGACCGCTCCGTCGGTCGCAGGTGGCGTCCCCAGGGCTCCCACCACCGCCACGGCGAGCGCCATCGCCGCCACCACCACGAGGAGCGCGTCGAGGATCCCGAAGTGGTCGGCCAGCACGCCCACCAGCGGCGGGCCGCCGAGGAACGCGGTGTAGCCGATCGAGCTGACCACGGAGACCCGGGCCGTCGCCATCCGCTCGTCGTCGGCGGCGGCGCTCATCCCAGCGGGGAAGCCGAGCGACGCGCCGAGCCCCCACACCACCCCCCCGGCCAGCGCCCAAGCGGGGCTCGGGCCGAGGACGACCATCGCCACCCCCGCGACCGCGGTGACGGCCGTCGCCCGCAGCACCCGGGGGCGGCCGTGGCGCCCGAGCAGCGTGCCGCCCACGGTCCGCCCGACGGTCATCGCCGCCACGAAGGCGCCGAAGGCCACGGCGCCGAGCGCGTCGCTGCGCCCGTAGCCGTCGACCACGGCGAGCGCCAGCCAGTCGTTCGCGACCCCCTCGCCGAGCGCGAAGCAGAGCACCGCGACGCCGATCAGCAGCGTGCGCCGCTCCCGCCACGCCGTGGTCGCACGGACCGGTGGCCCCGTGTCCGGCCGCCCGATCAGCGGCAGGAACCAGCGCGCGGCGGTGACGGCCGCTCCCCCGGAGGCCACCGCGGTCCCCGCCAGCTGCGCGCCAACGCCGACGCCCGTCGCCGCGCACGCGGCGCCCAGGCCCGCGCCGGCCACGGTGCCCAGGCTGAAGGCGGCGTGGAAGCGCGGCATCAGCGTGCGGCCGAGGCGACGCTCCACGTCGGCGCCCTCGACGTTCATGGCGACGTCCCACGTGCTGAACGTCAGCCCGATCGCAACGAGCGCAGGGCAGACGATCAGGGCCGTGCCCGCCTCGACGCCGAGGCCGGCGACGGTCAGGGAGAGCGCGACGAGGACGCCGGTCACCGCGACGGTGGTCGAGGGGCCGAGGCGGCCGATCACCAGGCCCGACAGCGGCAGGGCCACGAGCGAGCCGAGCGACGCGCACAGCAGCACCGCGCCGAGCTGGCCGGTGGTCAGCTCGAGCGCGTCGCGGATCGCCGGAGCGCGGGAGATCCACGAGGCGAAGGTCAGGCCGTTGACCGCGAAGGCGACCGCGACGGCCTGCCGGGCGCGCTCGGTTCTCTCGTCGGTGTCGCGCCGGCGCACGCCGCGATGCTGCCAGCCGCGCGGTCGTCAGCGCGCGCCGACGGCCACGGAGAACGTCGCGGTCGCCGTCCGCCCGGGTGCCACGGCCCGTAGGCCGCGGCCGGAGCGCAGCGCGTCGGTCTCCGCCGCCATCGGCTCGAAGCAGACGACGTCGGCGGCGGCCGGGGCGAACAGCTGGCCCGCGGGGTAGCCCTCTTCGAAGCGCACCTCGAGGCGCCGGTCGCCGCCCTCGAGCGCGAAGCGGGGGACGCCCTCGAAGCCGCGCAGGCCCTCGTCGTACACCGCGTCGCCCAGGGCGAAGGTGGCCGCGGGCCGCGCCTCGGCAGCACCGGTCGGGATGCCGCGGTCGTCGGCCTCGAGCAC
>JBBQZE010000048.1:0-15698 GCA_038207985.1 Solirubrobacterales bacterium
CGATGCGAACTCGGTGGAGAACCTCACGACCGTGGCCGCGACCGCCGAGGTGCTCGCGACCATCGTGAACCCCGTCGGTGCCGAGAAGCGCGGCAGCCAGATGGACGCCGTCACGCGCCGCAACGTCCGGGCCGCTGCGCAGCAGGAGAAGAACCACTACGAGCTCCTGACCTCCAGCGCGGTGGGTGCCAAGCCGGCCACCACGACCATCTACGTGCCGGACGTCATCCTCTCGTCCCCGACCCAGCTGCTGACGGCCCTCGTGGTCGGCGACCAGCTGTTCGTCAACGCCTACCTGCTGGCGTGCACCGTGTTCGCCCGTCAGGGCACCCTCAGCGGGTCGAAGTTCGCTCGCTACACGGCCGAGATCATGGCTGTCGAGTCGGTCCACCGCGCCCTGGCGCTGCAGTCGCTCGGCAAGCTCGGCAACGACCGCACCTACGCGAAGTTCGCGCAGCGCGAGGCCGTCACCGGACTGCCCACCACGGGCGCGCCCGGCCTGTACACCGCGGCCGAGCATGTCACCGCGCTCGAGTCGGTCGGCTTCGGCTTCGGCAAGGCCGGCAGCGTCCCCGGCACCGCGTACGACTACGCCGAGGTCGCGGCTCGCACGCCGACCGACCCCGACGTGAACACCCTCACGATCGACTGATCGAAGCCCTCGGGGGACGGGGGGTCAAACCCCCCTGTCCCTCGGGGCGTCGTCCGTGGGCGGCGGTTGTGGCGGATCGACGATCCGCTCCACCGCCGCGCACGCGCGGTCCACGAGCTCGGCCACCTCGGCCTTCGGCTGCCGCCAGGCGCCGAGCACGTAGGCGGCCACGAGGTCCGGGTCGGTGGAGTCGGGCCTCCCGACCCCGATGCGGACCCGCTGGAACTCCGCCGAAGCGAAGCCGGCCTTCAGCGACTTCAGGCCGTTGTGACCCGCGAGCCCACCGCCGAGCCGCGTGCGGATGTCACCGAACGCCAGGTCGATCTCGTCGTGGACGGCGACCACCCGCTCGAGGGGCACCTTGAGCGCGCCGCGCGCGGGGCCGGCCGATCGGCCCGACTCGTTCATGTAGGTCTGCGGCAGGAGCACGCCGACCCGGGATCCGCCCGGGGCTGCGCGCCCGTCGGCGTAGAGCCCGGCCCACTTCTTCTTGGGCGTCCCGAGCCCCCAGCGCCGCGCGAGCGCCGCGGCGACCTGGAAGCCGACGTTGTGCGGGGTGCCGTCGTACTTGGCCCCGGGGTTGCCGAGGCCGATCACGAGCCAGTCGACAGGGGCGGCGGCGCCCCCGAAGCGCACTACTCGGAGCTGTCGTCGCCCTCGGCCGCGGCGTCGTCGCCCTCGGCCGCGGCGTCGTCGCCGGCGTCTTCGCCGACGACCTCCGTCTCCGTCTCGAGCTCGTCGAGCTCGGCCTGGGAGCGCGGAGCGATGACGGTGTACAGCGGGGTCTCGCCGGCATGCTCGTCGAGCACGAGCGTGACGCCCTGCGGCGCGACCAGCGCGTCGAGGTAGACGGTGTCGCCGACTTGGGCGCCCGAGGCGTCGAGCTCGATCGTCTCGGGGATGTCGCTGGGCAGCGCCTCCACCGTGACCTCGCGGGTCGGCTGCTCGAGCACGCCGCCCTCCTTGACCCCCGCGGACTCGTCCGCGCCGACGAGCGTGACCGAGACGCTGGCCTGGATGGGCTGGTTCATGTCCACGCGCACGAGGTCGATGTGCGTGATCTCGCCGCGGACCGGGTGCTTCTGGGAGTCCTTGACCACGGCGTTGGTGGTCTGCCCGTCGAGGTCCAGCGACAGCACCGCGCCGGACGCCGCCAGCGCGTGGCGCAGATCGAGGGCGTCGACGGAGAAGGTGAGGTTGTCGCGGTCCAGCCCGTAGAGGATGCCGGGGATCTGGCCCTCGCGCCGCAAGCGGCGGGTCGCACGCGAGTGGCCGACCTCGCGGGACGCGATCTTGAGGGTGGTGGAGTCGGTTCGGGTTGCCATGAGCGGCGTCGGATGGTAGCGGCCCGACGCGGGCGGGCGGGGCGCGGGCGGGGTGTCTGCCCTAGCGACCGACCTGCTGCGTCGCCTTGAAGCTGCGTTGCACGTCGAGCCAGGCCGGCTTCTTGACCCCGGCGTAGCTGATGAGCCCCTTCTGGTGGATCGGGGACTGCGGCCGCGGGTTCCCGCCGTCCCAGTTCGGCCGGACCCGGAATTCCTCCAGCGCCCAGTAGATCGCCCCGGCCAGCCAGGGCTTCGTGGCGAACACGCCCAGGTGGAAGTTCACGAAGTCAGACTGGAAGGCGTAGGTCCCCTTCTCCTCCACCGGGCCCTCCCGGTTGGCCTCGGCGCCGAACTCCGAGACGACCACCGCCTTGTTCGGGTAGCAGGCGTGAACGCCGTCGAGGTACTCCCCGAGGAAGTCGCGGTCGGCGATCTGCCCGTTCGGCCCGGGGTACCAGCCGAAGTAGTCGTTGACGCCGATCACGTCCAAGGGCCCGTACTCCGGCTGGCAGCCCGCCGCGGGGTAGCCCGCGACCGCCAGACCGACGGGTCGGGTCGGGTCGAGCGCCTTGGCCACGGACGCGGCGCGCGCGATGTACAGCCCCTGCACCGGCCCGGGGCGCGCGGAGAGCTCGTTGCCGATCGACCAGACGATGATCGACGGGTGGTTCTGGTTCGCGAGGATGTTGTCGCGCAGCTCGTCGGCGCCGGCGCGGCGCACCTCCGGCTTGGCGAGCGCAACGGTCTTCAGCGAGTAGACCGGGATCTCGGACCAGAGCATGATCCCCTGCTCGTCGGCGAGCTCCTCGGTGTACGGGTGCAGCGGGTAGTGCGACCGCATGACGGTCGCCCCGAGCTCCTTGGTCTCGGCCACCTCCCGCGCCCGGATCCGGTTGTTGATGGCGAAGCCGAGCTTCGGGTCGTCCTCGTGCAGGCCGACCCCGCGAAAGTTGAGCGGCTTGCCGTTCAGCAGGTACTTGCCGCCGACGACCCGGATCGAGCGGATGCCCGTGCGCAGGTGATAGCGCTGGAGCACCCGGCCGCCGCCGCCCGCCTCGGTCGCGCTGAAGTTCGCGTCGTAGAGGCTCGGGCTCGCAGGGGACCACAGCCTCGGGCGAGCGATGCGCAGCCCGCGCACCACCGTGACCGAGCTCGTCGGACCGACGGTGACGGTCCCGAAGTCGAGCTTGCGGCTCCCGAAGGCGCCGCGGATCCGCACCCTGGTCGCCCGCGGGGCCGAGTTGCGGACGGTGAGGCGCGCGGTGACCGTCGCCGCGCAGGTGCCGCACGGCAGGTCCGGACGGACCTGGACGCCCGTGAAGTCGACGCGGTCGACGCGCCGCAGGTAGACCTCGCGCAGGATCCCGCCGTAGTTCCACCACCCGCCCGTGGGAGCGCCGGTCACCGCCAGCCCCGAGGGCGGGAAGTCCGTGGTCAGGCGCTTGTTCTCGACGCGCACGACGAGGCGGTTGACGCCTGAGCGCTTCAGCGCGCCGCGGGGCAGGCGGAACTCGAACGGCAGGTAGGCGCCCTTGTTCTTGCCGATCGGCACGCCGTTGAGCCAGGCCTGCGAGCGGTAGTTGACCGACTCGAAGCGCAGCACCCAGTCCAGCGCGGCCTTGCTCGACGGCAGCTTGAAGTCCTTGCGGTACCAGCCGACGGAGCCGAGGAACGACTCGACGCTCTCGTCCGTGGCGTTCCAGGCGTTCGGCACGGTGGTGCCCGCCCAGCCGGCCTGGCTGGTCTGGCGCTGGTAGCGCTGCGCCAAGCCGACGTTGCCCGGGTCGAGGCGGAAGAGCCACGCGCCGTCCATGAGGAAGCGGCCGCTGGGGCCGTTCTTGTAGAGCGCGTGCTCGGTCGGCGTGGTGGCCGCCACCTGCGCGGACGCCGAGCCGGCGAAGGCGAGGAGCGCGGCGAGGGCCAGCACGACGAGGACGACAGGGCGACGGAGGGTGCGCATGGTTGTCAGCAGCCGCTTTCGGGGGGAATCGGCGCGCTGAGGCGCAGGAGGGTAATCGAGGACCCGGAGACGAAGCTCCACTTCCGGCGGACCGTCACGCACTGCACGACGGCGCGGCCGCCGCGGGCGACATCGGTGGCCCAGGCCGCCCGCGCGCGGGAGGTCCGCTCCCCTGCGAGGCTCGTCCGCCCGCCGTCGAACTGCAGCAGGCGCAGCTCGCCGGGGCGCCGGACGCGGGCCACAGTCGCGACCAGCTCGGTGGAGCAAGCGCCGACGCAGGACTCCAGGCGGGCCGCGGCCGCGGCGGCGTCCCCGCGCGCGGCGTCCTGGAGCAGGGCGAAGACCGCCGAGCGCTCCCGGTTGTCCGCGCTGAGGTAGCGGGCCAGCTCGAAGGACAAGGCGAGGAACGCCGCAACGGCGAGCGTGATGAGGACCCAGCGGGACGGCACCGGCCGTCGCAACCGGGCCACCCCGCCGAAGTTGCGGCGCTCCGTGCTCAGCCGGCCTCCGCGAAGCCGTCCGGCTCGTTGAGCTCCAGGAAGCGCCGGACGCCGGCGTCCTGGTGGTCGAGCTGCGCCGAGAGGCGCCGTGCGTGGTCGTGCGCGCGGGCCTCGAAGTCCTCGAGGCAGCGCTCGGGGTCGTCGTGCAGCGCGTAGACCGTGGTCACGTCGGGCTGACTGCAGGCGATGCCCATCGGCGGGCGGCCGCGGGCCAGCGTGCGTGCGGTGCACACCGGGGTCACGGTCAGGCGGCGCTCGGTGTCGACGAGGGCCACGGGCATGAGCCGCGGCGCGGGCAGCGGCACCCGCAGCTCGATCGAGCGGTCGATCGCCACGCCCACCTCCCCCAGCGCCTCCCGCCAGAGCGCCATGACCGTGTCGGCCGCCAGCAGCGCGTCGCGGAAGGCCCGCGCCTGCTCGGCGTAGAGCTGCTCGGCGTCCGCTCGCGACCCGGCGTCCGCGAGGTCGAGGTCGCACGGGACGCGCAGGAGGTCCTTGGCGGCGATGGCGTCACCGGCGCCCCGGGGACCGTGCGCCACGAAGGTCTGCACGACACCCAGGTCACGGCGGCCGTGGAAGACCACCGTGAGCGCCTCGGTGAGCGAGAGCCCGGCGATCCGCAGCGCCACGGCGGCCGCGGCCCCGGGGTCCAGCAGCGCGCGCTGCAAGAGCTCGTCTGCGTCGCGGTGGTCTGCGTCCGGGCGGTCCATCGGGATCAGCCTCCTCTCCGTTGCCGTCATCTTCATCGGCCCGGCGGCGGAACCGCGAGAGGGCCCGGTGTACGCTCCGGCCAGATGAAGCTCCTCTACAAGCCGTTCGGGATCGTCGCCAGCCTGCTCGCCGGGCAGCTCGCGAAGAAGCTCTTCAGCGCGATCTGGGGGATCGTCGACCAGGAGGAGCCGCCGAAGCCGACGACCCGCGACACGTCGTGGGCGAAGGTCCTCGGCGCGGCCGCCATGCAGGGCGCGACCTTCAAGGTCGTGAGCGCACTCGTCCACCGCGGGTCGGCCAAGGGCTTCGCGGGCCTGACGGGCGCCTGGCCCGGGCCCGAGACGACCGATAAGAGCCAGGCCGCCGAAGCCGTCCGCTAGCCGAACGGGCCCGAGCGGGCCGCGCGCACGACGAAGCCGCGCGCCGCGAGCGTCGCCAGGGCATCCTCGAAGGCGCCGTAGTCCCGGCGCAGCAGGTGGTCCAGCGGCCGGCCGGACGGCCCCGCGGTGCGCACCCAGCGCCGCAGGGCGTCCTCGTGGACGCGGCCCGCGGCCTCTTCGGAGAGGGCGAGCAGGATCGGCAGCTGCGGCTTGTCGTCGAGGTCGCCGGCGACCACGGACAGCGGGTCGGCGCCGAGCACCTCGAGCAGCTCGTCCTCGCTCAGGCCGAGGCGCTGCATCAGGACGGCCGCGGCGGTCGAAGTCACGGGGAGCGAAGACTACCGTGCGCCGTCACCTCTCGAACCGCACGACGGTTTCGCAGCACACGGAGCGGGCAACCGTGCTACATGGCCTTCATCCGGTTTCTGGCAGATAGCGAGGGCGAGCGGCGCGTCCTGGAGGTCGACGGCAACGCCCGCGACGTCGAACTCGCCCTGCGGGGCGGGCGCACGCACTTCGACACCACGACCATCGATGCGGTCATCGTGGACGCCGGTGCGCTGGTCGAGGTGACCGACGCGGCGCCGGTCGACGACTAGAAGAGCCGGTTCTAGCGCTCTTGCCCGCGGAGATGATCCGCGCATGCACCGGCGCGCGGGCACCCCACGCGCCGCCCTTCTCGCTCTTCGATGCGGCCGCAGGTCTAGCGAGGCCTACGAGGTCGGCGGTCGGTACGTCGCCGCGGAAGCCTTCCGCATCGCCTCCTGCGCCTCGGCCATGTCGAGCAGGACGGTCGTCTCGATGTCGGTCAGCGCCCCGCTGGCTCCGACGGCCATGGACACCGCCACCGCGGTCGCGTTGTCGGGCGCCTCCATCAGGAAGACGCCGTCGAAGTCGCCGAAGGCGTACCAGAAGCCGATGAGCTTGCCGCCGGAGGACTCGGCCACCTCTCGAGCCGCCGCGCTCCTGTCCCGTGGCTGGTCCATCAACCCTTTCTTCGCTTCGGGCGTGTAGTTGAACCGGGTGAGGTACGTCGCCATCAGGGACCTCCTGAGCGTGGGATGTCAGTAGTCGAACCAACATGCCGCAACGGCTCGCATGAATCAAGCTCGCTCTGTCCTCTGCAGATCAGAACAGCTGGTTCTCGCCGCCGAAGACCTCCGAGACCGAGTCGTCGGTGAAGATCCGGCGGATCGAGTCCGTCAGCAGGTCCGCGCAGGACAGCACGCGGATGTTGTCCGGGGCGCCGGCGCGCAACGGGATCGTGTCGGTGACGACGATCTGCTCGAACGGGGAGGCCGCGAGCGTCTCGAACGCGTTGCCGGAGAAGACGGCGTGGGTCGCGGCGGCGAAGACGCGCTTGGCGCCCGCCTCGAGCACCGCCTCGCCCGAGGCGCGCAGCGTCCCGGCCGTGTCGATGATGTCGTCGACGATCACCGCGGTCTTGCCCGCGACGTCGCCGATCACCGAGGTGATCTCCGCGACCTGCTGGGCCGGGCGCTCCTTGTTCAGGATGGCCAGCCCGGCGCCGACCTTCGCCGCGAAGTTCTTGTTCAGCTTCACGCGGCCGGCGTCCGGCGAGACGACGACGAGGTCCTGCAGGTGCATGTCGTTGAAGTACTGCGTCAACATCATCGTGGCGGTCATGTGGTCCAGCGGGATCTGGAAGAACCCCTGCACCTGACCCGCGTGGAGGTCCATCGTCAGCACGCGGTCGGCGCCCGCCGACTCGAGCATGCGCGCCACGAGCCGCGCGGAGATGGGCTCGCGCGGGGCCGACTTCTTGTCCTGGCGCGAGTAGCCGTACCAGGGCATCACCGCGATCACGCGGTGCGCCGAGGCGCCGACCGCCGCGTCGATCATCACCAGCAGCTCCATCAGGGCATCGTTCGGGGTGATGCCGGCCTGCGGGTTGCTGCAGGTGGGCTGCACGATGAAGACGTCCGCGCCGCGGATCGACTCCTCGTAGCGGCAGTAGACCTCACCCGAGGAGAAGGTCTTGAGCGTGACCGGGCCGAGGTCGACGCCGAGCTTGCCGGCGATCTTGTTGGCGAGCTCCGGGTTCGCGCGACCCGCGAAGAGCATCAGCCGCTTGTCGTGCTCGACCGGCAGGCTGGTGACCGGCGCGTAGGACGGACCGGGGTCGCCCTCGCGGACGGTGGACAGGGTGAGGGACGTCGTCGTCACGGCTCGGGGACCTCCGGGCGCGGAGCATAGTCGGGGACGTTGCGCTGCCGCGCCCGGGCGATCGCGAGGGCGCCCGGTGGGACGTCCTCGGTGATGACGGAGCCGGCCGCGGTCCACGCGCCGTCGCCCACGGTCACCGGCGCGACGAAGGACGTATGGATCGCCCCGCGCACGCCGGCGCCGATGGTGGTGCGGTGCTTGGCGCGCCCGTCGTAGTTGGCCGTGATGGTCCCGGCGCCCAGGTTCGAGCCCGCGCCGACGTCGGCGTCCCCGACGTAGGAGAGGTGCGGCACCTTCGACCCGGCGCCGACGTCGGAGTTCTTGACCTCGACGAACGTCCCCACCTTCGCGCCCGCCCGCAGCACGGTCCCCGGCCGCAGGTAGGCGAAAGGCCCGACGCTGACGCCGTCCTCGGCGGCGGCGCCCGTCGCATAGGAGTGCAGGACGCGCACGTCGTCGCCAAGCGTCGTGTCGATCAGCGTGGTCTGCGGACCGACCGTGCAGCCCGCGCCCACCCGGGTGGCGCCGCGCAGGCAGCACCCCGGCTCGATCGTCGTGTCCGCGCCGATGACGACCTCGGCGTCGACCGACGTGGTGTCCGGGTCCACGAGCGTGACGCCCGCACGCATCAGCCCGACGAGGATGCGGCGCTGGGCGACGGCCTGCACCCGCGCGAGCTGCACCCTGTCGTTGACCCCCAGGACGAGGGCGGGGTCGTCGACGGGGTGGGCCTCGACGGAGAGCCCCTCGGCGCGCAGCGCCGGCAGGGTGTCCGGGAGGTAGTACTCGCCCTGCGAGTTGTCGGCGCGCAGACCCTCGAGCGCTCGAAGCAGCCGCTCGGGCTCGAAGCAGAAGATGCCCGTGTTGACCTCGTGGATGGCCATCTCGCGCGGGGTGGCGTCCCCGGGCGCCTTCGTCTCGACGACGCGCAGGACGCCGCCCGTCGTGTCGCGGACGACCCGGCCGTAGCCCGTCGGGTCGTCGAGACGCGTGGTGACCATGGTGGCCGCCGCGCCGCTGGCCAGGTGCGAGTCCACGAGCGCGCGGAGCACCTCGGCGGAGACCAGCGGGACGTCGCCCGACAGCACCACCACGGGGGTCCCGGGCGCGAAGTGCGGCGTCGCGGCGCGGACCGCGCCGCCCGTCCCGTCGGCGACGGGCTGCACCGCCAGCACGACGCCGTCCGGCAACCGCCCTTCGAGGACCCCGTCGGCCCCGCCGACCACGACGACCGACGCCGCGCCGGCCTCCCGCGCCGCCAGGACGGGCCAATGCACCATCGCCCGGCCGCACACGGGGTGGAGCACCTTCGGGAGCTTGGACCGCATCCGGGTCCCCTGCCCGGCGGCCATGACGACGGCGGTGAACGACACGCGGCGATCCTACGCGGGGGCCCGGCGCAGGCCCCGTCCGGGCGGCGGCCGAAGCCCCGGCGAGCTTGACCGCGCCAGCCTCGAGGCGGTAGGACAGCGCTGTGCCCGATCTCCACATCATCCCCAGCGGCGACTCCTGGAACGTGAAGGAGGAGCACGGCGGCGTTCTCTCCACCCACGCCACCCAGGCCGAAGCCGAGAAGGCCGGAAAGGCCTACGCCCGCGCGCACGGCGGGGGCGAGGTCTTCACCCACCGCGACGAAGGCGCGTTCTCGCGCATCCGCAAGGGCGACAAGGTCTAGGGCGCCCTCGCGGCCGGGAGGGCCGCTGAAGTTGGGGAGCAAGGACTCGAACCCTGTTTCCTAGGACCAAAACCTAGTGTCTTGACCCGTTAGACGACTCCCCAGGGCCAGGCGGACCGCAGGTTACCCGCGTCCCGGGCGACCGGTCACGTCGCGCGCCGGACGGGGAGCGCATGGCGCATGTGGCGCAGCAGGTCCTCGGGCGCCAGCGGATCCGCGGCGAGCGCGCGAGCATCCGCCGCGCCGGTGAGCCGGCGCTCGGAGCGCAGCATCCCCAGCCCCCCGCCCCGCGCGACGGCGGCGCCGGCCCAGGCCTCGAAGCCCGCGTCGAGGAGCTCGAGGAGGGCCGTGTCGAAGGCGGGGAGGGCGACCAGGAACGGCGAGCCGTCCGACGTCGGTGCCCAGACGGCGGCGACGCCGGCGGCGAGGTCGTCGACGGCCGCCGCCGCCAGGCGCCCGTCAAGGCCCGGGACGTCTCCCGCGACCAGCAGCACCGGACCGTCGTGGTCGCGCAGCGCGGCCTCGGCCATCATCGGCGACGTCGCCTCGAAGGCCGAGCCGGGGGCCGCGGCAGCCGCCCAGCGCCGGGCGCGGGAGGCGAGCTCCTCGCGCAGCGCGGCGGCGGGGCCGGCGCCGAGCAGCGCTTCGAGCCCGGCGTCGCGCGGCGCGGCGAGGGTCGCGAGGACGATGGCGGCGGCGGGGCGCCCCGGCGGCGTCAGTCCCAGGAGAAGTGCGAGCCGGTCGCGGGGACGGCGACGCCGGTGAGCCGCCCGAGCGTCGCCGCGAGCGTGCTCGCGAGCGCCTCGGTGCTCGCGCCGACGAGGCGGATGAGCTCTTCCAGCGGGGTCGGCGCCTCCGGCTTGACGCCGTTGGCGTAGTCCGTGGCGTAGCCCAGCAGCGCCAGTGGCAGGCCCGCCTCGCCGGCCAGGACGGTCTCGGGGCCGGCGGTCTGCGAGACCGCGGTCACGCCTACCGAGCGCAGCATCCGCAGCTCCGCCTTCGTGTTGAAGCGCGGGCCGTCGACGTGGCCGTAGACGCCGCCGTCGCGGACGGCATGGCCCGCGTCGCGGGCGCCGGCCAGGAGCGCCTGGCGCAGCGGTTCGGAGTACGGGTCGTCGAAGATCCAGTGGCCGCGGCCGGGCGCGCCCGGCTCGGTGTGCAGCGTGCAGATCGAGCCGTCGGGGAGGCGGTTCTGCAGGAAGAAGAGGTCGTCGAAGACGATCAGCGAGCCCAGCTCCACGTCGGGGTCGGCGGCCCCGCAGACCGTGACGGCCAGCAGCGCCTCGGCGCCCGCGGCCTTGAGCGCGGTGATGTTCGCCTGGTGGGTCACCGCGGAGGAGAGCAGCGCGTGGCCCTCGCGATGGCGCGAGACGTGCAGCACGTCGGCGCCGGCGAGCGTCCCGGCGGTGACGGGAACCGGGCCGAAGCGCGTCTCGACGTCCTGCGGCTCGCCCGCCTCGAGCCCGGGCATGGCGTAGGTGCCGGAGCCGGTGATGATGCCGATGCGCATGGGGCCGATGCTAGGCGCTGCCCGCCGTGGCCCCGCGGCGGTCAGGGCGCGTTCAGCGCCGAGGCGCCGCGCACGAGGGCCTTGAAGGCCTCCTCGTCGAGCTCGTCGCCCTCGCGGACGTCGATCGCGCGTCGCGCGTTGCCGTCGAGGCTCGAGTTGAAGATCCCCGCCGGGTCCTCGAGCGAGGCGCCCTTCATGAACGTGAGCTTCACCTTGTCCTTGTAGCTCTCGCCGGTGCAGAGGATCCCGCCGCGCGACCAGACCGGGACCCCGAGGGCGTTCGTCGGCTTGCGCCACTTGATCTCCTCGACCACGTCGGGCTCGGCCTGGCGGATGAGATCGCGCAGGCGGGCGAGCGCCTCACCGCGCCAGCCGCCCAGCTGCTCGATGATCACGTCGATGGTCTCGGAGGGGCTCTCCGGCGTGGTGGCGTCGTCCGGCATGGCTGGATGCTGCCAGACGACGAGGTCAGCGCCGCGGGACGCGCCCGCCACCCGCACCGGCCTCGCTCGCCGGCCCGCCGCGGTGGGCCACGCCGAGCACGCGCATCGCCTTGAGCCCGAGCGAGAGCTTCTCGCGCCCGTCCGTCGAGCCGACGTCGAGGCCGGACAGCTCGCGCACCCGCTCGAGTCGGTAGCGGATCGTGTGGCGGTGGGTGAACAGGCGCGACGCGGTGCCCGCGACGTTGCCGTCCGCGTCCAGGAACGCCTCGACGGTCTGGACCAAGTCCGTGTCGTACTGGCCGTCGTAGGCGACGAGCGGCTCGACGGTCTCCGCGTAGAAGCGCTGGAGCTCCGCCGGGTCCTCGCTCATCGCCGACAGCAGCAGGCGGTAGGCGCCCGTCTCGTCGAAGGCGAGCAGCGGCGTGTCCGTGGCGCCCTCGGCGACATTCGCGGCGAGCAGCGCCTCGTTGCCCGCGCGGGCCAGGTCCTCCGCGATCGCCGCCACACGGGAGCGCCCGAGGGCGAACACGTGGCCGGGGAGCCCGGCCTGCAGCTCGCGCAGCACGCCTTCGGCGGCGCGCTGGGCGGTGGCGTCGTCGCCGCCGGGCAGCAGCACGACCACCTCGGCGGCGGGGCCCTCCGCCCGCTCCGCGACGGCGCGGACGGCCACGGCACGGGGCGCGACGGCGCGCGCACCGCGCTCGGCGACCGCCAGCACGCGCGTCCGCCAGCCGTCCTCGACCGGCACCTGTGGGTGCGCGCGCACCACGAGCAGGCTCGCGCCGGCGTCGAGCTCGATGCCGACCGCGGCGGAGCGATCGGCGATCTCCGCGGGATCGGTGAGCTCGCGGTCGAGCACGGCGTGCAGGAAGTCCGCAGCCGCCTCCTGCGACGCGCGCTCGGGCGCCCGGACCCGCTCGACCTCGGAGGCGATCAGGGTGGTGACGAGCTTGACGAGCCCCCCCGCGGCGTCGCCGCTGCGCAGCCGCATCCGCAACACGCCGACGGGCTCGTCGGCGACGCGCAGCTCGACGGTCTCGACCCCGGAGCCGTTCGCGGTGACCGAGCGCTCGTCGGCCGGGGAGCGCGCGGCGACCGCGAGCACGGCGCCGGCGCGATCGAAGAGCACGAGGCTGGCGTCCAGCGCCCGGGCGGCGGCGCGCACGACCTCGGGCAGGCCCGCGCCGGACTCGACCGCGTCGGTGATCGCGGCGAGCGCCGAGAAGTCCGGCGGGAGCTGCGCGGAGCCGGCCGCCACGGCGATCGCTAGCCCTGCACCCGGTCCCAGAACCAGACGACGCCCGCGCCGCCGCCGATCCCGGCGATGACGAACGCCCCGAGCACGTACAGGCTCAGGAAGCCGGCCGCGACGCGCTCCCAGACGCGCGAGTACGACGTGACGGCGGGTACCAGGATGAGCCCGACGTAGGCCGCCAGCGCGAGGGCGCCACAGGCCCCGGCGACGATGATCGTGATGGTCTGGTTGCTCATGCGCGCCCTCCAGTGTGACGGAGGTGGTCGACGAGCAGGGCTGCCACGCCACAGACGGCGAAGCAGGCGGCGGCCATCCCCGCGCCCGCGACGACGTCGGACGGGTAGTGGACGTGGAGGTAGATGCGGCTCAGGGCCACGGCCGCGGCCAGCACCACGGACGCCACGACGACGACCGCCCGTGCCCCCCAGCCAGGGAGCACGCGGGCCAGCGCAACCGCGATCGCCACCCAGGCCACGGAGTGGGCGGCGTGAGCGCTCGGAAAGCTCTGGGTCGTGGTCTCGACCAGGCCGGCTCCGGGCCGTGCGCGATCCTCCCCCGCGCGGATGAGCTGCTCGGCGAGCAGCATGAGCGCGTACCCCGAGGCGATCGCCGTGGCCTCGAGCACCTCGCGCCTGACCGCCAGGACGGCACAGACGATCACCGTCGCGCCGAGCGTCAGCCGCAGCGTCCCGAACGTCGTGACGACCTTGGCGACGCTCACACCCGCACCCGTCCGAAGGTCGGTGGCCAGGCGCAGGCCCGACGCGTCACCGGGCGCCAGGACACCCGGGCCCACTTGGATCGCGAGCCCGGTGACCGCGAAGGCCCCGACGCCCACGACCGCCAGGAGCGTGGTGAGCTCGAGGCCGAGGTCGCCCGGCGTGACGCGGTCCCAGGCGAAGCGGGCCGGCCCGGAGAGCACGCGGACGACGGGGCGCAGCACCGTCGCGAATGGCCGCAGCGCGGGGCGCTCGGCCTGCACGGCGAGCCACGCGCGGACCCGCGCGCGGTTCTCCGGGACGCGCAGGAACCGGACGAGGACCACGATGCCGACGATCATCGCGATGGTCGCCCCGAGCGCGAGCGCCCCGGTCTTGGCGTAGTTCAGCGCGGAGCCGAAGCTCTGCCAGAAGAGGTAGCCGAGCAGGCAGAACGTCGAGCCCCAGAGCCCGGCGCCGATCACGTCGTAGGGCAGGAAGCGCCGCAGCGGCATGCCGCTCGAGCCGGCCAGGAACGGCGCGATCGCCCGGACCAGCCCGACGAAGCGCCCGAGCAGGATCGCCCGGCCGCCGTAGCGGTCGAAGAAGCCCTCGACCTTTTGGAGGCGCTCCTCGGTGATCGCCACCTTCCGCCCGTGGTGCTCCAGGAACGGGCGCCCGAGCTTGCGCCCGAGGAAGAAGCTCGTCAGGTCGCCGCCGACCGCGCACGCCCAGACGATCGCGATCAGGACGACGATGTCGATCTGGCCCTGCCCCGCGACGACGCCGCCGACGAGGATCACGGTCTCCCCCGGGGCCAGGAGCCCGATGAAGGCGCCGGTCTCGGCGAACGCGAGCACGGCGACGAGGAGGTAGGTCCACTTGCCGAGGTGCCGCCCGAGGTCGGTCAGCAGCTTTTCGACGTTCGGGATCTCGAAGACCCCGAGGCCGTAGAGCAGCGCCGCGGCGGCCACGATGCCCCCGCCGGCGAGCAGCGTCGGCTCCAGCTTGCGCCGGCGCACCACGAGAAACGCGGCCAGCGCCACCGCGAAGGCGAGCCAGGCGGGCTTCACGCAAGCTCGCGGCGCGCGTGGGCGACCGGTTCGGTGAGCGTGAGGCGGGGGTGCTCCCGGCGCAGGGCCTGGGCGGCGGCGCGGGCCGCGGCACGGTCGGCGAAGAGCCCGAGCACCGTGGGCCCGGAACCCGAGACCAGCGCCTGGTCGGCGCCGGCGTCACGCACGTGTCCGAGCGCGGTCTCGATCGACGGGTCGAGCGAGACGGCCGCGGGGGCCAGGTCGTTGACCACGAGCTCCGCCGGCAGGCCACCCGATCCGCGACCCACCGCGGCGCGCACCTCCGCAAGCCGCGCGGCGAGGTCCGCGGGGTCGCGGGCGAGCCCGAGGCGGTCGAACTCGCGGTAGACCGCTGGGGTCGACAGCGCGCCGTCCGACGGCAGGACGAGCACCGCGAAGCCGGGCCAGACCGGGCCGAGGGCCTCGACCTGCTCCCCCGCCCCCGTCGCGAGGTGGCGGCCCGGCGTGACCTGCGCGGGGACGTCCGCGCCCAGACCGGCGCCGATCTCGCGGAGGAGCGCCGGGTCGCCGAGGCCCGAGGCGCGGGCGAGGAGCCGGAGCGCCGCGCCGGCGTCGGCGCTGCCCCCGGCCATCCCCGCCGCGACCGGGATCTGCTTGCGGATCGTGATGCGCACGGGCGCCCCGCTCCAGCCTGTGCGCTCGCGGAACGCGGCCACCGCGCTCGCGACGACGTTCTCGCCCTCGACCCCTGGGCACACGACCTCGTCGGAGGGGCCGGGGGCCGGATCGAGCCGCAGCTCGTCGGCGAGGTCCACGGCTTGCATCACGGACACGAGCTCGTGGCGGCCGTCGGGCTCGCGCACCGCGCCGACGAACAGGCACACGTTGATCTTCGCGGGGGCGCGCTCGGTCACGCAAGCCTCCCGTGCAGCGCCCGGAACTCCTCGGGCTCCAGCCGCTCGGCGCGCTCGTCGGCCGGGTGCCCCATCTCCACCAGCGCCGTGCGGACGCGGTCGCGCAGGTCCGGAGTCGCCTGCGGGCCGAGCTGCAGCGAGCGCGCGAGCGCCTTGCGGCGGTGGGCGAAGCCCTGCTGCACGAGCGCGCGCAGCGCGCGCTCCGGCGCGGGACCGTGGCGCTCGAGGAGGACGAGCACCGAGTCGACGTTCGGCACCGGGTGGAAGACGGTGCGGGCGACCTTGCGATGGACGGTGACCTCGCAGGCGAGCTGCGCCAGCACCGACGGGACCCCATAGGCCGACGTCCCGGGGCGGGCGGCGAAGAGCTGCCCGACCTCCTTCTGCACCATCGCTACCCACCGGTCGACGGTCGGGAGGTCCTCGACCGTGCGCAGGATCGCGCCGGCGGCGA
>JBBQZE010000049.1:0-15675 GCA_038207985.1 Solirubrobacterales bacterium
CCGCCTCCGCGACCGCGAGGCCCGCCAAGCCCGCCTCGTCGCCGTCGGCCGGGCGCGTGCGGGTCAATGCGCAGGACCCGCACAACGTCCCTGGCTCTTCCACGAGCGCGTTGCAGCCCGCGACCACCTCGTTGGCGCACCGTACGGGGTCGGCGACGTCGTCCGGGAGCGTCACGAGCTCCCGGTCGGACCAGCGGAAGCCGAGCGCCGCCCCGCAGTTCAGGCAGAGCGTGTTCTCGAAGAACACGAGCTGGTCGCAGCTCGCGCAGGCGAAGGTCCGCATCCGGGCAGCCTAGGTCGCCGGCCTCATGGTGCCGCGGGCGCCGTGCGCAGCTCCTTCGGCAGCGAGGTGAGGACCTCGCGCCCGTCCACGGTCACCACGGCGAGGTCCTCGATGCGCACGCCGACACGCTGCGGGACGTAGATCCCAGGCTCGACGGTCACGACGTGGCCCACGGCGAGCGGCACGTCGCCCTGCCTGGACAGGCGCGGCGCCTCGTGGACGTCCATGCCCACGCCGTGGCCGAGGCCGTGGCCGAAGTGCTCCGCGTGCCCGGCGGCGTCGATGACCTCGCGCGCCACCGCGTCGACGTCCTTGCCGAGCGGGCCGGGTCGCACGGCGTCGAGCGACGCGAGCTGGGCGGCGAGCACCACTGCGTAGACCTCGCGGTCGCGCGGGTCGACGTCGTCGCTGGTGGCGAAGGTCCGCGTGCAGTCGGAGGCGTAGCCGTCGAGCTGGGCGCCCCAGTCGATGACGCACAGCGTGCCGGGCGGGATCACGACGTCACGGGGGCTCGCGTGCGGCAGGGCGCCGTGCGCTCCCGCCGCCACGATCGGCGAGAACGACGAGCCCTGGGCCCCGAGGCGCCGCATCGTCGTCTCGAGGTCGAGCGCGACCGCCTGCTCCGTCCGCCCCGCGAGCCCGCGGGTGAGCACCTCCTCGAGCGCGGCGTCCGCCAGGCGGGTGGCGGCCCGGATCGCGTCGAGCTCGGACGCGTCCTTGATCGCCCGCAGCTCCTCCACGAACCCGCCCGCGGGGATCAGGTCCACCTCGTCTCCCACCAGGCTCCGGAGCCGGGCGTGGTCCTTGACGCTCATGCTCGCGTCGTCGAAGCCGAGGCGCAACGGGCCGCCCGGCAGCCCATCGGCGAGGCGCTCGAGGCCGTCCTGGTGGATCTCGCGCGTCCACGCCGCGTCGAGCTGCTCGGCGCTCTGGGTCAGGTAGCGGAAGTCGGTGACGAAGCGGCGCGTGCCGGAGGTCGCGACAAGCGCGAGCCCGCTCGAGCCGTCGAAGCCGGTCAGCCAGCGCAGGTTCACCGCGTCGGTGACCAGGAGCGCGTCCAGGTCGGCGCGCTCGGCGGCGAGGGCGGCGAGGCGGTCGGCGCGCTCAGAACCTGTTTCAGAATGAGGCGCCGTCATGAGGGAGTCGTATCGGGGATGACCGGCGCCGCGGGACGGCACCGCCAATCCTGGTTGGATTGGCAAGCCGTCCTGTGGCGCCCGTTGCCGCGAGGCGGCTTCGTCATGGCCGCGCCTTTTTGAAACGGGTTCTTAGGCATCGAGGGCCCCCTGCAGCCGGACGAGGCCCTCGCGGTACCCCTCGGGACCCTGGCCGCTCACGGTGGCCAGGCACAGGTCTTCGATCACCGACACGCGGCGCCACTCCTCTCGGTCCTGCACGGCGGACAAGTGCACCTCGACCGCCGGCAGGGCGGCGATCTCGAGGGCGTCGCGGATGGCCCACGCGTAGTGGGTCCAAGCCCCCGGGTTGATGAGGATCGCGTCGGCGAGCCCCTCGAGCTTGTGGAGGTGCTCCACGAGCTCGCCCTCGAAGTTCGACTGGAAGAAGCGCACCGTCAGGCCGAGCTCCGCGGCCCACCCGGTGATGCGGTACTCCAAGGCGTCGAACGTGAGCCCGCCGTACACCGCCGGGTCGCGCCGGCCGAGCTGGTCGAGGTTGACGCCGTGCACGATCTCGATCCGGTTGCGCACGCTCACCGGCCGCAGGGTCGCAGGTCTCGGCCCTGCGTCGCGCGCGTTCGTCAGCCGGCGAGGCCGGCGACGGCGGCGCGCAGCTGGTCGCCGCTGACCGCCTGGCCGTGGCGGACGGCCCCCGGCGCTTCGACCAGCACGAACGGCACCGCGTCGCCCAGGCGCTTCTTGTCGCGCAGCGTCGCCTCGGCGACCGCCTCGGGATCCACGCCCTCGATCGAGATCGGCAGCCCGGCGGCCGCGAGCAGTGCGGCGACCTCGCCGCGCAGCTCCGGGCGGCCGGACAGGGTGAGCGCGGCGAGCAGGCCGAGGCCCACCGCCTCCCCGTGGCGCAGCCTGGTGTAGCCCGTGACGGTCTCGATGGCGTGGCCCACGGTGTGGCCGAGGTTCAGCACCTGGCGGCCGCCGTCGTCGCGCTCGTCGCCCGCGACCACCGCGAGCTTCGTCCGGGCGCAGGCCAGGATCGTCGCGTCGTCGACGGGGTGGCCTGCCGCGACGTGCTCCCACAGCGCCCCGCCGGCGATCAAGGCGGTCTTGACCACCTCGGCGTAGCCCGCGGCGTGCTCTTCCGGGGGCAGCGTCGCGAGCAGCTCCGGGTCGACGACGACCGCCCGCGGCTGGTGGTAGGCACCCACGTAGTTCTTGGCCTCGGGGAGGTCGACCCCGGTCTTGCCGCCGTAGGCCGAGTCGACCTGGGCGACGACCGTGGTCGGCACCTGCACCACGCCGATGCCGCGCTGGTAGGTGGCGGCGCAGAAGCCCGCGAGGTCGCCGACGACGCCGCCGCCGAGCGCCACGACGTGATCGGCACGCGTGGCGCCCTGGGCCACGAACGCGCGCCACACTCGCTCGGCCGTCACCAGCGTCTTGTGCTGCTCGCCGGCCGGGATCTCCACGAGCCCCGCAAGGCCGGGGACGCTGCCGGCGTGCAGCGGGGCGACCGTCTCGTCGGAGACGCAGATCCGGCGCCCGGCGACGGGCCAGGGCACGCTGGTCAGCGCCCCCCGACCGACGAACACCGGGTAGTGACCCGAGGCCGACCGCGCCCAGACCAGGCGCAGCCCAGGGGCGTCGGCCAGCGCGGTGAGGTGGCCCAGCGCGTCGCCGAGCTGGTCGCGCTCGCCCTCCGGGAGGAACGCGTCGGCCAGGCGCTCGTAGACCACCTCGCGGTCGCGCTGGAGGGCGGCGAACGCGTCCCGGTCGCGCGCGAGCGGGCGACCGCGACCGCTCGCGCGGCTCCAAGCCGTGGCGGGCGAGACCTCGCACAGCACGGTGACGTGGCGCTCGAGCGCCGCCTGCACCTTCGGGGAGAGGACGGCGCCGCCGCCCAGGGAGACCACGCCGCCGTCGGCGGTGTCGAGCAGCTCGCAGACCAGCGCCTCCTCGCTCGCGCGGAAGGCGGCCTCGCCGTCCTCGTCGAACACCCGCTCGATCGGCTTGCCCCACTGCGCCTCCAGGCGCCGGTCGGAGTCCACGGCCTCGGGGCCGCGCAGCAGCCGGGCGGCCTGGCGGGCCAGGGTCGTCTTCCCGGCCCCCATGAAGCCGATGAAGACGAGCGCGGACCGGCGGCTCACGCGGCGGCGGGCCAGCCGATCCGCCCGCGGTAGGCCTCCACGGCGGCGCGGACGTCGTCGATGTGGTCGCCGCCGAACTTCGCGCGGTACGCGTCGGCCAGGACGAAGGCGACCATCGCCTCCCCCACGACCCCGGCGGCCGGCACGACGCACGAGTCCGTGCGCTCGCGCAGCGCCTGGGACGGCTCGAGCGTCGAGAGGTCGACGGACTGCAGCGGCTTGGTGAGCGTCGGGATCGGCTTGACGGCCGCACGCACGAGCAGCGGCTGTCCCGTGGACATGCCGCCCTCGATCCCGCCGGAGTGGTTCGTGTGCCGGGTGAGCTGCTGGTCCTCGTAGAAGATCTCGTCGTGGCTCTGCGAGCCGGGTGTCGCGGCGAGCGCGAAGCCGTCGCCGAACTCGATGCCCTTGTGCGCCTGGATCGAGCACACGGCCGCGGCGAGCTTCCCGTCGAGCTTCTCCTCCCAGGAGACGTGGGAGCCGAGGCCGGGAACGAGGCCGAACACGTGGACCTCCCAGACCCCGCCGATGGACTCGTTCGCCTTGCGCTGGACGTTGATGTGCTTGACCATCTCGCGGCTGACCTCGGGGTCCAGGCAGCGGACCGGGTCGTCGTCGACGCCGGCGAAGTCCACGAGGGCGAGCGGGACGGTCCGCGGCGCCACGGCGACGGCGCCGATCCGCGTGACGTGCGAGACGACGGAGACGCCGAGCGCGGACAGGAACGCCTTGGCCAGCGCGCCGCCCGCCACTCGCGCCGCCGTCTCGCGAGCGGAGGCCCGCTCGAGGACGTCACGGACATCGGTCAGGCCGTACTTCTGGGTGCCGACGAGGTCGGCGTGACCCGGCCGCGGCAGATGGACCTCCGGGACGGATGCCTCGACGGGCCACGGGTTCATCCGCTCCTCCCAGTTCGAGTAGTCCTTGTTGGCGACCTGGAGGGCGATCGGGCCACCAAGCGTGCGGCCGTGGCGGACCCCGGCGGTGACGTGGGCGCGGTCGGTCTCGATCTTCATGCGCCCGCCGCGGCCGTGGCCGAGCTGCCGGCGCGCCATATCGTGGTCGATCGCCTCGCGGCTGAGCTCGAGCCCGGCGGGCAGCCCCTCCACGAGGCAGGTGAGCCCGGGTCCGTGGGACTCGCCGGCGGTGATCAGCCTCAGTGCCATTGCCCCGAGTCTATGGACGACCCCGCGGCGTCCGCCTTGCGGCGCCGGGGCGCTAGGGCGCCGGGGAGAACTGCAGCAGCCGGGTGTCGCCGGTGCCCGCCACGGCCGCGAAGGCGGCGCCGGCCGTCGCGGTCGACGTCTTGCCCTTGACCACGGGGACGCGGCGCAGGAGCCCGGTCGTCTTGTCGTAGCGGTAGCGCGACGAGCCGGTCGCGGCGCTCTTGGCGGCCGCGTCGGCCCGGGCCTTGGCCCGCGCCTTCGCTTTCGCGGAGGTCGCCTTCGCGGCCTGGGCGATGGCCTCGTCGCCCGGCCCGTCGCCCTTGACGACCTCGACGAGCTGGAGGATCCAGGTCTGCGTCGTCCCGTCGTCCTGGGCGACGACGAGGCGCTCGCTCTCGCCCTTGTGCAGCTCGACGGTCTCGCAGCTCGAGGGGCGCGGGCGGCAGGTCCCGTCGCCCGTGGCGGTGACGTCGCTCGAGAGCAGGAAGACGGCGGTCCGCGGCTCGCCGAGCGCTCCGACGAAGACCAGGAACGGGGCCTCGGTCGAGGGCAGCGGCGCGAGGCGGGCGACGTCCTTGCGTGGCCGGTGCGCACCGATCGGGCCGAAGCGCACGACCGCGGTGTAGAGCTGCAGCGGCTTGGGCCCGGTGGGCAGCGCGCCGGGAGCGGGGACGGCCGGGGTCGTCGTCGTGCTGGTGCCCGCGGGCGACCCCGCCGGCGGCGCGACGACCTTGCCGCCGCCCGAGGACGAGGAAGGCGCGCTGGTGCTCGCCTGGGCCGCGGCCGCGGCGGTGACCGTCGAGACGGCCGCGGCCGCACCGGCGGGGAGCGGGTGCTGCTTGAAGGGATCGCGGACGGCGCCGGCCCGGTCGCGGCGGACCGGCGCGCCGGAGGCGAGCTGGACGGCCGTGCGGCCGCCGAGCGCGCCGAGGGCCGAGGCGGGGCCCGTCAGGCCGGTGGCGCCGACGGGGACGAGGGGCTCGACGCCGCTGCTCGAGCCGCCGAGGAGCACGGGCACGGCAACGAGTGCGGCGACCAGCGCCAGCGCGACGGGCCACAGGCGCTTCTCGACGAGGTCGCTCCACACGCTGCGCAGGAAGCTCACGGTGTTCCCACCCCCTTGGCGGTCGCGGCGGCGGTCGGGACGGCCGGAGTGCCGCCGGCCACGGCGGGGGTCGTGGTCCCGGCGGGGAGCGCCGCGGGCTGCAGCGGGCTCGCCCCGGCGGTGAGGCCCTCCTCGGCGGGCAGGAGGTAGGCGGTGGCGTGGATCGATGCGGTCATCGACGGGAAGCCCTTGGGGCTGGCGCCGAGCGCGAAGCCGTCCACGGAGAGCAGGCGGCCCGTGACCGAGACGTTCTCGCCCGCGATGCGCGTGAACCGGTCGAGGCGGTGGAGGAAGTCCGCCAGGCGGAAGAAGCTGCCGGTGAAGGCGAAGTCGAAGGGCATCGTCGGGAACCCGGCCGCACCGACGGCGGCGCCCGGCGGCAGCGTCGCGGCGACGGCCTGCACCGCAGGGACGGCGGGAACGGCACCAGCGGCGCCCGTGGCTCCTGTCGTGCCCGAGGCGACGGCGACGGCCTGCGCGGCGGGCGGCGCGGCGACCGGTGCGGCGACGGAGGCGGCCAGCTCAATGGAGCGGAAGTCCACGCGCGAGCGCTTGGCGGCCCCTTGGAGCTGCACGACGAGCGACGGCACGTCGTCGTCGGCGGGCACGGCCTTGCCGAGCCGGGCGACCGTGGCGTACTGGCGCTGGTAGGCCTCCTGGGCCTGCTGGCCGGAGGTGGCGGCCGCCTCGGCGGTCTGCGCGCGCCCCTGGGCCGCGACGAGGCTGGCGTCGAGGGCCGAGGCGTCCTTGCGGACCGGTGAGAGCAGCAGGAACCAGGCGGCGCCGACCATCACGACGCAGAGCACCCCCATCAGGACGTTGCGGTCGCGGGGGGTCACGGGGTCGCTCCGGTCGGTGCGGCCGGGCCGGTCGCTCCGGTCGCGCCAGTCGCCGTGGCGGCCACGGAAGTGGTGGTGGTGAGCGCGGCGGTGGGGACGGCGCCGGCGGCCTGGTCGAAGAAGACGACCAGCGAGAACTGGGGGTAGCGGGCGGTGCCCTGGCGGCAGTCCGCGTCGCTCCCGGAGGCGCCGCTCCCGGAGGCCCCGCTGGCGGTGGCGGCGTCGTCCTTGACCGAGGACTGCAGCGCGACCCGGCTGACGCCGTCGATCAGCCGCATCCGTGTGACCATGCGCGCCACGGAGTCCTGATCGACGCTGCAGCCGACGATCTCGATGGCCGGGGACGGGATCGCGCTGCGCAAGCTGCTGGCGCCGCCCCCGCCCGCCTTCAGCGCCACGCCGGGCGCGACGGTGCCGCGCAGGCTCGTCAGCCAGGCGCTCGAGGGGATGACGCGCGCGAGCTCGTGCAGGCTGTGGGACCAGTCGAAGCGGCTGGCGGCCAGGTCCTTGACCGTCGCCACGCGCTTGTCGCGCAGGCCGGCGAACTGGGAGTACGGACCCAGCGCGGCGGCGCGCGCCTCGCTCTGCGTCGCCAGGGCCTCGGTGCGGACGAGCTCGGCGCGCTTGCCGGTGACCGACCGGCGCTGGAGCGTGTAAGCGGTGGTGACGAGGACGAGGACCCCGAGCATCGCGAGCAGCACGAAGGCGGCGCCGCCGGAGCGGCCCGCGGCACCGCCGGCCCCGCGGCGCTCGTCCTCCGGGATGAGGTTGACCGCGCGCACTAGACGGCCGCCTCGACGGCGAGCCCGGCGGCGACGCTGAACCGGCCCGCGCCGAGCTCGGCGGGTGCGCCGGCGACGGTGCCGACCACGACCGGGAGGCCGAGCTGCTCCGCGAGCCCCTCGGCGAAGCCCGCGACGCCCGTCGCCGCGCCGGTGAGCACGCAGCGCGTGGCGCCGCCGCCCTGGGTGGTCTGCGCGAGGTGGAAGTCGACGGTGTGGCGGACCTCGCCCGCGATGCGGCGGACGCCGTCCTCGAGCAGCGAGCGCGCCTCCTCGAGGATGAGCTCGTCGCCCTCGATCTCGGACAGGTCGACCTGGAGGCCGACGTGGTCGAGCCAGCCGCGGGCGTGCTCGAGCGTGAGGCCGCGGCGGCCGGCGAGCTCGACGGCGAGCGCCTCGAGGCCGTCGCCGACGACGCGCGTGAAGGTGCAGGAGGCCCCTTGGGCCACTGCGAGGTTGGTCATGCCGCCGACGCTCAGGTAGAGGACCGTGTCTTCCAGCGAGCCGCCATCGGAGCCCGCGAGCGCGCGGACCATCCCGAACGCGGCGAGGTCGAGGCCCTCGACGCGCAGGCCGGCGGAGCGCACCGCGTTGAGCACCTTGTCGACCATGTCCCGACGGGCGGCGACCAGGACGACGCGCTGGCGCGGGCCGTTGGGCGTGTCGACGACGTCGAGCGCCTGGTGGTCGAGCACCGCGGCCTCGAGCGGCATCGGCAGGTGCTCCTGGGCGCCGAAGCGCACCGCGGCGGCGAGCTCCTTGGCGTCGGTGATCGTCGGCATCTCGATGACGCGGACGACGATCTCCTGGTTGGCGACCCCGACCCGGACGCGCTTGGGCAGGTCCTTGTGCTCGCGGAAGAGCTCGCGGAGCGCGACGGTGAGCGCCTCGGAGTCCACGACCTTGCCCTCCCGGACGATCCCGGGCTCGAGCGGCACGTGGACGGCCTGCTTGATCGTGAGGCCGCCGTTGACCGTCACGCTGACGGCGTGGATGGCGCTCGGCTCGATCTCGAGCCCGACGAAGGATGATGTGCGCTTGGCCATGGGGAGAAGGCGAGAGGGGAACCCGCACGGAGCCTGTCGGCGCCGCGGTGCCGGGCCTGAAGGCCTGCAACGGGCTTGATGGTCCATCCGTCCACGGCGCTTGCCGCCGGACCACTCCGAGCCGTCAGAACGTGTCGAGGTAGGCGTCCACCAGGGCCGTGCCGGCGAACAGGCCGACGAGGGAGCCGAGGCCGAGGAACGGCCCGAACGGCACCTTGGCCTTGCGGCCGGCGGCCACGCCGAGCCGGGCGAAGAGGACCCCGCCGACCAGGACGCCGGAGATCAGTGCGACGAACACCGCCGGCGCGACGGCCCGCCCGAGGTACAGCCCCATCACCGTGGCGAGCTTGACGTCGCCGAGGCCCATGCCGCCCGGCCGGGCCACGGCGGCCGCGAGGAAGAACGCGCCGGCGGCGGCCCCGGCGATGAGCTGCTCCGGGACGCCGCCCGGATCCAGGGCCAGGCCGATGACCAGCGCGAACACCGCAGCCGGGTACGTGAGCTTGTTGAGGATCAGGCGGTGGTCGAGGTCGATGAGGACGACCGGGACGAGCAGGGTCACCAGCGCGATCCCGAGCGCGATGTCCGCCGGGTGATCCCACCCCGCCAGCACAGCGGCGACCCAGAGCAGCGCGGTGGAGCCCTCCACCAGCGGGTAGCGGGCCGAAATCGGCTCGCCGCAGTCGCGGCAGCGGCCGCGGAGCAGCAGCCACGACAGCACCGGGACGTTGTCGCGCGGGCGCACGGCGTGATCGCAGCCGGGGCAGTGCGACGGCGGGTGGTTCAGGCTCTCGCCCCTCGGCAGCCGCCAGATGACGACGTTGAGGAACGAGCCGACGGCGAGGCCGAGGACGGCGGCGAACAGGCAGGCGAGCAGCACGCGGACATCATCGGCCGCTGCCCGGCCCTCCTTGATCCCTGGTCAGCCCGCCTTGATCTCGCGCCAGGTGTTCTGGATGACGCCGGCCGAGCCGTAGGAGGAGACCGAGCGGAACGCGTTGAGGTCGAAGACGATGTTGTCGCCGCTCGAGCCGACCACGAACTGCCCGTCGGCGCCGTCGATGAGCACCCCGCCGGTGACCTGCGAGTTGCCCTGCGTCTGGACCATCGCGGCGTTCAGGTTGAGGGTGTTGGCCGCGTAGACGACGCCGTAGAAGTTCGAGGTGCCGCCGAGGGAGAGGCTCGCGTGGTCGAGGATCAGCACACCGGGCGCCGCCGCCGAGTTGAACTGGGAGTTGCTCGTGTAGCCGCAGTTCCCCGTGGCGTCGACGTAGACGATGTGCCCCGTCAGCTGCGCGGCCGTCGGGCAGGACGAGGCGTAGTAGGTGCCGTCGGCGATCGCCGTCGCCTTCAGGCGGGCGCGGGCCTCCGGGGTCATCGCCGACCCGGAGGGCTGGTTGTACAGCGGGGTGGTGCCGGTGATCTGTGCGGCCAGCCGCCCGTTGAGCAGCGAGGTCAGGGCGCTCTGGCTCGTGACCGAGTGACCGACGCAGTCCTTGCCGGAGTAGTTGCCGATCGGGTTGCAGCGCACGCTCACCGTGCCGCCGCCGGAGGCGATGAGCTCCTTGTTGCCGTTGTTGGAGATCGTGAGGCTGCCGGCCTGCAGCGCCGAGTGCGGGATGTCCTCCTCCTGCTGCTCGGTGCGCACGAGCGCCACCAGGGTCCGCGGGCGGCCCTGGACGACCGCGCGCGCGCGCACCCAGATCTTGCCGTCGGCGTTCTTGTCGTAGCCCGGCTGAGCCGGGTTCGGCGTCTCGGAGTAGAAGTTCTCCGACGGCGAGTCTCCGTTGTCGCGGACGGTGGTGGTCCACGTGGCACCGGCGAGGTCTGTGGAGCCGCCCTGGACCAGGGAGGCGTTGTTCGGGCAGCGCGCGACGACGCTGGCCTGCGAGCAGGCGGGGTACTGGCTCGTCACGGCGCCCTTGCCTGGCCAGTCGCGCGCCAGCGCGAAGGTCTGGGCGTTCAGGACCGACTCAGCGAGGTTGAAGGAGGAGTCGCGGACGCGCTCGCGCTTGGACATCGAGGTCTGCGTGTCGACGCGGGAGACCAGCGCCAGCCCGGTGGTGAGCATGACGCCCATCAGGACCATCACCACCAGCAGCGCCATGCCCTCCTCGCCCCTGCCGTGCCGGCTCATGCCGTCGCCGCCTGGGTCACCGTCGAGCTGAGGCCCGCCGGATCGAAGACGTCCAGGCGGATCTGGTGCACGCTGTTGACCGCCAGGCCGAGGTAGGTGAACGTGATCCCCGTGCCGACGAGGGTGGTGCCGTCGTACCACTTGTAGGTGAGCGTGTCCCCTTCGGGGTCGACCGAGGATGAGCCGTTGAGGACCAATCCGCCCGCGGTCTTGGCGGCGCTGAAGGCGGCCGCCGGCCGGCGGTTCTGGTTGCGCAGGAACACGCCGGTCGACAGGTTGGTGGCCGGGGGAAGCTTCACGATGTCGGTGTCGACGAGCAGGTTCACGTGGACCTCGGAGATGTCGGTGAGGACGGTCGAGTCGACGGAGAAGACCGGGACGGTGCCGTTGACGACGTAGGCCGCCATCGTCCGCGTCCGCGTCCAGCCCGTCGTCGACGGGCACGCAGCGTGGGCGGGGACGGCCGGGATGGCGGCACTCGTCCACGTCTGGGTCTGCTCCTGCAGGTTCCTGCTGGCGTCGAGGCAGTAGCGCACGCGCTTGGTGTTCGTGGTGTTCTGGCCGGTGTTGGGGCCGGCCGGGTCGACGGTGAGGAAGATGAGGTCGCTGCCCGACGAGTAGTCGACGGCTTGCGGCTGCTCGGCGGTCGGGCTGGCGAGGTTGCGCAGGTCCTGGGCGAGGCGGTTGATCGCCGTGCGGGCCTGGTCCTCGGCCTCGGTGCGACGGGTCGCGTCGCCGGCCTTCGCCGTGAAGCCCTCGAAGAGCTTCAAGGTGGCGCCGAGGATGACGATCATGAGGACGGAGGCCACCAGGACCGCGATCAGGGACACCTCGCCGCGCTCGCCGCGCCTCATTTCCGCACCGGCCCGAGGGCGACGGACTCGCCGAGCTGGGCGTTGACCGCGGTGATCCAGTAGTCGTGGGCCTGCCCGGTGGTCTTCGTGTCGACGTACTTCAGCGTCCCGCCCGATGTCAGGTAGAAGCTGTCGAGCCGGTCGTTGTAGCCGGTGCCGTCCCGGTAGACGTTGTAGTGGTCAGCCGCTCCCGTCGACGGCGCGGTCCATGTGAGCTCGACGTTGCCGGAAACCAGGGCGGCCGCCAGCGTGCCCGGGCTGGTGGGGACGTCGGGGGCCGGGTCTACGACGGAGACCACCTCGGAGCGGTCGCCGTCGCGCACGGCACCCGCGGCGTCGGTATCCGTGCCGATCACGGAGTACTCCAGCGACCTGCCCGTGGCCGGCGTCGGCGCGCTCGTGTCCTGGCACGCCGTCTGCACCTTCCTGGCGCAGACCTGCGTCCAGCCACCCGGGCTGCCGTTGGTGACGACGCGCCGTTCGACGCGGAACCCGGCGGAGTCCTGCTCCTTGGCGGGGCTCCACTGGATCTCGACGGCACCGCCGTTGCGGCCGGCCTCCACGTGCGCAGTGGCGAAGGCCACCCGGCGGTTTACCACGATGGTCTGCGAGCGGGTCGCCCCGTACTGGCCGTAGACGTCGAAGGCCTTGGCCGAGAGCTGGTAGCTGCCGTCCAGGGTCTCCGTGGCGCCGGGCTGGGCGCCGGTGGTCGTGGTCAGTGCCCCGAGGGTCCACGTGTCCGTCCAGCTCGAGCCGCCGCCGGCGAAGACCGGCGAGATCGCCGTGCCGTCGAGGTACATGGCGACGGTGACCGGGGTCCCCGTGGTGGTGGCGGTCAGGCCGAGGGTGGTGCGCGTGTCCGTGATGGAGTTCGTCGCGGGGGTGAGGCTCGTCACGGCGGGAGCGGAGGCCACGCCGGGGTTGTTGACCTGGCTGGTCTGCACGTTGGAGCCGCGCGCCCAGATGACCAGGGAGACGATGCGCTTGTAGTCCGCGGGGTTCGTGTCGGTGCACGTCGACCCCGTGCACGTGGTCGCGGCCGGGTTCACCAGGCCGTCGACCACGCCGTCGAGGTTCGCGTCCGCCGGCGTGGCGGAGCCGGACGCGCAGAAGCTGCCGGCCTCGTGCGCGCCGATGCCGTCGCCCGGGTCGTCGACCGTGCAGACGCCCACGGCCACCGTGTAGTTCTGGCCGCGGCGCACGACCGACCACCCCGCAGCGGTGAGCGACGAGTCGCCCAACGCCGGGCGCGCCCGGATGGCGGGGCCCACGGTGTTCTGCGAGAGCTTGTCGTAGGGCACCGAGCGTGCGGCCTCGACGAGCTCGCGCTGCAGGCTCGTGGCCTGCTCCCGTGTCCGGGTCTTGAGGGTGACCGAGCTGGCCTGCTCGACGATGGTGAGGGTGCCGACGAGCCCGACCAGCAGCAGCACCGCGGCGACCATCGTCTCGATGATGGTGAAGCCCGCCTGTGGGTCGGGTGAAGAAGGGCGCGCCCGGGACATCGCACCAGCAGCGTCGGCTCGGAGCCACTTCGACGAGAGCTCGCATGCACTGCGCTGGACGTTCGAACGACAGTGGTCCCCTGATCCTGAAAACGGCGAAGGCGGCCCCGGAGGACCGCCTTCGCGGTTCACGAAACTGCGTGGTGCGGGAGCGGTGCTAGGAGGCGTCCCACTTGGCGTCGGTCGGGCTCGAGCTGTACACCGCGGCGCCGCCGTCCGTCTTGGCGATCGTGTACGTGTTGGCGGACTTGGAGGTTGCCGTGATCGAGTACGTCGGGCCACCGCTGGGCCCGAGCGTGGCGCCGGTGGTGACGGCGAGCTTCAGCGAGGTCAGGCCGGCGTTCTTGGTCTTGTCGCCGCAATCGGCGGCGGTGGTGGCCGTCGCGTCGGTCAGGCAGGACTCGACCTGGGTGACGGCGTTGCGAGCGTCGGACTTGGCGGCGGCGTCCTGGGCCTTCTTCTGCTGACCCAGGAAGGTCGGCAGCGCGATGGCGGCGAGGATGCCGATGATCAGGATGACGACGAGAAGCTCGATCAGGGTGAAACCCTTCTCGTCGTCGTTGGCGCCACGAAGGCGGGAAAGCAGGGACTGCAGCATGAGTTAAATCTCCTAAGGACCGTATGTGGTTGATTGGCCAGCTCCGCGGACTTGGCGTTCTCCGCGGGGTCCAGTGCTGCGCACCCCGGTGGCGGCTCGGCTTCCTCTCACGGTGAGAGGTCCGTGGCTTTGCGTCCCACCCTCACGAGTGGTTTGCCTTTGATCACCTCGGCGCTGGCTTCCTGCACCAACCTCATCGGTGAAACGCGAGCGCGACCTTAGGGTCCAGACCCCATTTGCTCACGATGTGGACGTTCGTCGTAGTGACACCGCTCCGCACCAACGACAAAGGCGGCCCCGAAGGGCCGCCTTTGCGGAGCGCGATGGTTCGTGCTGCGTCGCCTAGGAGGCGTTCCACTTCGCGTCGATCGGCAGCGAGGTGTACGACGCGCCGACACCGTCGGTCTTGCTGATCGAGTACTTGTTGCCGGACTTCGAGGTCGCGGTGAGCGCGAACGTGGGGCCACCGGTCGCGCCCAGGTTGGTGGTCGTGTCGTCGGCGACGAGCTTCAGGGACACGAGCCCCTGGTTGCCGGCCTTGGTGCCACAGGCAGGAGCGGTGGCCGCGGTGGCGTCGGCCAGGCACGACTCGACCTGGGTGACGGCGTTGCGCACGTCGGACTTCGCGGCGGCGTCCTGGGCCTTCTTCTGCTGACCCAGGAAGGTCGGCAGCGCGATCGCGGCGAGGATGCCGATGATCAGGATGACGACCAGGAGCTCGATAAGGGTGAAGCCCTTCTCGTCGTCGTTGGCGCCACGAAGGCGGGAAAGCAGGGACTGCAGCATGGGATGGATCCTCCGGGTGAGAGCTGATTTTGGTTTTGGCCAGCTCCGCGAATGACTTGCATCCACGAGGTCCTGTGCTGCTGCACCCCGGTGGCGGCTCGGCTTCCTCTCACAGTGAGAGATCCGTGGCTTTGCGTCCCACCCTCACGAATGGTTTGCGTTTTTCACCTCGGCGCTGGCTTCCTGCACACCCCCCATCGGGCGCATACGACGGCGACCTTAGGGTCTGGACCCCATCGTGCGGAAAGCTGGACGGACGTCCTACGCGGGAAGGTCTGCGCCCACGCGCCAGTGCGCCTGCGCGTCGGTGCCCGGGACGCGTACGCCGGTGCCGTCGCACCAGGGACACGGCAGCTCGCTGGGCGAGCCGCCGAGGTTCGAGGTGACCCGGCCGGTGCCACGGCACGGCTGGCAGGCGACGGGTGGGCTGTCGTCGTGCTCGGCGTCGGTCACCGCCGCACCGTAGCGGCGGGGCGTCGCTACCGTCGCCGCCGTGCCCGCCGGCCGCTACGCCCCCTCCCCCACCGGTCCGCTGCACCTCGGCAACTTGCGCACGGCACTGCTGGCGTGGCTGTGGGCCAGGGCCTCGGGCTCCCGGTTCGTGCTGCGGGTGGAGGACGTCGACACGGGCCGCTCACGCGAGCAGTGGGTGGCCCACCAGCTCGCGGACCTCGCCGCGCTGGGCCTGGACTGGGACGGCGAGGTGGTGCGCCAGCGCGACCGCGGCGACCGGTACGCCGCGGCGGTCGCGGCCCTCGAGGCCCGCGGGCTCGTCTACGAGTGCTGGTGCACGCGCGCGGAGATCCGCGACGCCGCCGCGGCGCCGCACGGCGCGCGGCCGGACGGCGCCTACCCCGGCACGTGCCGCGATCTCACCGCCGCGCAGCGCGCGGAGCGCCGCCGTTCGGGCCGCACCCCGGCGCTGCGGGTGCGTGCCGGCGCGGCGAGCGTCACGGTCACCGACGAGCTGGCGGGCGAGGTCACCTCGGCCGTGGACGACCTCGTGCTGCGCCGCTCCGACGGCGACTGGGCCTACAACCTCGCGGTGGTCGTCGACGATCACGACCAGGCGATCGGCCAGGTCGTCCGCGGCGCGGACCTCCTGGAGACCACGCCGCGCCAGGTCTGGCTGTGGCGGGAGCTGGGCTACGGGACTCCCCCCGCCTACGCCCACGTCCCGCTGCTGCTCGGGCCGGACGGCACGCGCCTCGCCACGCGTCACGGCGCCGTGACGCTCGCCGACCGGGGCGCCGCGGGCCAGTCCCCCGACGCCGTGCGCGCGGAGCTCGCGGCC
>JBBQZE010000050.1:0-15560 GCA_038207985.1 Solirubrobacterales bacterium
CGACGTGGTCATGCGGGCGATGACCTGGCCGACGGTGACCGTGTCACCCTCGCCCGCCAGCAGCTCGGTGATGGTGCCCTTGGCCGGCGATGGAAGCTCCACGTCGACCTTGTCGGTGGAGATCTCGACGATGGTGTCGTCCACGTCGACCTCGCTGCCGACCTCGACGCTCCACTCGAGCAGCGTGCCCTCGGTGATCGATTCACCGGCGCCCGGGGTGACGATGTCGATGGTCTCGCCGCCGGGGGCCGTGCCCTCGACGGCGACGGCGGCGGGGACGTCCGCGTCGGTCGCGGGGGCGGGCGCGTCCGGCGTCGCCGGCGCGGCGCCCCCGTCGGGCTCGACGTCGGCCAGCACGGCGCCGACGGTGACCGTGTCGCCCTCCTCGAAGTCCCGCTGGACCACGGTCCCGGACACCGGGGAGGGGACCTCCACGTCGACCTTGTCCGTGGAGATCTCGACGAGCGTCGCGTCGAGCTCGACGTGCCCCCCCTCTTCGACGGCCCACTCGAGGATGGTGCCTTCGGTGACCGACTCCCCTGCACCTGGGGCGATCACCTGAACCGTCGTGTTCACTGCCATGACATCGGACAATAGCGCTGGTCGCTTCCGCCGACAGGGGTGCTAGCGAGGTGCTGCTACACCCGCGCGTCCTCGGTCGGCGAGGC
Source organism: Solirubrobacterales bacterium (assembly GCA_038207985.1). Taxonomy (GTDB): domain Bacteria; phylum Actinomycetota; class Thermoleophilia; order Solirubrobacterales; family Solirubrobacteraceae; genus Paraconexibacter. Next base: position 669 of record JBBQZE010000050.1, read on the forward strand.
TCGTGCATCGACGTCCTCGCGGCGCCGATCCTGCCGGACGAACTCCGCCGTGCCGATGAACGGACCGACCGCGCCGAGCACCGCGATGGCCGTCGCGAGGCGGATGTCGACCAGCCGGAGGCGCAGCGCGGTGAGCACCAGCGCGCACATCGCGAACCACCCGAGGCCGTGCAGCAGGCCGAAGACCTGCTCCTCGGCCGCCAGGCCGGGGACGAGCCACACCGCGAGCAGGACGAGGTAGATCGCGGAGTGGGTGAAGGACGCGAGCTTCACCGCCCGGCGGGTCAGGCGGGGCATCGGGCCCGGGTCACCCGGAGGCGGCGGCGAGCAGGGCGGCCATGCGGCGCAGCGGCTCGTCGGCATCCGCGGGCCAGTCGGCCGGGTCGGCGGGCCACCAGGCGTGCTCGTCGTGCTCGTGGTCCGGGGTGACCTCGGCGCCCTCGGGCAGCCACGCCTGCCCGACGAACATGATCAGCTGGCTGGGCAGGCGGACGAGCGCCTCGCCCTGCACCCGCTCCGCGCGCACCCCCCACTCCTCCTCGAGCTCGCGCGTGAGCGTCTCGGCCGGGGTCTCGCCGACGTCGACCGCCCCGCCCGCGCCGAGCGCCCAGCGCCCCGGCCAGGAGCTGAGCCACGCCGCGCGGCGGCCCGCCAGCCAGCGGCCCCGCGTGTCGCGGACCACGAGCAGCGAGGACATCGACGCCGAGGCATCGCTCTCCACGAGCCGGAGCGCCCAGCGGGCGGGCTGCAGCTCCAGCGCGAGGGCCCCCGGCGTCTCCGTCCACCCGACGAGGCGGGCGCTGAGCCCGTCGTGGGACGGGGAGTCACGGTCCTTGAGCGCCTGGATGGCCGCGTCGGCGGCCGCCGTCCGCTCGGGCGGCGCCTCGAAGTGGTCCTCGCGCCAACGGGCCTCCACGGCCTCGACGGGCCAGGGGCCCCGGGCCAGGATGCCGGGGGGCGGGAGCATCTCCATGTCCATGCTACGGCCGCGCGCCGGGTGCCGGGAAGGTGGCGCGGAGGGCTCCGGCGTAGCATCGCCGCGATGGGGCCCGAGGCGGACGTGCGCAGCTGGTGGGGATGGGGGCTCGAGGCCAAGCGCGTCGACCCGGCGGCCGTGGCCGGCCTGGTCGAGGCGACGCTCGGCTTCCCCGGACGCGCCCCCGAGGTGCCCGTGCGGCTCGAGGACGTCGTCCTCCCGCCGCCGCGGCTGCCCTCGCCGTTCAGCACCGAGGCGCGCGACCGCATCACGCACGCGAAGGGCAGCGCCTACCGCGACACGGTGCGGGCTTTCCGCGGGCGTGTCGACCACCCGCCCGACGCGGTGGCCTTCGCGCGCAGCGAAGCCGACGTCGAAGCGGTGCTCGCGTGGGCCGCCGGCGCCAACGCGGCCGTGGTTCCGTACGGCGGCGGCACGAGCGTCGTGGGCGGCGTCGAGTGCCCGCTGCCGCCGGGCTTCGACGGCGTCGTCTCGCTCGACCTCTCCGGGCTGGGTGGCGTCCTGGAGGTCGACCCCGTCTCGCGCGCCGCGCGCGTCCAGGCCGGCGTCCCCGGGCCGTCGCTCGAGCGCCAGCTCGGCGAGCACGGGATGACCATGCGCTTCTTCCCGCAGAGCTTCGAGCTCTCGACGCTCGGGGGCTGGATCGCCACCCGGGCGGGCGGGCACTTCGCCTCGCTGTGGACCCACGTCGACGACCTCGTGGAATCCGTCCGCGCCGTCACGCCGGTCGGCGCGTGGGAGAGCCGGCGGCTGCCGGGCTCCGGCGCCGGCCCGTCTCCCGACCGGATGCTGCTGGGCTCAGAGGGCATCCTCGGCGTCATCACCGAGGCATGGGTGCGGGTGCAGCCGCGGCCGCAGCACCGGGCGGGCGCGACGGTGCGCTTCGACGACTTCCTCGTCGGCGCCCAGGCCGTCCGCGAGCTCAGCCAGAGCGGGCTGCACCCGGCGAACTGCCGCCTGGTCGACGCCGCGGAGGCGGGCCAGTCCGGAGCGGGCGACGGCCGCACAGCGCTGCTCGTGCTCGGCTTCGAGTCCACCGACCACGACGTCGGCGACCGGCTCGCGCGGGCGCTCGCGATCTGCCGCGCGCACGGCGGCGTCGCGGACCCGCCGCGCGAGCAGGCCGCCGCGGCGTGGAAGGAGGCGTTCCTCGCGCTGCCCTACCTGCGCGACGCGCTCGTGCAGTGTGGCGTGCTCTGCGAGACCTTCGAGTCCGCGGTCACCTGGGACAAGTGGCCCGCCTTCCACGCGGCGGTGACCGGCGCCGTGCGCGAGGCCGCCGGCGAGCCGTGCCGCGTGACGTGCCGCTTCACCCACGTCTACCCCGACGGCCCGGCGCCCTACTTCACCGTGCTCGCGCCCGCGCGCCGAGGCGAGGAGGTCGAGCAGTGGGACGCCATCAAGCGCGCCGCGGGCGAGGCGGTCCTGGCGGCCGGCGGCACCGCCACCCACCATCACGCCATCGGCCGCGACCACCGGCCGTACTACGACCGCCAGCGGCCCGACGCGTTCGCCGCGGCGCTCCGCGGGGCGAAGGCGGCTGTCGATCCGCGGGGCCTGCTGAACCCCGGCGTGCTGCTCGATCCCGCGTAGCATCCGGGCCATGGCGAACGCAGAGGGCAAGAACTTCGAGGCCATCGTCAAGGGCAAGGAGCAGCACAACAAGAACTGCCCCTTCCCGCCGCACACGGTGCGCATGAACCCGTTCGAGATCGAGCGGATGCAGTGGGAGGAGGGCGACACCATCGCCGGCCTCGTCCTGGAGGGCGACGGCGCGATCGGCACGGGCTCGTTCCGGCTGATCTGCGACGGCATGGAGCCGCCGGAGCTCGACATCGAGGAGACCGAGATCATCCGCGGGCCGGCCGAACCGATCGAGGTCCCCGTCGGCCCGGGCCCCGCGCGGGAGCAGGAGCTCCCGATGCTCCCCCGCTTCGAGCCGCGCTAGCCCTGCTCCTGCTCCTGCTCCTACTCCTGCTCGGTCGGGCGGATCGGGCGGGGTGCCCGGCTCAGACCTCGAGCGTCCGTCCGAAGGCCTTCTGGAAGAGCTCGACCTCGCGGCGGGCGGCCCACCGGGGCACCGCGACGTCGTCGTCGGAGACCAGCTCGAGCGTCGCCGTGCCGTTGTCGACCGCGAGGTGCGCCTGGCGCACGGACTGGTCGCGGGAGCGCTCCAGATCCTCGGCCAGGCGCAGGAGCGCCGACATCCGGTCGAGCCGCGCACGGTCGCCCTTGGCGCCGAGCAGCGCGCCGAGCGGCCCCGGGTCGGGCATGCCCTTGCGGTGGTAGCGCGCGGCCTGGGCGACGAGCGCGAGCTCCCGGGGGGTGAAGCCGGGCAGGCCGGCGCTGAGGATCAGGTAGCGCGAGTGCTTGTGGTGGTCGTCGTAGTCGACGCTCATCCCGATGTCGTGCAGCTCGCTGGCCGCCCACAGCAGCTCGCGCTCGGTCGCGTCCCCAGGGTGCAGACCGGCGGCTGCGCTCTCGTCGAACAGCCCGAGCGCGAGGCGCGCGACGTGCTCTGTGTGGGCCCGGTCGACCGCGTACTGGCCCGCCAGGTTGCGCACGGACCGCGCGCGGACGTCGTCGAACAGGCCGGGCTGCTCCGCGAGCTCGAGGTGGCGCGCGAAGAAGACCCCCTCGCGCAGCCCCGCCTCGGTCGCCTCCAGGGCATCGAAGCCGCCCGCCTGCATCGTCGCCTCGATGACGACGGCGCCCGCGAGGATGAGGTCCGCCCGCGAGGGCTTGACCCCGGCGACCTTCGCGCGGTCGGCGGGAGGCAGGGTGGCGAGCCGCTCCACGAGCTCTGAGAGGGCGTCGCGCGTCACGAGCTGGCCCTGGACGCCGAGCGACGGGAGGCTCGCGGCGCGCTGCGCCGCGTTGGCCAGGTTGCGCACGGTGCCGCCGACGCCGACCAGGCGTGGCCCGCACTCCGAGAGCCACGGCGCCCGCTCGAGCTTGCTCGTGACGTGCGCGCGGAGCTTGGCGACCTGCTTCGCACTCGCGGGCTGGTCGCCGGGCAGGAAGCGCTCCGTCATGCGCACGGCGCCGAGGCGCCACGAGCCGGTCTCCGCCTCGCGGCGCTCTGCCACGCGCACGAGCTGCATCGAGCCACCGCCGAGGTCCAGGACGCAGCCGTCGGTGAGCGTCGTGGAGTTCACGGCGGCGAGGTAGCCGTAGTGCGCCTCCTCCTCGCGCGTGAGGACGCGGATCGGGAGCTCCGTCCGCTCGCGCGCGCGGGCCAGAAACGTGCCGGCGTTGCTCGCGTCGCGAATGGCGCTCGTCGCGACCGCGTCGATCGCGTCGGCCTCGAGGCCGGCCGCCTTGCAGAAGTGGGCGAAGACCTCGAGCGTGGCCAGCGCGCGCTCCATGGGCTCTTCGCCGAGCTCGCCGGTCGCCGCGAGCCCCTCGCCGATGCGGACCGCCTCGTGGATCTCGTCCGTCCGCTTCCAGCGGTCGGCCGAAGCGGTGAACACGACGAGGCGGAACGAGTTCGAGCCGAGGTCGATGACGGCCAGCTGCACGCGGCCATCGTATGCGGCGCCCCGCCCGGCACCGCGCTAGCGCTCGATGAGCTCGATCCGGTAGCCGTCCGGGTCGCGCACGAAGCACAGCCGCGAGCCGCCGTCGCTCACCGTGTACGGCGGTCGCTCGGGCGCGATGCCCTGCTCGCCGAGGGCGGCCAGCGCGCCGTCGAGGTCGTCGGCGGTGATCGCGATGTGGCCGTACCCGTCGCCGAGCTCGTAGCCGTCGACGCCCGGGTTCTTGGTCAGCTCGAGCCGGGGGCCGTCCCCCGGCATCCCGAGGTACACGTTCGTTGCGCCGTCCGGGAGGTCGAAGCGAGTGACCTCCTGGAACCCGAGCGCAGCGTAGAACGCGACGGAACGATCGATGTCGCCGATGCGGTAGCAGGTGTGGATGAGCTCGGACATGGGCCGAGGGTACCCTCGCCGCATGATCCTCGAGCGTTCCATGAGCGACGGCTTCCTCTCGAACACCTACCTCGTCGGCGAGGCGGGCGGCGGTGCCGGGTTCTTCGTCGACGCGGGCGGGCCGGTGGCTCCGCTGCTGGCGAAGGCCGACGAGCTCGAGGTGGACGTCACCCACGTGCTGCTCACCCACCACCACTGGGACCACGTCTCCGAGCTCGGACGGATCCTCGAGCGCTTCGGCGACGCCCGGGTGCTCGCCCACCCGCTGGAGCGCGAGGCGCTCCAGGGTGCCTCACCCGAGCTCGCCGCGATGGTCACGGGGGACATGCACCCGGAGGAGGAGGTCCGCGTCGGCTCCCTGGTGGTCACGCCGCTGCACACGCCGGGCCACACCGCCGGGATGCTCTCGCTGCTGGTCGAGGGCAACGTCTTCACGGGCGACACGCTCTTCAAGAACTCGGTCGGCGGCGTGCGCGCCCCCGGCTCGACCTCCTACGCCGACCTCAAGCACTCCGTGATGGAGGTGTTGCTCACCCTCCCGCCGCGCACCGAGATCCGCCCCGGTCACACCGATCCGACCACGGTCGAGGACGAGCTCGCCCACAACGCCTTCGTGCGGGTCTGGCGCGGCGAGGACCCCGAGGGCACCGGAGCCTGCACCGCGCTGGGCGAGCCCGCCACGCTCGTGCTCCTCGGCGACGACTACGACGGCGGCCACAAGGCGTGGGTGCGCTGGACCGACGGGCGCGACGACATCGTCCCGGGCTCGAAGGTCGAGGTGGCCTGAGGCGCTAGAGCGCCGGCTCACGCGGCATGGGCCGGGAGCGGTCCTCCGACCAGCGCGCGCCGGGCTCGGCAAGCGTCTGCACCTGGAAGAGCGAGGTCGAGCCGGGGCGGCCGCTCGGCAGCCCCGCGGTGATGCCGACCCGCGCGCCCGGGGGCAGCCAGCCGAGCTCGACGATCCGCTGTGCCGCGTCGGAGATGAGGTCCTCGGTGATGTGGTGGCGCTGCATCGACGCGGCCTGCACCCCCCACATCAGCCCGCACCGGCGCACGGTCTCCTTGCCGGGCGAGAGGGCGAGGATCGGCACACGCGGCCGGTGGGCCGACACGAGGCGGACGGAGCGCCCGGAGAGCGTGGGGATCACGAGCGCGTCGAGCTCGAGCTCGCGCGCGGCCACGCAGGCGGTGTGCGCGAGCGTGTAGGCCGGGTCGCGCGAGTCGCGCGAGACCCGCTCCTCGTTCCAGCGGCGGTAGGGCAGCTCGCGCTCGGTGTGGGTCGCGATCTTGGCCATCATCTCGATTGCCTCGATCGGGTACGCGCCGACGGCGGTCTCCTGCGAGAGCATCACCGCATCGGTGCCGTCGAGGATCGCGTTGGCCACGTCGGCGACCTCGGCGCGGGTGGGCCGCGACGAGCTCACCATCGAGTCGAGCATCTGCGTGGCGGTGATGGACGGCCGCGCGAGCTCCCCGGCGAGCGTGAGCAGCCGCTTCTGGACGAGCGGCACGGTCTCGATCGGCAGCTCGATGCCGAGATCCCCGCGGGCGACCATGACGCAGTCGGCGACCTTGAGGATCGCCTCGGCGCGGTCGACCGCCTGCGGCTTCTCGATCTTGGCGATCAGCGGCGCGCGCGTGTGCTCGCGCACGAAGAGCACGTCCTCCGGACGGCGGACGAACGAGAGCGCGACCAGGTCGACGCCGATCTCGATGCCGACCCGCAGGTGGCCGAGGTCCTCCTCCGGCACGGACGGGAGCTCGGCGGTCTCGCTCGGGAGGTTCATGCCCTGGCGGGCGGTCAGCGTCCCGCCGACCTCGACCTCGGCGTCGACCTCGCAGTCGCCCGCGCGGATCGCCGTGACCCGCAGGCGGATGCGGCCGTCCGCGAGGTACATGTCCTCGCCGACCGCGACGGCGCGCACGAGCCCCTCCCAGGGCATCGGGATGCGCCGGCCCGCTCCCGGCGCCTGGTCCTCGCCGCAGGTGAAGGTGATGACGTCGCCGACCTTCAGCGGCATCGTGTCGTCGCGCAGCGCGCCGATGCGCAGCTTCGGGCCCGGGAGGTCCTGCAGGATCGCCACGGGCCGCCCCGCCCGCTCCGCGGCGTCGCGCACCAGGCCGGCGACCTCGCGGTGCTCGTCGTGGCTGCCGTGCGAGAAGTTCAGCCGCGCCACGTCCATCCCCGCCGCCACCATCCGGACGAGGATCTCGGGGTCACGCGACGCGGGGCCGATGGTGGCGACGATCTTCGTGCGGCGCATGTCGCTGGCAAGCTAGCCCCTCCGGCGGCCGCCGGAGGGGCGTCTGCGGGCTACTGCTCCAAGTCGACGCCCTTCGGCAGCGTGAAGGTGGAGAACAGCTTCGGGTTGCGCGTCGTCTTGCGCACCTTCGTGCTCAGCCGGTAGACCGCCGAGGTCACGCCGGTCGGCGCGGCGATCGTCACCGAGAACGTGCCGTTTGCCTTCGGCTTGAAGCGCTTGACGACCGCGCTCTTCTTGCAGGTGATGCGGCGGGTCAGCGTGATCGTCTGCGAAGGCGCGCCGAGCGGCCGCGTGACCCGGCCGGCGATCGTCACCTTGCTGTTCGACGAGGTGAGCTTGGTGACCACCATGCGCCGCTGCAGCTTGAGGTTCAGCGACTTCTCCTTGCCGAGCACCGCCTGGTAGCGGGCGCGGTCGGAGGAGCGCAGCGCCTTGCGCGGTAGCGCCACGGTGGTCTTGAAGGTCCCGTTCTTCGCGACGGTGGCGTGGCCCGCGATGTGGTGGTCGCCCTGGAAGCGGATCCCGACGGACCTGCCGACGAGCTTCTTGTCGGCGACCCCGTTGATCGCGACGCGGCTGCCCTTCCGCAGGACGTCGAGGAGGACGAGCTTGCGGGTGGTGCACTGCAGCGCGGACTCCGCCGCCGTGGTCGACGTCGGCGGCTTGGCCACGGCGCAGTCGACGCCGGCGGTGCCGACCTTCGCCTCACCGAAGCTGAGGTCGACGACGTTCTGGCCGGCCACCTGCACCTTGATGCCCAGAGCGGTCTGCGTGAGCGAGTCGGCGGTCTTGGTCTGGGTGCCCGGCGTGACCTGCACCCGGGCGAGCTCGATCGGGACGCCGATGGGCGGCAGCGCCTTCAAGGCGGTGGAGACGACGGCGCTGACCTGGGCGGTCACTGCGGCCAGCGCGCCGCCGGTGAGCGCGTCGATCGCCGGGATCTGGACCTGGCTCAGGTCGAGCTTGGAGAGGTCGATCTGCTGCGTGTCGAGGATCGGCTGGTCGCCGAGGGTGTCGAGGTTGATCGCGTTGCCCAGCACGGTTACGCCCGCGACGCTGCGCTGGCCGGCCATCACCGGGGCACCGTTGGCGCAGCTCGCCTGGGCGAACGCGACGGCGCTCTTGACGTCGAGCAGGTCCGTGGTGGGGAGCGCGAGCAGCGCGCGGATCGCCGCGGTCAGGTCGATCGTCAGCGACGTCGGCAGCTGGGTGCCGGCGGGAAGCGGCGGGATGGTGACGGGCGGGAGCGGCACGGGAAGGGGGACCGGGACCGGGATCGGCAGCGGCGGGAGGCCGGCAAGCCGGCCACGCAGGGGAAGGGGCGGCAGCGTGATCGGCAGGCCGCCGGCGATGGCGGCGTTGATCGGCCCGGTGACCGCCGAGATGTCGATCGTCTGCTTGAGGTCGGGCAGCGGGATCTGACCGAGCGGCAGGCTCAGCCCGAGCGAGGCGAGCGAGCCGAGCGACAGGTCGGCGATGCCGCCGGACGCCGCGGCTTTCTGGAGGTCGGTCCGGCCGGCGGGGCCCGTGAGCGTCGTGCCGGCGCCGAAGATGCGCACCTTGGCCGGCGCGAGTGCTGCCGCGTTCCCGCCTGCGGTGGTGGTCGCGCAGGGCTTGCCGCGGTTCGCGACGAAGGGCTCGACGACCGGGCCGGTCAGCACCTTGCCCTTCACGGCGCTCGCCTCGCAGGTGAACGGCTTGCCCGCGGCGGCGGCCGGCGAGGCGGCGGCGGCGGACACCAAGAGGGCGCCCGCGACGAGCAGCGCGGGACGACGACGGGACGCGAGGGCGGACTGGAACATGGTGGAGCGGAACTCTTGCACCATTCGGCCCCCGGGGCGCTGCCGCCTGGACGGCGGCTGGACGCGGTTCGCGGCGGCCCCCGGCGGGCACCCGAGCCGCCATGTCGTCCTCTCCTCCGCCGCGCCCCGACCCGTACGTCCTCGTCCTCTTCGGGGCCCGCGGCGACCTCGCCGCCCGGAAGCTGCTGCCCGGCCTGTTCCGTCTGACGCTCGCCGGCCTGATGCCGGAGGACTTCCGCATCATCGGCTCGGGCCGCCATGCGCCGGACAGCCCGGAGGCGTTCGTGGACGAGGTCCGGGCGGCCCTCGACGAGCACGTGGAAGGAGACGTCGACGAGGAGGCGTGGCAGTCGTGGTCGCAGCGGCTCTCGTTCGTCGCCTCCTCGGCCGACGACGCGAACGAGCTGGCGGACGCCGTGCGGGCCGCCGAGGAGGAGATGGAGGGCGATGTGCGGCGGCTGCTCTACCTGTCGGTGCCGCCCGCGGCGATGGAGGGCATGGTCGGCGCGCTCGGGCGCGACGGCCTGACCGACCGCGCGCGGGTCGTGATGGAGAAGCCGTTCGGCACCGACCTCGAGAGCGCGCAGGCGCTGAACGCCGCCCTGCACGAGGTCGTCTCGGAGGAGCAGATCTTCCGCATCGACCACTTCCTCGGCAAGGAGGCTGCGCAGAACCTGCTCGCGCTGCGCTTCGCCAACGGGGTCTTCGAGCCCGTATGGAACCGCGACCACATCGCCTCGGTGCAGATCGACGTCCCCGAGGAGCTCGGCCTGGAGGGGCGCGCGGCGTTCTACGAGCAGACGGGCGCCTTCAAGGACATGGTGGTCACGCACCTGATGCAGCTCCTCGGCTTCGTCGCGATGGAGCCGCCCGTGCGGATGGACGCGGGCGCGCTGCGCGACGAGAAGGCCAAGCTCTTCGAGGCGGTGCGCCCACTGGATCCCGAGCGTGTGGTCTTCGGGCAGTTCGAGGGGTACCGCGACGAGAAGGACGTCCCGGAGGACTCCGGGGTGGAGACGTTCGCCGCCGCCGAGATCATGGTGGACACCTGGCGCTGGTCCGGGGTCCCGTTCCTTCTGCGCACCGGCAAGGCGATGGCCGCGACCAGCCGGACCATCACCGTCGCATTCCGCGAGCCGCCCCTGCGCATGTTCGGCCTGGGAGCCGGGACGCAGGACGCCGCGCGGCCGAACGCGCTGATCTTCGAGCTCAGCGACCACCCCGAGGTGCGCATCGAGGTGCTCGCCAAGGCGGCCGGCCCGGAGCTGGACCTCGTGCCGGCGTCCTTCGCGCTGCGCTTCGACGACCCGGGTGACGACGACGACCGCCTCGAGGCCTACGAGCGCCTGCTGTACGACGTGATGCTCGGCGACCACACCCTTTTCACCCGGGCCGACGAGGTCGAGCGGTTGTGGGAGGTCGTCGCCCCCGTGCTCGAGCACCCGCCCGCGGCCGAGCCGTACGCCCAGGGAAGCTGGGGGCCTGAAGCCGCCGCGGCGCTGCCGCCGGGGGGCTGGCGGCTGTCGGGTTGATGTCCCGGAGTGATCCGCTCGGGCGCCGGCTCCGACATGGTCTTCATGGCGATCTTCCGGAGAATGCTCCTCCTGCTCGCGGTCGGCGCCTGCGCCGCCATCGTCGCGGGCTGCGGCAGCTCGTCGGGCAGCGGCAGCGACACGACCTCCGCCCCGGCGGCTGCGAGCACCGCCTCGACGACGAAGGCCGCGCCGAAGCCCACCGCGAAGCCGACGCGCGTCGCGCTCACCATCAAGAACTTCGAGTACTCCTCGAAGTCGGTCACCGTCGCCAAGGGCAGCACCGTGGCCTGGAAGAACCTCGACGTCGCCAATCACACGGTGACCTTCGACTCCGGCGCCAAGCGCGACCTCGGCAGCCAGTCGAAGGGCGCGACGAAGTCGATGCGCTTCGCCAAGGCCGGCACCTTCGCCTACCACTGCGACTTCCACCCGAACATGCACGGCACGGTCATCGTCCGATGACACCCACACAGAGGAGCCCTATGCACGATGAGCTGACACTGGAAGAGATTGACCGCGACGGCGCGGTCGCCGAAGCGGCCGCAGGACTGCAGGACACCACCCGTCGCGGCGTGCTGCGCCGCGTCGGTCTTGTCGCCGGTGGCGGCCTGGTCGCCGGCGCCGTGCCCCTCGGCCTCGCCTTCGGCAAGTCGAAGAAGACCGACGTGAAGATCCTCAACTACGCGCTGACGCTGGAGTACCTCGAGTCGGCGTTCTACGCCGAGGCGCTGTCGAAGGGCAAGCTCACGGGCTCGGTCCAGAAGTTCGCGACGGTCGTCGCCGCGCACGAGGCCACGCACGTGTCCGCGCTGGAGAAGGCGCTGGGCAGCGCAGCGGTGAAGAAGCCGAGCTTCGACTTCCAGGGCACCACCGGCAGCCAGAAGAAGTTCCTGAGCACCTCCAAGACGCTCGAGGACACCGGCGTCTCGGCCTACCAGGGCCAGGCCGGCAACATCCAGGACCCCGCGATCCTCGCCACGGCGGGCTCGATCCTGGCCGTCGAGGCGCGCCACGCAGCCTGGGTCCGCGACCTCATCGGCGCCGGCAAGGAGCTCAAGCCGGCCCCGGATGCGTTCAACCCCGCGCTCTCCATGAGCGCCGTGCTGGCCGCCGTCAAGTCCACCGGCTTCATCAAGTCCTAGAGGAGATCCACATGACCAAGCACACATCAGATCCGGTCGACGTCTCCCACCTGGCGGCCTTCGACACCGACGGCGCCCTGCGGGAGTCCGCAGAGCGCGTCAACCACGCCACCCGCAAGGGCTTCCTGCGCGGCTCCGGCCTCCTGGTCGCAGGCGGCGCGCTCTACGGGATGTTCCCCGGCTCCGCGATGGCGGCGACGCCCAAGGGCGACGTGGCGATCCTCAACTACGCGCTGACGCTCGAGTACCTCGAGTCGGCGTTCTACGACGAGGCCAACCAGAAGGCCAACCTGACGGGCGAGTACATGCGCTTCGGCAAGCTGGTCGCGTCGCACGAGGCCACGCACGTCACGGCGCTGAAGAAGGCGCTCGGGTCCGCCGCGGTCAAGAAGCCGAACTTCGACTTCCAGGGCGCGACCAGCAGCCAGTCGACGTTCGCGGCGACCGCGATCGTCCTCGAGGACACCGGCGTCAAGGCCTACCAGGGCCAGGCGCCGAACATCAAGACGCCCGCGATCCTGACGGCCGCGATCTCGATCCACCCGGTCGAGGCCCGCCACGCCGCCTGGATCCGCAACATCGTGGGCATGCCGCCCGCCCCCGACGCGTTCAACCCCGCGGCCGACATGGCGACGATCCTCGCCGCCGTCAAGGGCACGGGCTTCATCTCGGCCTCGGGCAGCGCCGCCGCCGGCAGCGCCGTGTCCGGCACCCCGGCGATGACCGGCTAGCGCCGTGCCCCGGCGGACCTCACAGTCGCCGGGGCGACGCGCACGCTCCTTCGCCGCCGCCGTGGTCGCCGTCCTGGCGATCGCGGCGGTGGCGTTCGTGCTCCGCGGGGCGTTCTCCTCCGAGTCGTCGTCCGAGCCCCTGGCGGGCGGGACGACGACGGCGGGGGCGCCGGCCGGGAACGCCGGCTTCTCGGTCGCCTCGGCACAGTCGCGCAAGATCCCGGCGGGAGCGCAGCTGATCGCCACCGCCAAGCACAGATCGATCCGGGTCTACCGCTTCGCGCGCGCCAAGCGTCCGCGCACGCTGCGCCAGCGGGTCTTCAACCGCCAGCGCATCCCGCTCGTGTTCCTCGTGCGATCGCGCAAGAAGGGCTGGGTGCGCGTGCAGCTGCCGACCCGCCCGAACCTCAGCTCGGCGTGGGTGCGGCGGGAGGACGTGGGCTTCTCCTACACCCGGATGCACGTGCGCATCTCGCTGGGCAAGCACCGCCTCGAGGTCTACGACGGAGGCAAGCTGCGCCTGCGAACGGGCATCGGGGTCGGGAAGTCTGTGTCGCCGACGCCGAAGGGGCGCTACTTCATGACCGACATCGTGCGCCCGCCAGACCCCAAGGGCTTCTACGGGCCCTACGCGCTCGGGCTCTCGGCGCACTCGAACGTCTACACCACCTTCGAGGGGGGCAACGGGCAGGTTGGGATCCACGGCACGAACCTGCCCACCGCCATCGGGACCGACGTCAGCCACGGGTGCGTGCGCGTGCGCAACTCGGTGATCACCCGCATGGCCCGCACGCTCCCGCTCGGCACCCCGGTGACGATCGCGGCCTGAGGCTCAAAACGCGTCGGCGTGTGCCCCGATGCCTGCCACGAGGGGTTTTGGAGCACACACCGCCGGCGGCGTCCTCCGAGATCCCGCGTGTCCCGGTCCAGCTCGCCGACCAGGCCGCGTTCGCCCTCGCCGGACGCAGCGGCGGGGTGCCCGTCGTGGCGGTCCGCCTGGTGCAGGCGATCTCCCTGAGGTTGATCGGGCTCAGGTGAAGCGCCCGTCCTGCTGCAGGACCTCGCCGTCGACCGTGATGCGGCCGCCCGGCCGCAGGTCGCAGATGAGGTCCCAGTGCAGCGCGGACTCGTTCTTGCCGCCCGTCTCGGGGTAGCTGCGCCCGAGCGCGAGGTGGACCGTGCCGCCGATCTTCTCGTCCAGCAGGATCGTCCCCGTCGGGCGCTCGATGCCGTAGTTCGTCCCGATGCCGAGCTCGCCGAGGCGGCGCGCTCCGGCGTCCGTGGCCAGCGCGCGGTCGAGGTGCGCCTGCCCCTCCTCGGCCCGTGCGGCCACGACCTCGCCGCCACGGAGCTCGAGCTCGACGCCGCGCACCTCGATGCCCGCAGGGCTGCTCGGCACGGTGAAGCGCACGTGCCCGGTGGCGCTCGTCTCGAGCGGGCCGGTGAAGACCTCCCCCGACGGCATGTTGCGCTTGCCGTCGGAGTTCACCCAGGTGCGGCCCTTGACCTCCATCGTCACGTCGGTGCCGTCGGCCTCGATGCGGATCGTGCGCGCCTTGGACAGCCGCTTCACGAGCTGGGCCTGGAACGCCCGCAGCTCCTTCCACGCGACGACCGGGCCCGACGGCCGGTCGAGGAACAGCGCCCGGCCGACGAACGCGGCGTACTCCTCGAGGCTGGTCTGAGCCTGCTCGGCCAGCGCCGGCGTCGGCCAGATCGTCGAGCACCACCGCTTCTTCATCGTCACCTCCTGGATGGGCCGTCGCGCACGCCGCGCGCGGGCGAGGCGCTCCGGGTCGATGCCCTCGAGCGCGCGCATGTCCTCGGGCGCCTGGATGCCGAGGATCGCCTCGGACTTGCGGACCTCTTGGAGGTTGAGCGGCGGGAACTCCTCGAGCTGCCAGTCACGCGCGTGCTCGTAGAAGCCGCGGGTCTGGCCCGGGACCTCGATGCGCAGCAGCGGCCACGCGTCGGCCTCGTGGATCGCGCGCTGCAACTCGAGCAGCAGCGGGGCGGCCAGCGAGGTCGAGCGCACCAGGACCTGCTGGCTGGCGCTCACCTCCAGGCAGTACCCCACGAGGAGGTCGGCGAAGGCGGCGGGGTCGGGCGCGGGGGTGCTCACGGGGCCTCCAGCTCGGGGAAGTGCTCGGGGAGGTGGGCGCGCAGCGCGGTCCTCACGCTCGCGCGCTCGTCGCGGGTCGCGGCGCGCAGGCGGGCGAGGAGCTCGGCCTGCCCGGTGGTCGACACGCCGGCGACCGACCACGACACCGCGAGGCGCTCGAAGAGGAACTCGACAGCACGCTGCCAGACGTCCTCGCGCGCGGCGGCGGCCGCCGAGCGGTCGCCCCGTACCAGCGCGGCGTACTCCGCCCGGGTCCCGGGGGTCATCGCGGTGCGCAGCTCTAGCGCCCGGCCCTCGGCGTCGCGATGCACCGAGGTCGCCGGCGCATCGGGAGCCGCGGGCAGGTCCAGGTCGAGCCCGAGGTCGGCGA
>JBBQZE010000051.1:0-15537 GCA_038207985.1 Solirubrobacterales bacterium
CATCGTCTTCGAGGCGATCCGGCGCCTGGTGGTCGGCGGCGAGGTCCACGCGCTCGGCTTCGGCATCGCCGTCCTGGCGATCTCCATCGTGGTCAACCTCGTCGTCTCCGCCCGCCTGAGTGCGCGGGCGGCCGATACGGGGTCGCCGGCGCGCGAAGCCGACAGCGCCCACCAGCGCACGGATGCGCAGAACTCGGCCGGCGTGCTCGTCGGCCTCGTCCTGGTGCAGGTCACGGGCGCCGACTGGGTCGACCCCGTCGTCGCGCTGCTCGTCGCAGGGTCGATCGTGGTGGCGGGGGTGCGCATCCTGCGCTCCTCGTCCCGCGTGCTGGTCGACGAGGCGCTGCCGGCAGACGAGCTCGCCGCCATCGGCGAGGAGGTTGTCACCTTCGGTCCGCGCGGCGTGGCGGGCTTCCACAAGCTCCGCGCCCGGCGGGCCGGCGTGCGCCGCTACGTCGACTTGCACGTGCAGTTCCGCGCGGGCACGACGCTCGAGACGGCGCACAAGACCTCCCACGAGCTCCAGCACGCGATCCAGGCGCGCCTCTCGGGTGCTGACGTGCTGATCCACCTCGAGCCCGAGGACCGCGTCGTGCCGGGCACCGAGGTGCCGGCGCCCCGCCGCTCCTAGGCCGCCGACCGCCGCCTGGGCGCACGCGGCAGCGTCAGGGCCGCGACGTCAGCGCAGGTTGATCGCCGCGGACAGGCCGACGGCGAAGGCTAGGGCCCCGTAGCCCTGATAGCCCGAGACGAGCAGCAGGATCGCGAGCAGGGCGCAGGCGCCCACGGTGACGCTCCAGGCGGCGCGGTCGATCGGGCTCATCGCCGCCATCGTCGCGCATCGTCCGGCGTCCGCGCGCCTCGCTAGCGTCCCCGGCGATGAACGAGCCCTTCGGCCAGCGGCTCGCGCGGGCGGTCGCGACGCGTGAATCCAACGTCGTTCTGGGTCTGGACCCCGAACCGTCCGCCCTGTGGGACGGCGCGCACCGGGCCGCGGGCGACGGCTGCGCCGAGCAGCGCGCGGCGCGCGCAGTCGAGGCCCACTGCCGCCTCGTGGTCGAGGCCGTGGCCCCCGCCGTGGTGGCCGTCAAGCCGCAGGTCGCGTGCTTCGAGCGCCTGGGTGCGCCGGGCCGCGCCGCGCTCGGCGCGGTCTGCGCGCACGCCCGCTCGCTGGGGCTGCTGGTGGTCGCCGACGCCAAGCGCGGGGACATCGACGTCACCGCGCGCGCCTACGCCGAGGCCTTCCTCGGCGCCACGGACACCCCGTGGGGGCGCATCGAGGGCCTCGGGGCGGACGCGCTCACCGTCAATCCGTACATGGGGGCCGACACGCTGGCGCCGCTGCTCGACGTCGCCCGGCCGCACGGACGCGGCCTCTTCGTCCTGGTGCGCACCTCGAACCCGGGCGCGACAGACGTGGAGGACCTGCGGACCGCACCGGACGGCGAACCCGTGTGGGCCGCCGTCGCGCGCCTCGTCGCCGCGCTCGGAGTGGCCGTGGGGGCCGACGGGCTGACCGACGTCGGGGCGGTCGTGGGCGCTACGGCGCCCGAGCACGTCGAGCGCCTGCGGGAGCTCATGCCGCGCACGCCGTTCCTGCTCCCGGGCGTCGGTGCCCAGGGGGGGCGGGTGGAGGACCTCGCCGCCGCCTGGGCGCCCGGCCGGGCCGGCGGGCTCGTCACCGCGTCGCGCTCGGTGGTGCGCGCGCACGAGGCCCACGGCGGACCACCGGCCGCCGCGGCCCGGGCCGAGGCGGAGCGCCTGCGCGACACCGCATGGGCGCTTGCGTGACGCCCGCGCGGACCCCGCGCGCCCTATCCTGCGCAGGCCATGTCGCACCGCAGTCACGCGCGCTTCCTGGCGCCGCTCGCCCTCTTCGCGGCTCTCGCGACGATCTACGTCGTCGTCCACTCCGGGTTGAAGGACTCGGGGGCGGCCGTCACCGCTCCGGCGGGTCTCGCCTCGACCTCCACGACCGCGAAGACGAAGCGCACCACCGCCAAGAAGACGAAGGCCGCCAAGACGTACACGGTGAAGTCGGGCGACGTGCTCGGGGCGATCTCGGAGCGCACCGGGGTCACCGTAGACGACCTCCTGCGGTTCAACCGCCTGGACCAGGCCCAGCCCCTGCGCCTCGGCCAGAAGCTCAAGCTCGCGCCGTGACGCCGGCCCCACGCGTCGCGTGGTCCGGCGTCCTGGCGCTGCTCGCGGTCCTGCTCGCGACGGCGGCGGGCACGGCGCGGCCCGCCCTGGCCCGGCCGCCCGCGCTGCGGGCACCCGCGGCGATCCTGGTCGAGCCGGCCACCGGCGACGTCGTCCTCGCGCGGCGCCCGGACGCCGAGCGCCCGATGGCCTCGACCACGAAGCTGATGACCGCGCTGCTCGCGCTGGAGCGGTTGTCGCTCGACGACGTGCTGGTGCAGGTGCCATATCGCGGCGCGCCGGCGGAGTCGATCGCCGGCTTCCGCGGCGGCGAGCGGGTCACGGCTCGCGACGAGCTGCGCGCGCTGTTGATCGTCTCGGCCAACGACGCCGCCAACACGCTGGCCACGCGCATCGCGGGCAGCACGAAGCGCTTCGTGCGCCTGATGAACGCGCGGGCGAAGGCGCTCGGGCTCACCCACACCCACTACGCGAACCCGATCGGCCTCGACGACCCCGCGAACTACTCGAGCGCTCAGGACCTCGTGAAGCTCGCGCTCGTCCTCCGGACGCACGCCTTCTTCCGGGAGACGACCGACCGCCCGCGAGTGACGCTGCGCAGCGGCGCGACACCGCGGACGCTCGTGAACCGCAACTCGCTGGTGCGGACGGTCCCCGAGGTCAACGGCATCAAGACGGGCCACACCAGCCGTGCCGGCTACGTGCTGGTGGGCTCCGCGACGCGCCGGGGCGTGACGGTGCTCTCGGCCGTGCTCGGCGACCCGAGCGAGGCGGCCCGCAACGCGGACACGCTGGCGCTCCTGCGCTACGCGCTCGGCTGCTACCACCGGGTGACCGCCGTCAAGGCGGGCCAGCGGCTGGCTACGGCGAGCGAGCGCTACCGCGACGGCACCGTCGCGCTCGTCGCCGGCGCCGCGGTCACCCGGACGGCCCGGCGCGACGAGCGGTTGCAGACGCGCATCACGGGCGCGCCGGCCGAGCTCGACGGCCCGCTGCCGCAGGGCGCGCGTGTCGGGACCATCACGGTCTCCCAGCGGGGCCGGGTCGTCGCCCGCGTCCCGCTCGTCACGGCCCGGGCCGTGACCGAGGCAGGCGCCGTCGACAAGTTGCGCGACTTCGGCTCCCGTTCGCGGACGCTCGTCCTGCTCGCGGCCTTCGTGGTCGGTAGCCTGCTCCTCGTGGTGCTGCGCCGACGCTCCGCCAAGCGGACGAGCCCCGCGTCGACCCACGAGACGGGAGTCGCATGATCATCACCGTCACGCTCAACGCCGCGATCGACAAGAGCCTCTCCGTGCCCAGCCTCCGGCTCGGCCGCCGCCACCGCACCGTCGACCAGACGACGATGGCCGGGGGCAAGGGCGTGAACATCGCCCGCGCGCTGAAGATGCTCGGCCAGCCCGTGATCGCCACGGGCTTCGCCGGCGGGCCGACCGGCACGCGCATCGTCGAGCAGCTCACCCACGAGTCGATCCTCAACGACTTCGTCCGCATCCGCGAGGAGTCGCGGACCAACATGGCCGTCTACGACCCGACGAGCGGGGAGACGACCGAGGTCAACGAGCGCGGGCCCGCCGTCACCGCGGCCGAAGCCGAGCTGTTCTCCGACAAGCTCCTGTACCTCGCGCGGGGCGCCGACATCGTCGTCTTCGCCGGCTCGCTGCCGCGCGGCGTCGACACCGAGGTCTACGCGGTTCTCATCCGGGAGCTGCGCAAGATGGGCGTCACCACCGTCATCGACAGCGACGGCGAGCCGCTGCGCCACGCGGCGCGCGCCGAGCCCGACGTGATCTCGCCGAACGTCGTCGAGGCGGAGGAGCTCGTGGGCCACGAGTTCAACGACGAGGAGGACCGGGCCATCGCGGTCCGCGAGATGGTCGGCCTCGGCCCTCGCCTGGCGATCATGACGCTGCCCGACGGGTGCGTCGCCTGCGTGACCGAGAAGGGCGAGCGCCGCACCCTCCGCGTGTGGATCGATCCCCGCGAGGCCGTCGCCGCGGTCGGCTCCGGCGACGCGTTCCTCGCGGGCTTCGTCGCGTCCCGGTACGGCGGCCAGCCCGTCGAGGAGTGCTTGCGTTTCGGCGTCGCCTGCGGGGCGGAGTCGACCATGCGCCTGGGTGCCGGCCTGATCGACCCCCGCGCCGTCGACCGCATGCTCGCCGAGACCAGCGTCGAGCTCCTCACGCCCACCGCCGACGTCTCCTAGGGCGTCCAGCGCACCGCGAGGGAGCCGATGTGGCTGCTGGGGAGCCACTCGGCCCCTTCGGCGCGCGCCGGGAACCGCCCGGCGCAGGCGTCCTAGCGCGAGAGCGCGCGCAGGAGCTCGGCGAGCGCCGCGTGGGCCTGCACCGGCCCGAGGTGCTCCGTTTCGCGCAAGGAGCGCCACGCGGCCGGGCTGCTGACGGCGACGAGCTGGGCCAGGCGCCGCCGGTGGACCACGGGCGGCAGCGGGGAGAGGGTCGGCGCGAACGTCCGCGCGAGCCAGTCGCGGTGCAGCCGCGCCGCGGCCTCGAGCTCGCGAGCGGCGGCCGCGAGGCCCTCGGCGGCGCGCAGCAGGGCCGCGTCGCGCTCGTACTCATGCGCGAGCACCCGCGCCGCGGCCAGGTGGTCGCCCGCCGGGACCCGCGGCCGTGCCGCGCGGCCGCGGGCGAGGGCGGCCGACAGCGCCGCTGACACCAGGGCGTCCTTCGTGCCGAAGTGGCGCAGGAGCGTCGGGACGGAGGTGCCCGCGCGGCGGGCCACGCCGGCGATCGGGACCTCGTCGACCGGGTGCGCCCGCAGCAGCTCCTCGCCCGCCAGGAGCAGGCGGTCCCGTGTCGCCTCGGTGGTGCGGGCGCGGGCGTCCTGGCGGTACGCCCGACGCGCCACGTGCTCTTTGCGGGGTTCCGCCGACATTCGAGTACGTGACGGTAACGCCGAATGCCGGAGCCGTCCAGGGCCACTGCTACCTTGCCCGCTCCGCCCGCCCTGAGCAGTAGGAGACGCCCTCATGGAGATCGAGATCGGTCGCGGCAAGAAGGCCCGCCGCGCCTACGGATTCGACGACATCGCGATCGTGCCGAGCCGGCGCACGCGGGACCCCGACGACGTCGACGTGAGCTGGAAGCTCGGCCCCTACCGCTTCGAGCTGCCGCTGATGGCCTCGGCGATGGACGGCGTCGTGTCGCCGCGCACGGCCGGGATCATCGGCAAGCTCGGCGGCCTCGCAGTCCTCAACCTCGAGGGCATCTTCACGCGCTACGAGGACGCCGACGTGATGCTCGAGCGCATCGCCACGCTCCCCAAGGAGCAGGCGACCCGCGAGATGCAGGCGATCTACCAGGAGCCGATCAAGCCCGAGCTCATCACGCGCCGCATCCGGGAGATCAAGGACGCCGGCGTCGTCGCCGCTGCCTCCCTGACCCCGCAGCGCGTCTCGACGTACTGCGACCTCGCGCTCGAGGCGGGCCTCGACATCCTCGTCATCCAGGGGACGGTCGTCTCCGCCGAGCACGTCTCGATGACCACCGAGCCGCTGAACCTCAAGGAGTTCATCCGCGAGGTGAGCGTGCCGGTCATCGTCGGCGGCTGCGCGAGCTACCACACGGGCCTGCACCTCATGCGCACCGGCGCGGCCGGTGTGCTCGTCGGCGTCGGTCCGGGCGCGGCGTGCACCACGCGCGGCGTCCTGGGTGTGGGCGTCCCGCAGGCGACCGCCATCTCCGACGTCGCCGGGGCCCGGTCGACCCACATGCTCGAGACGGGCGAATACGTCCAGGTCATCGCCGACGGCGGCA
The DNA here is from genome assembly GCA_038207985.1 of Solirubrobacterales bacterium. Classification (GTDB taxonomy): domain Bacteria; phylum Actinomycetota; class Thermoleophilia; order Solirubrobacterales; family Solirubrobacteraceae; genus Paraconexibacter. The sequence continues at coordinate 5,937 of JBBQZE010000051.1, forward strand.
TGCGCACGGGCGGCGACGTCTCCAAGGCGATCGCCTGCGGCGCAGACGCCGTGATGATCGGCTCGCCGCTGGCGCGCGCCCACGAGGCGCCGGGCCGCGGTTACCACTGGGGCATGGCCACCTTCCATCCCTCGCTGCCGCGCGGCGCGCGCGTGCAGACGATCCAGAACGGGACCATGGAGGAGATCCTCCTCGGGCCCGCGCACGAGAACGACGGCACGTTCAACCTGTTCGGCGGCCTGCGCACCTCGATGGCGACCTGCGGCTACCAGGACCTCGCGGAGTTCAACCGGGCCGAGGTCATGATCGCCCCGGCGCTGATGACGGAGGGCAAGCAGCTGCAGACCTCGCAGGGCGTCGGCATGGGCGCCCGCGGCGGCGCCGCGGCCAAGGAGGACCACGGCGGCGGCGGCTCGATGCCGGCCGACGTCGTGCGCGAGCCGGAGCTCACCGAGGCGTGACGCACCCGGACGCCCCGGTCACGGCGTCGTCGGTCGCGGCGGAGCTCACCGACGAGTCGGCGCCGATCGAGGTCGGCCCGTCGGGCACCCGGCTCGACGAGGTCGTCGTCCTCGACTACGGCGGCCAGTACTCCCAGCTCATCGCGCGCCGTGTGCGGGAGTGCGGGGTCTTCTCCGAGCTGCTGCCCCACCACGTGGGGGTGGCGGAGGTCCGGCGGCGCAGGCCGAAGGGGCTGATCCTGTCCGGCGGCCCGGCGTCGGTGTACGCCGACGGGGCGCCCGCACTGGACCGCGAGCTGCTCGAGCTGGGCGTCCCCGTGCTGGGCATCTGCTACGGCATGCAGCTCATCGCCCTCGATCAGGGCGGGAAGGTCGAGAGCGCCGAGGTGGGGGAGTACGGGCGTTCTACGCTCACCGTCACCGAGCCCGGAAGGCTGCTCGCCGGCCTGCCGCTCGAGCAGGCGTGCTGGATGAGCCACCGCGACACGGTCTTCTCGCCGCCGCCCGGGTTCACCGCGCTCGCCTCGTCGACCGTCTCGCCCGTGGCCGCGCTGGAGGATCGCGATCGGTCCATATACGGCATCCAGTTCCACCCGGAGGTGGTGCACACGCCGTTCGGGCAGGACATCCTGAAGACGTTCCTCGGCGACATCTGCGGATGCGACATGACCTGGAGCGCCGCCTCCATCGTCGAGGAGCAGATCGCGCGCGTCCGCGAGCAGGTCGGCGACGCCAAGGTCATCTGCGGACTGTCGGGCGGCGTCGACTCCTCCGTCGCGGCGCTGCTCGTCCACCGCGCCATCGGCGACCAGCTGACGTGCGTCTTCGTCGACCACGGGATGATGCGCAAGGACGAGGGCGCCCAGGTCGTCAAGACCTTCCGGGACGCGTTCCACGTGCCGCTCGTCGCGGTGGACGCCGAGGAGCGCTTCCTCGCCAAGCTCGCCGGCGTCTCGGATCCCGAGACGAAGCGCAAGATCATCGGTACCGAGTTCATCCGCGTCTTCGAGGAGGAGGCGCTGAAGCTCGCCGACGACGGCGTCGGCGCGAAGTTCCTCGTGCAGGGCACGCTCTACTCCGACGTCATCGAGTCGGGCGGCGGCACGGGCACCTCGACGATCAAGAGCCACCACAACGTGGGCGGCCTCCCGGACGACATCGAGTTCGCGCTGGTCGAGCCGCTGCGGGCGCTGTTCAAGGACGAGGTTCGGGCCGTCGGCGCCGAGCTCGGGCTCCCGGAGCGCCTGGTCTGGCGCCAGCCCTTCCCCGGCCCTGGCCTGGCGATCCGCGTCGTGGGCGGCGAGGCGACCAAGGCGCGCCTGGACCTCCTACGCGACGCCGACGCGATCCTGCAGGACGAGATCCGCAAGGCGGGCATGTACCGCGAGCTGTGGCAGTCGTTCTGCGTGCTGCCGGACGTGCGCACCGTTGGCGTGCAGGGCGACGAGCGCACCTACGGGTGGGTGGTGGTCATCCGCGCGGTGACCTCCGACGACGCCATGACCGCGGATTGGGCCCGCCTGCCCTACGACCTGCTGGAGACCATCGCCGCTCGCATGATCGGCGAGCTGGGGGAGGTCAACCGGGTGGTGCTCGACATCACGAGCAAGCCCCCCGGCACGATCGAGTGGGAGTGACGTCGTCGTCGAAACGTGAGCGCGAGCTTGCGAGTGCGAAGCCATCGGCACCATTCGCCTGAGGGACGCAGCCGCTACACTTCGCCGCTGCCGCGCTCCGTGCGCGCAGTCCCTCCCTGCTGCCGTGCGCAGGCCCACCTGCGGCCGCGCGGCTCCACCCGAACGAGTTCTGACCGCCTTGAAGACCTACGTCGCCAATTCAGAGAACCGCGAGCGCACCTGGCTCGTCGTCGACGCCGAGGGGCAGACCCTCGGGCGCATGGCGACCCAGATCGCCGATGCCCTGCGCGGCAAGCGCAAGCCGGAGTACACGCCGCACGTCGACACGGGCGACTTCGTCGTCGTCGTCAACGCGGAGAAGATCACGGTGACGGGGTCCAAGCGCACCGAGAAGCGCTACTACCGCCACTCGGGCTACCCGGGCGGCATCAAGTCGCGCACGCTCGAGGAGATGCTCGACCGCCGTCCCGAGGAGGTCATCCGCAAGGCCGTCAAGGGGATGCTCCCGCGCAACCGCCTCGCCCGCCGGCAGATCACCAAGCTCAAGGTCTACGCAGGCCCGGAGCACCCGCACGCCGCCCAGATGCCCGTCCCGATGGAGATCGCCAAGTGAGCGACCAGACGCCCGACCCCGCCGAGCAGCAGACCGCCGCCGAGGAGGCCGCCGCCGCCCAGGTGCCCGCCGCCGACGCGACCGACGAGGCCCCGGCCGTCGGCACGGAGGAGCAGGCCGCAGCGGCCGCACCCGCCGACGCCGACCCGACCGCCGAGGCCGAGCCGACCGCCGAGGCCGAGCCGGTCGCGGACGCCGCCCCCGGCGACCCGGCCCCCGAACTGGACGCCGACGTCGCTCCCGACGCGGACGCCGAGCAGGACTCCGATCTCGAGGACGAGCCCGAGGCGCCGCGCGTCAAGCCGGCCATCCCCGGCATGGACCTGGAAGTCGACATCGTGCTCGAGGGCGACGAGGCGTCGGCCGAGGCCGACGGTGACGCCGAGGCCGGCGACGACGACGACGACCTCCACTCGGAGCCCATCGCGGCCTCCATCGTCCTCGCCGAGGGCGCGCGCTACCGCGCGACGGGCAAGCGCAAGACCTCCGTCGCCCGCGTGGTGCTCAAGCCGGGCACCGGCGTGTACCTGGTCAACGGCAAGGAGCTCAACGAGTTCTTCCCGCGCCAGACGCTGCAGCGGAACATCCGCCAGCCGCTCGAGGCCGTCGCGTTCGACACGCGCATGGATGTCGACGTCCGCCTCCACGGCGGCGGCGTCTCCTCGCAGGCCGGCGCGCTGCGCCACGGCATCTCGCGCGCGCTGCTCGAGGCCGACCCGAACCTCCGTGGCGAGCTCAAGCGTCGCGGGTTCCTCACGCGTGACTCGCGCGTGAAGGAGCGCAAGAAGGCCGGCCTCAAGAAGGCCCGCAAGAAGCCGCAGTTCTCGAAGCGCTAGACCCCGCTGGGTCATGGCCATGAGAAGCCCAGTGCCGACGCGACGCTCCGTCGCCTAGACCCCATTGCGCAAGCTCTTCGGCACGGACGGGGTCCGTGGCGTGGCAGGGCAGGTCCTCACGGCGGAGCTCGCGCTCCGGCTGGGGCGCGCCGCCACGCAGGAGGCCTCCGCACGCGAAAGCGGCGCGGCCTCGCCCCGTGTGCTGGTCATCAGGGACACGCGCGAGTCGGGCGAGATGCTCGAAGCCGCGCTGGCGGCGGGCGTCGCGAGCGCCGGGGGCCAGGTGCTGCTGGGCGGCGTGCTGCCCACGCCGGCCGCGCCGCTGCTGCTCGCCCGCTACGGCTTCGACGTCGCGGTGGTCATCTCGGCTTCCCACAACCCGTACCGCGACAACGGCCTGAAGTTCTTCGGCGCGGACGGCTTCAAGCTGTCCGACGCCACGGAGCTCGCCATCGAGCGCCGGCTCGACCAGGAGGATGGCGACCCGGGCCAGGCGCACGCCGCGATCGGCCGGATCCGCACGCTGCACGGCACCCACGAGGACTACCTGCGCGCTCTGCAGAGCCGCTTCGAAGACCTGGACCTGACGGGGCTCGACGTCGTGTTGGACTGCGCGAACGGCTCGACCCACCGTGCCGCACCCGAGATCTTCCGCCGCCTCGGTGCCGATCCCGTGGTGCTGGCCGACGCGCCCGACGGCCGCAACATCAACGACCGCTGCGGGTCGACGCACCTCGACGTGCTGGCCGAGCGCGTCGTGGCCGGCGGCCACGCGCTGGGCTTCGCCTTCGACGGCGACGGCGATCGCCTGCTCGCCGTCGATCGCCACGGGGTCACCGTGGACGGCGACGAGCTCATCGCCCTGGCCGCCCTGCACCTGCGCAGCGCGGGCCGCCTGACGGGCGGCGGGGTCGCGGTCACGGTGATGACGAACTACGGCTTCTTCGGCGCCATGGACGCGGCGGGCATCACCTGCGCAACGACGCAGGTGGGCGATCGGTACGTGCTCGAGGAGCTGCGCAGCCGCGGATGGAGCCTCGGCGGCGAGCAGTCGGGGCACATCATCGACATGTCCTTCGCCCCGTCGGGCGACGGGATCGCCGCGGCGCTGCTCACCCTGGAAGCGCTGGCCGGCGCCGACCTGGCCGACCGGCACGCGATGGAGAAGCTCCCGCAGCGGCTCGTCAACGTTCCGGTGGCCGACCGCGACGCGGTGATGGCGAGCCCCCAGCTGCTCGCCGCGACCGAGGCGGAGAGCGCGGCGCTGGCGGGGCGCGGCCGCGTCCTGGTCCGGCCGAGCGGTACCGAGCAGCTCGTCCGGGTGATGGTCGAGGCGCCGACGGCCACGGAGGCCGAGGGCGCCTGTGAGCGCCTCGTGGCGCTCGTCGACGGCGCCGCCTGAGGCCGGCGCCGGCCCGGCGCGGACCCTCCGGCGGCTTCGCTAGCTTGCCGGGATGCACCGCCGCAGTGCGCTCGCCCTCTGCCTGGTCGCCCTGACGGGCAGCGCGTCCGCCTGCGCCGTCGCGGTGGCCGAGACACCGGGGCAGAAGGCCGCCGACCACGCGGCCGGCGGCGGCGAGCGCCTCGAGTTGGCCCGCGAGGAGCTCGGGTTCGAGGGCCGCGCCGCCCCGCGCCGCCGGATCGAGGCGCGCGACATCGAGGTCGAGCTCGAGCGCAGCGAGGCCGTGGCCGGCAGCCACACGCCGATCGCGGTCGTCGTCGACGGTCCGGCCGGCCGTTCGGCGGACGTCGAAGTGACCCTGCCCGCCCGCTTCACCGACCGCACGCCACGGGGGAGCCGCTTCGTGCGCACCCGGACCACGCGCGGAGGGCGCTCCGCCCTCGACGGGAGGGAACTCACGATCCCGTTCCGCGGAACGAGGACGCGGGTGGAGATCCCCGACCGGGGCCTGCCCGCGGGGACCTACCGCTTCGCGGTCCGCATCGACCGCGTCGCCCACGGGACGCTCGGCCTGCGTCTCTACGCGCCCGCTCGCGAGGCGCGCGAGGCACCCGGCTCCAAGAGCCCCTACGCCGTGCTTCGGGCCCCGTCGATCGCGAGCGCCACGATCTCGGGCGCGACGGAGTCCGAGTCCTTCGTGACCGTCTCGCCGCTCGATCCCGACCGCCTCCTGGCCGGCTTCAACGAGAACGGCGCGGGCGACGTGGTCGCCTCCCTCTCCACCGACGGCGGCCGCAGCTACGCGCCGCTGCGGTTGCCGACCGCGGTGGACGCGCCCGGGACGACCGAGCAGGAGGGCGCCGGCCTCGGTGGCGACCCGATGTCGGCCGCCGACCTGCTCGGCAACATCTGGTACGGCCAGCTCACCCGGGACGGAGGGACCGCGCCGAGCCGCATCGTCGTCAACCGGGTCGACCCGGAGACCAACGCCTTCCAGCCGCAGGACGTGGGGCTGAAGTTCAACGTCGCCGGCCAGCAGGACAAGCCGATGATGACGATCGACAACGCGCCCGCCTCGCCGACGTTCGGACGCCTTTACGTCGCGTGGAGCCAGCCGGGTACGAGCGGCGGTGTCCGCATGGTGCTCGCCTCGTGCGACACCCGCAGCGCGGGCTTCCCGGTGGCCGCCCGCTGCGACGACGCCGACAACTGGACGCAGCCCGTCGACGTCTACCCGGGCGCCGATGCCGAGGGGTCCTACATCTACGCCGATGTCGCGGTTGGCGTGGACGGCACCGTGTTCTTCGTCAACTGGGACTACTCCGCACGCAACGCCGTGCTCGGCGCGACGTGCACCGCCGAGCCGCGGACCCGGTGCGGCGAGGCGGGCTCGTTCTCCGCGCCCAAGGTCATCGCCACGCTGCAGGAGGACCCGGTGGCCGGTCCCGTCCCGTTCGCCTGCCCGACGTTCGCCGCCCCGGGGGGACGCACCGGCGTGGCCACGAGCGTCAAGACGGACACCTCCGACGGGCCGGAGCGGGGCCGCGTCTGGGTCGCCTGGGACGACCTGCGCCCGGGCTCGGGCACGACGCGGTGCGGGCCCACCAGCTCCGGGGACCTGGCGCCGCCGCGGACCACGGACCTCACGTGGGACCCGTGGGTCGCGTCGGCGCGCGGCGCGCTGCCCGGTGGCTCCGCCCCGTCGTCGGCGGTCGCGACGCGGCTGTCGACCGACGCCGGGTCCACGTTCGGCAGCAGCGACGACGACTGGTTCCCCTGGCTCGCCGTGGACGCCGCGACCGGCGAGGCGCACGCCGACTGGTACTCGACGAGGGGGGACCCGAGCCGGCGGACCTCGGAGTTCCACCTCGCGCGGCTGACGGCGACCGGCGACGCCAAGCCGGTGGTCGCCGATGACAGCGTCGTCTCGACCACCCGGTCGGACTTCTCCGACCAGACGTGCTGCTTCTTCGGCAACGACTACGGCGACTACACCGGCCTCGACGCCGCCCAGGGGGTGGTGGTGCCCACTTGGATCAGCAGCCCGGCGGGTGGGGGTGGCGACGACGGCGACGCGCTGCTGCGCTACCCCACCGACATGCCCCTGCAGGTCGTCCACGACGCGGCGAGCGCCACCGAGGACGTCCCCGCCGGGGCGGACGGCGACGGTGTGGTCGAGCCCGGCGAACCCGTGATCATCACCGAGCGGGTGCGCAACACCTCCGCGCAGGACGCCAAGCAGGTCGCCGGCGTGCTCTCCTCGCCCGTCCCTGGGGTCCGCGTCACCCAGGGCAGCTCGGCCTACCCCGACCTCCTCCGCGGGGGCGGGACCGGGAGCGGCGCCACGCCGTTCACGGCCGTCATGCCGGCGGGCGCGCCCTGCGGCTCGGTGGTCGACTTCGACGTCCGCCTCGCCGCGCAGCCCGAGCAGGAGGTCGTGATTTTCCTGGTCCCGCTCACCTGCTCGAACGCTCCGCCGATCGTGCCGCCCGTGCCGACGACCACCACGACGACCGGCGCGACGCCGACCATCCCGATCCGACCCGGGCTGCCGACGCTGCCGCTGCGGGTCAGCCTCAGCGTCGACCGGACGCAGCGCAAGACGATCCGGACCCGTGGCCCGCGGGCGCGCATCGGCTGCACACGGGCCTGCACTGCGACGCTGGAGCTCCGGCTCAGCCCTCGGACCGCGAAGCGCCTGGGGCTCCGCTCCATCCGCGCCGGCAAGGCGACCCTCCGCTTCTCCTCGTCGGGCCGGCGCTCGGTCGTGCTGCGGCTCTCGCTGCCCGCAGCGACCCGGCTCAAGCTGACCCGTGACCGACGGGCGGCCATCAGCGTCCTGGCGACCGTCCGGGCCGCCGCCGGGGGCACCAGGCGGACCGTCACGAAGGCGGTTCCGCTCGCCGGCAAGGGCTGATCCGGGCCCGGATGCACGCCGGGGCGCCTGGTAGCCTCGACCGACGAGATGGGGCCGCGTGCCCGCCCCGTCGGCACGCGGAACGACAGAAGGGAAGCCGCCTGTGTGCGGAATCGTCGGCTACGTCGGACAAGGCCCCGTCCAGGAGCTCCTGCTCACCGGCCTGCGCAAGCTCGAGTACCGCGGCTACGACTCCGCGGGCATCTCCGTCATCGCCGACGGGTCGATCGAGTCCGTCCGCGCCGTCGGCAACCTCGACCACCTGGAAGCGGCGATCGCCGGCAGGGGCCCCGCGGCCGTGGCCACCGCGACCCGCCCCGCGACCACGGGCATCGCCCACACCCGCTGGGCCACCCACGGGCGCGTCAACGAGGTCAACGCCCACCCGCACTTCGACACGGCCGACCGCGTCCACGTCGTGGTCAACGGGATCGTCGAGAACTACCTCTCGCTCCGCGACCGCCTCCGCGCCTCGGGCGCCGTCTTCACCAGCGAGACCGATGCCGAGGTGATCGCGCACCTCCTCGCCGAGCACCTCGCCGACGGCGACCTCCTGCACGCCGTCCGCGCCGCCTACGCCGAGCTCGAGGGCCACTACGCGTTCGTGGCGATGGCCCTCGACCAGCCCGACGTGCTCGTCGCGGCGCGCAAGGAGTGCCCGCTCATCGTCGGTCGGGGGGACGGGGAGACCTTCCTGGCCTCCGCGGTCCCGGCGTTCCTCAAGAGCACCCGCCGCGTCCAGTACATCGAGAACGGCGAGATCGTCGTGGTGACACCCGCAGGGGCGACGTTCCACGAGCCCGACGGGACGGTCGTCGAGCGCGAGGTCCACGAGGTGGACTGGGACGAGGAGACCGCCGAGAAGAGCGGCTTCGAGACCTTCATGCTCAAGGAGATCCACGAGCAGGCCGACGCGATCGCCGAGACGATCGCCGACCGCACCGTCCGCGACGACGGGGTCGACCTCGACGACGCCGGCGCGCTGGACGAGCAGGTGCTGGCCCGCTGCGAGCGGGTCGTCATCGTCGCCTGCGGCACGAGCTACCACGCCGGCCTCATCGGGGCCTACGCGCTGGAGCAGTGGGCACGGATGCCCGTCACGGTCGACGTCGCCAGCGAGTACCGCTACCGCGACCCGGTGCTCGGCCCGGGGGACCTCGTCATCGGCATCACGCAGTCGGGCGAGACGGCGGACACGCTCGCGGCGATGCGCCTCGCCCGCGAGCGGGGCGCCACCGTCCTGGCCGTGACGAACGTCATGGGCTCCCAGGCCACGCGTGACGCCGACGGCGTCCTCTACACGCGGGCCGGCCTCGAGGTCTCCGTGGCCGCCACGAAGACGTTCGTCTGCCAGGTCGCGGTGATGTACCTGCTCGCCCTCCGCGCGGCGGAGCTGCGCGGGACCATGGGCCGCGAGGAGCTGACCAGGCTCGTGGCCGAGCTCAAACGCATGCCGCACTACGTCGCGGAGGTCCTCGCGTCGTGCGAGGAGTCGGTCGAAGCGGCCGCCGAGGCGCATTGGGAAGGGGAGTTCTTCCTCTACATCGGGCGCCACGCCGGCGTGCCCGTGGCCCTCGAGGGCGCGCTGAAGCTAAAGGAGATCTCCTACACCTACACCGACGCCTACGCCGCTGGCGAGATGAAGCACGGGCCGATCGCCCTGCTCACGGACAAGACGCCGGTGGTCGCGGTGGCGCTCGACTCCCCTGTGCTGGCCAAGGTCATCTCCAACGTG
>JBBQZE010000052.1:0-15326 GCA_038207985.1 Solirubrobacterales bacterium
TCGCACGGCTCACCGACGGCCTCGGCTTCCACCGCTACTGGGTGGCCGAGCACCACGGCGGCCCGTCGTTGGCCGGCGCCAGCCCGGAGGCCCTGATCGGGCCGATCGCGGCCGCGACGACGCACCTCCGCGTGGGCTCGGGCGGCGTGATGCTGCCGCACTACTCGCCGCTGAAGGTCGCCGAGACGTTCTCGATCCTCGCGGGGCTGACCCCAGGCCGGATCGATCTGGGTATCGGCCGCGCCGCCGGCACCGACCCGATGACGACCCACGCGCTGCAGCGCGATCGCCGCCAGGCGCTGCCGGACGACTTCCCGAGCCAGCTCGCCGAGCTGCTCGCGTACCTCGACGACGCCTTCCCCACGGACCACCCGCTCGCCCGCCTCGCGGCGGCGCTGCCCGGGCGCGGCGAGGACGCCACCGACGGCCCGCAGCCGTGGCTCCTCGGCTCCTCGGCGCAAAGCGCGATCTGGGCGGGTGAGCTCGGCCTTCCCTACGCCTTCGCGGACTTCATCGCACCCGGGGGCGCCGGCAACGCCGACCTCTACCGGGAGCGCTTCGTGCCCTCCGAGCGCCTCGCGGCGCCCCGGGTCGTCGTCGCCGCCTGGACCGTCGCCGCCGACACCGACGCCGAGGCGCAGCGCCTCGCGGCCAGCGCCCGGATGACGATGGCGATGCTCCGGCGCGGCCGCCTGATCCCCGTCCCGCCGGTGGAGAAGGCACTGCGCTTCTTGGCGTCGGAAGGCGAGTCGGTGGACGGTCCGTTCGGCGGCGGCCGACGCGCCGTCATCGGCAGCGCGGGCATCGTCCGTGCCGGCCTCGAGCAGCTCGCGGCGGACTACGGCGCAGACGAGGTCCTCGCCGTGACCATCGTCCACGAGCACGGGGCCCGCCGCCGCTCCTACGAGCTGCTCGCCGACGCCTTCGGGCTCGCGCCACCGCGCGGCGCGGCGCTCGCCGCCGCCTGAGGACCCAACGGGGCCGCTCAGGCCGTCGCGAGCAGATGCGCCTCGAGCTCGCGCTCGGCGAGCGCCTCCCGCGCGTCGTAGCGCGCGAGGGCGGGGAACGCCGCGACGATCGCCCCGACCGAGAGCATGCACGCGACGCCGCCCGAGACGACCGACGTGCGGACGCCGGCGAGCCCCGCCACGGCGCCGCTCTCCACGTCGCCCAACCGCGGGCCGCTCGTCACCACGAGCGAGAAGACGGAGCCCATGCGCCCGCGCATCGCGTCCGGCGTCACAGACTGGGTGATCGTCGAGCGGCACACGGCGCTGACGGAGTCCGCGGCGCCCGCGAGGGCCAGCAGCGCCACGGCGATCCACAGCGATGACGTCAGGCCGGCCAGCGCGATCGCGGCGCCCCAGGCGACCACCGCGACGATGACGATCCGCCCGAGCCGGCTCGCGTGGGCCAGCCACCCCGTCGTGAGCGCGGCGACCGTGGCACCCGCCGCGACCGACGCGTAGAGCGCGCCCGTCCCGGCGGCACCCGCGTGGTAGACCGTCAGCGAGAGCACCGGGAACAGGGCCCGCGGCATGCCGAAGGTCATCGCCGAGAGGTCGATCGCGAACGACCCGACGAGCGCGGGCTTCGTGCGGACGAAGCGCAGGCCTTCGCTGATCGACCGCCCGATCCCGAGCTGCTGCCCCGTCGTCCCCTGAGGCGGCTGGGGCGTCATCGGCAGGACCGCCGCGACCAGCGCCAGGCAGCTCACGGCGTCGACCGCGTAGGCAAGCCCGACGCCCGACGCCGCGATGAGCAGGCCGCCGACGGCGGGCCCGACGACCTGCGTCACGTTCGCGAGGCCGAAGTGGAGCGCCAGCGCGCTCGGCATCCGTGCGGGCGCGACGAGGTTCGGGATGATCGACCCGCGGGCGACGTTCTGCATCGAGCCCGCACCCGCCAGCAGCGCGCCCAGGACGTAGAGGACGGCCACCGACGGGTCGCCCGCCCAGGCCAGCACCGCCAGGGCGGCGGTGACCAGCACGAGCGCGACCTGGTCGACCAGGAGGAGGCGCCGCCGGTCCATGCGGTCTGCGAGCGCACCGCCGACCAGCGAGCTCGCGACGAGCGGGGCGAGCTCGACGGCGCCGAGCAGCCCGGTCAGGAACGCCGAGCCCGTCTGGACGTAGAGCTGGTAGGGCAGCGCGACCAGCGACGCCTGGGTCCCGAGGCCGGTGACGAGGCTGCCGAGCTCCAGCAGCCGGAGGTCACGCGACTCCCGCAGCGGGGTGAGGTCCACCGCCACGCGGCGCAGGAGCCCGACGGGCGACACGCCTAGGCCGCGACGGCGACGGCGGCGGCGACCGGGGAACGCCGCTCGAGCAGCGCCAACGCTGCGGCCGCGCCCACGAGGGCCAGCACCCCGCCGACGAGGAAGGCGCGGTCGAAGCCCTCGGTCAACGCGGTCGCCCGGTCCACGGAGCGCGCGAGGTCGGCGGAGCGCTGCGTCGCGAGCGTCGCCAGCAACGCCAGCCCGAGCGACCCGCCGACCTGGCGCGACGTGTTCACGAGCCCCGAGGCCAGGCCCGCCTCGGCACCCTTGACGCCGGCGACGGCGGCGATGGTCACGGGCACGAACGAGAATCCGATGCCCGCCGCGGCGAGTACGGACGGGACAAGGACGTCGGCGAGGTAGGTGCCGTCCGCGCTGGCCTGCGTGAACAGCAGCATCCCCGTGCCGATTGACACCATGCCGGCGGCGAGCACCCGCCCGGGCCCGAAGCGGTTGGTGAGGCGCCCGGCGACCTGGGAGCCCGCGACGATCACGAGCGTCATCGGCAAGAAGGCGAGGCCGGCCTCGATCGGCGTGAAGCCGAGGACCTCCTGCACGTAGAGCGACATGAAGTACCACATGGCGAAGGTCGCGGAGCCCATGAAGAGGACGACCACGTTGGCGCCCGCGAGCTGCCGCGAGCTGAAGATCCGCAGCGGCACGAGCGGGCGGGCGGCCAGCCGTCCCTCCACGGCGGTGAAGACGGCGAGGAGGAGCGCGCCGACGCCGAGGAGGGCGAGGGTGCGGGCCGAGCCCCACCCGTGCTGCTCGGAGCCCACGATGCCGTACGTGAAGACGACGAGCCCGGCGGTGACCGTCAGCGCGCCCGCCAGGTCGAACTGCCGGCGGCCCTCCGGCGCCGCCACCCGGCCGGCGAGGAGCACGCGCATGGCGACGACGATCGCCCCGACGGCGATGGGGACGTTGATGAAGAGGATCCAGCGCCACGAGAGCGCCTGCGTCAGGACGCCGCCGAGAAGCGCACCGGTCGCACCGCCGGCACCGCCCATCGCCCCCCACAGTCCGAGGGCGCGGTTGCGCTCGCCGCCCTCGACGAAGGTCGTCGTGAGGATCGAGAGCGTCGCCGGGGCGACGATCGCACCACCGAGACCCTGCGCCGCCCGTGCCGCGACGAGCATCGTGTCGTCCTGCGCGAACCCGCCGACGAGCGACGCCAGCCCGAAGACCCCGAGCCCGGCGACGAAGACGACACGGCGACCGAGCAGGTCCGCGGCGCGCCCGCCGAGCAGCAGGAAGCCCGCGAACGTGAGCGTGTAGGCGTTGACCACCCACTGCAAGTCGGTCGCGGAGAACCCGAGGTCCGTCCGGATCGACGGCAGCGCAACGTTCACGATCGAGACGTCGAGGATGACCATGAACTGCGCGAGGCAGCACAGGACGAGGGTGAGGGTCTTGCGCTGGGCGTCGGGCATCGACCCCAGATGATTGCACGCGCAACCAGCGGCCGGGGCGCCGGCGTGACGTGGCGCACGTCGCGGCCGCGGATCTGCCACGGTCGCGGGCATGCCCTCCGCCGATTACGTGATCGTGGGCGCCGGCTCCGCCGGCTGCGTCCTCGCCAACCGACTGTCCGAGGACCCGTCCGTCCGGGTGCTCCTCCTGGAGGCCGGCGGGAAGGACCGCAGCCCGAACATCAAGATCCCCGCCGCGTTCGCCAAGCAGTTCCACACGAAGCTCGACTGGGACCTCGCCACGGAGCCGGAGCCGCACTGTGACGACCGCAGCCTCTACCTGCCGCGGGGCAAGGGGCTCGGCGGCTCGAGCTCGATGAACGCGATGCTCTACGTCCGCGGCCGGCCGCTCGACTACGACCTCTGGGAGGCACAGGGAGCGGAGGGCTGGGGCTGGGACGACGTGCGCCCGTACTTCCTGAAGTCGGAGCACAACGAGCGCGGCGCCTCCGAGCACCACGCCGTCGGCGGGCCGCTGAACGTCGCCGACGCGCGCTCTCCGCGCGCGCTGACCCCGCGCTTCCTCGAGGCCGCCGAGGCGGCCGGCATCCCCCGGGTGCCGGACTACAACGGGCCCGAGCAGGACGGCGCGGCCTGGGCGCAGGTGACCCAGAAGGACGGCAAGCGCTTCAGCGCGGCCGACGCGTACCTGAAGCCGATCGCCAAGCGCGCGAACCTTGAGGTGATCACGGGCGCCCAAGTGCTGCGGGTCGAGCTCGAGGGCACCCGGGCCATCGGCGTGCGCTACCGCGACAAGAAGGGCGCCGAGCACCTCGCGGCGGCCTCGCGCGAGGTCGTCCTTTCGGCGGGGGCGTACGGCTCGCCGCAGCTGCTGCTGCTCTCCGGGATCGGGCCCGCCGATCACCTCGCCGAGGTGGGTGTCCCGGTCGCTCACGAGCTCGAGGGCGTCGGGCGCAACCTTCAGGACCACCCCTTCGTCGTCTGCATCTGGCAGTCGCTCGTCGGCGGCTCGCTGCTGGACGCCGAGAAGCCCAAGTACCTCGCGGAGTGGGTGCTGCGCAAGACCGGGCCGCTCGCGAGCTCGGTCGCCGAGGCGTTCGCCTTCGTGCGGACGCGGCCCGGGCTGCCGGCGGCCGACATCCAGTACCACTTCGCGCCGGCCTTCTTCTCCGAGCACGGCGCGGAGACGTTCGAGGACCACGCCTTCACGGTCGGGCCCGTCCTGGTAAGCCCGAAGAGCCGTGGGTGGGTGAAGCTGGCCTCGGCCGACCCGTCCGCCAAGCCGCGGATCCTCACGAACTCGCTGTCGGACCCCGACGACCTCGCCGAGATGGTCGAGGGCATCAAGATCGCGCGGCGGATCGTCGCCTGCGAGCCGCTGGCCTCGGCGGCCGGCCGCGAGGTCTACCCGGGCGCCGAGGCGCAGAGCGACAGCGAGATCGAGGCGGACATCCGCAAGCGCGTCGAGCTCATCTACCACCCGGTGGGCACCTGCCGGATCGGCGTCGACGACGAGGCGGTCGTCGACCCGGAGCTGCGCGTCCGCGGCCTGCAGGGCCTCCGCGTCGCCGACGCGTCGGTGATGCCGGTCATCACCGGCGGTAACACGAACGCACCGACGATGATGATCGCCGAGCGCGCCGCGGACCTGATCCGCGGCCGGGTCGGCGCCGCGGCTTAGCGGTCTGGCGGCGAAGGCGCGCGGCCTGGCGGCTCAGGCGGCCGCGCGCGCCGCGGCCGCCACCGCCAGCTCGTCGGCGCGCTCGTTCATCGCATTGCCGACGTGGCCCTTGACCCAGTGCCAGCGCACGGAGGCGTGCCGGGCGACCTCCTCCTCGAGGGCGACCCAGAGCTCCTTGTTCTTGACGGGGTCGCCGCCCGCGGTCTTCCACCCCCGCTTCTTCCACCCGGCGATCCACGACGTGATGCCGTCCAGCAGGTAGCGGGAGTCGGTGACGACGAGCACCGAGGAGCCCGCCGGAAGCGCGCGCATCCCCTCGAGCGCCGCGGTCATCTCCATCACGTTGTTCGTCGTGTGCGGCAGGCCGCCGGAGCGCTCGTCGAGCTCGACGCCGCGATCGTCGACCAGCACCGCCGCCCAGCCGCCCGGCCCCGGGTTGCCCTGGCAGGCGCCGTCGGTCCAGATCAGAACCTCCCCGAGCGCGGGGACGGGCATCGTCCCGGGGAGCTTCTTGGCGGTGCGGCGGGGCTTGTAGGCGGGTGGCACGGGCGGAAGGCTAGGGGGCGACGCGGCGGTGTTCTGACAACGCAGGCCCGGCCGGAGCCTCGACGCGTGTACGATCTAGAAATCGGCTGATCGATCGGCCGTCCCCAAGCACCACCCCTCAGGAGGGTCCCTTGAAGAAGCTGCACCTGATCGGCGCGCTTGCGTGCGCCGCCACGTTGTCCACGTCCGCGCTCGCCTCGGCCGCCACGACGCAGGTCGTCACCGAGGCGTCCGTTCTTCGCGCCCCGGAGAACGCGCCGCCGACGAACCCGTGGATGCTCTACACCCGCGCGGGCACGCCCCCGACCGCCGCGGCATTCGTCGAAGGCCCCGGCACCCCGCCCCTCGGCACCGGGAGCTTCCAGACCACCACGGTCACCGGCGCCGAGAAGGTGCAGCTCTTCAACTACGACCACGTCGGCACGAAGCTCTCCGACGTCGCCAAGATCGCCTACAGCACGTACCGCACCGCCGGGTCGGCCGATCAGCTCCCGGCCTTGAACGTCGAGATCGACTTCAACGGTGCGGCTGCCGGCGGCTTCTCCACGCTGGTCTTCGAGCCGGTCTACAACCTCGGACAGGGGTCCGTCGCCAACGCGACCTGGCAGCAGTGGACCGCGACGGGGTCCGGCGTCTGGTGGTCGACAAAGGCCATCAACGGCCAGTGCGCCGGCGCGTCGTACGACTGCTTCAAGACGTGGGACCAGATCATCGCCAACAACCCCGACGCGACCGTCCTCGGCGGCGTCGGCATCAACCAGGGCAGCGGCAACCCCGGCCTGAATGCGGCCACGGACGCGTTCACGTTCGACCAGACGACCTACGACTTCGAGGCGAAGCTCCCGGGGCCCGTCACGAAGGACGACTGCAAGAACGGCGGCTACGCCAAGTACACGACCGGCACCCCGCCGCGCCCCACGTACAAGAACCAGGGCGAGTGCGTGAGCGCCGTCGCCAAGGGCGACAAGAAGGACTAGCCCGTCGCCGCGGGGGCCCGCTGCCGCGGCAGCGGGGCCCCCGGAGCGAACTGACCCGCGTTGACGTTGCTCACCATGCGAAAGACGGGTCAGTTCGCCTCAGCGTGCTGTGGTCGGCGCGCCCTGGGGGCTCAGGCGACCGTGAAGGTCACCGTCCGCGTCGCCGGGTCGGCGCGCTCGAGGCGCACCGTGACCTCGGCGCCCGGCTCGGGGCAGGGGCCGTCGATCTTGGCCCGGACGGCGGGGTCGGCGAGCTGCACGAGCCGGTCGTCGACGACCACGCCGGCGAACGTCTGCCCCACGCGGTCCTTCAGCACGAGCGCCTCGGCGAGGTCGATGACCCCGCGCTCGACGGCGTTCGCGCGGTGGGTGCCCGCTGACATCTCGCCGGCGAGCTGACCGAGCGCCGAACGCACCCAGCCCGGCACCGGGGTTCCGGCGCAGGCGGCCAGGCAGCACTCCGAGACGTAGCGGTCCTGCATCCGCCGCAGCGGGGCCGTCGCGTGGGCGTAGGTGGTGGCCAGCGCGAAGTGCTCGGGCGAGGCCGGCAGCTCGCCGTCGAAGGCGGTGTAGCCGGCTCCGTGCCCGACCCCCGTGGCCTCGCGCAGCAGCGCGGCGTGCGCAGGTGCGGCAGGGTCCAGGCCGGCGATGAAGGCCGCGTAGCTCTGCTCGGCCGGCCAGGGGACGCTGAGCGCCCAGGCCTGGCGTCGCAGCCGTTCGAGCGCCTTGGCCTCCGGTGCGGGCTGCGTGCGGAGGATGCCCACGCGCGCGTCGAGCATGAGCTGCGCGGCGGCGATCCCCGTCAGCAGCGAGACCTGGGCGTTCCAGTCCTCGCTCGGCTCTGGCCGGCGGTAGGCCACCGTCCAGCCGTCGGCGGTCAGCTCGACCTCCTGCTCGGGAACGGCGAGCTGCACGCCGCCCCGCGCCGTCTGGATGGCCAGGCGCCCCTCCCCCACCTCCTGCAGCAGCCCGGCGAGCGCTGCCGGCACGTCGGCGTAGGTGTGCTGCGCGGTGCTGCGGACCGTGCGCCGCTCGACGTGCGTGCCGGTCAGCTCGCCGGCGCCGTCGAGCTCGAGCGTCCACAGGACGGCCGGCCGCCACTCGCCGGGGAGCAGGCTCGCAGCGCCCTCGGAAAGCACCGGCGGGTGCAGCGGCGTGCGCCGGTCGGGGGCGTAGACCGTGACCGCGCGCGTGTGCGTGTCCTGGTCGAGCGGACCGCCCGGCGTCACCCAGGCGCCGACGTCGGCGATCGCGTAGAAGACGCGGTGGCCTGCGCCGACACGCTCGATCCATAGGGCCTGGTCCAAGTCCTTGGAGCCGGGCGGGTCGATGGTCACGAACGGGATGTCGACACGCTCGGCCGGCGCGGCACGCTTTGCCGCCGCCGCGGCTTCGGCGGCGACCTCGGCCGGGAACCCGGTCGGCACGTGCTGCTCGGCGCGCAGCGCGTCGAGGCCCACCGTCAGATCGTCCGTCGGCGACAGGCGGGTGCGGCGCGCGGGCATCGCGGCAGCCTACGTGGCAGGCTTCACTCCAGCAGCCGACCGGCGACCTCGAGCTCACCGCTCAGCGCCACGAGCGCCGGGGGGACGTCGGGGATCTCGCGCCTGGCGACCGCGCCCGTGGCGTCGACGGTGAGGTTGACGCGCAGTGCTGCGTCGGTCTCCGGGAAGTCCGTCCGCTGGTGGCAGCCCCGGCTCTCCTGACGCGCGAGGGCGCCGAGCAGCGTCGCCTGCGCGGTGTCGACCATCGCGGCGAGGTCGAACGCATGCGCGACGTCGTCGTAGCCCGCCATGTCGGGGCGCACCTCGAGGCCGTCCATCGCGCCACGCACGTCGTCCAGGCGCCGCAGGCCGTCCTCGAGCTTGTCGCGGTCGCGGACCACGCCGGCGCACTCCCACATGAGGTCGCGGACGGCGCGCTGCAGCGGCCGGGCGAACTCGGAGCCGCGGCGCGCGAGCACCTCGTCGACGTCCTCGCGGGCGCCCCGCAGCGCCGCCGGGTCGCGCAGGTGCGCCGAGAGCGCCTGCGAGGTGGCGGCGGCGTGTGCACCGACGTGGCGGCCGAAGACGAGGATCTCCGCAAGCGAGTTGCCCCCGAGGCGGTTGGCCCCGTGCAGGCCGGCCGCACACTCGCCGACCGCCCACAGACCCTCCACGCCCTCCACGGCATGGGTGTCGGGGTCGACGGCGATACCGCCCATCGAGTAGTGCGCGGTCGGCGCCACCTCCATCGGCGTGCGGGTGATGTCGAGCATGGCGAGGTCCAGGAACTGCCGGTACATGCGCGGCAACCGCTCGAGCACCTGCTCGCGCGGGAGGTGCGTGACGTCGAGAAGCACGCCGCCATGCTCGGTGCCGCGGCCCTCGTGGATCTCGGTGTAGTTGGCCAGGGCGACGCGGTCACGCGTGGAGAGCTCGCGGCGCTCCGGGTCGTAGCGGCTCATGTAGCGCTCCCCGTCGGCGTTGCGCAGCAGGCCGCCCTCGCCGCGGACCGCCTCGGTCACGAGCGTCCCGGCGGCATCCTCCGGGGCGACCATCCCGGTCGGGTGGAACTGCACGAGCTCCATGTCCTGCAGGCGCCCGCCGGCCTGAAGGGCCAGGCGCATGCCCTCGCCGAGGTTCTCGTCGCGGCGGGAGGAGGAGCGCCGGTAGATCCGCGTGTGCCCGCCCGTCGCGAGGATCACGGCGTCGGCGTGGACGACCCGCGGCGCCCCCGTCTCGACGTCGAAGCCGTAGGCACCGAACACCCGGCCGCCGGACTCCAGCAGGCGCGTGACGACGAGCGAGTCGTCGACGTCGATCGGCAGCGCCGACACACGCCCCACGAGCGCCATCTGGATCTCACGCCCCGTGTAGTCGCCGGCGAAGCAGGTGCGGCGCCAGGTGTGCGCCCCGAAGAAGCGCTGCGACAGGCGGCCGTCCGGCTCACGGTGCAGGCGCGCGCCCCAGTCGACGAGCTCGTCGACGGCCTGCGGGGCCCCGTCCACGAGCTGCTCGACGATCCGGGGGTGCCCGAGCCAGTAGCCCTCGGCGAGGGTGTCGGCGGCGTGCTGCTCGGCGGAGTCCTCGGGGTCCATCGTCCCGAGCGCGGCGTTGATGCCTCCGGCGGCCAGGACGGTGTGCGCGTCGCGGCGGGAGCGCTTGGCGACGACGAGCACCTGCACGCCGCGCTCGGCGACCTCGATCGCGGCGCGCAGCCCCGCACCACCCGCCCCGATCACGAGGACGCTGGTCGACTGCTGCCGTTCGAGCCCGGGCAGGGGCATGGGTGGTCACCTCAGAGGTCGTTGATACGTCTGAGCACGTTGTAGCGTCTCCGTGATTGCTTTTGCGTATCTCACGAGACGGATCCGGGCGTGGTGTCAGAAGTCGTCGCGGACCAGCCGCAGCAGCCCCGGCCCGGTCACGTCCGGGCCGACGATCGCGCGGCGGACCGTCAGCATCGGCGCCGACGCATCGAGCTTGTCCGAGAGCTGGAAGGCGATCCGGAAGCCCGACTCGCGCAGGTGGCTGAACGCCGCCGCGTTCCACAGGCCGAACGGGTAGGCGAAGACGTCGATCGGGTGCCCCACGATGGCCTCGAGCTCGGCCTTCGGCTCGTCGAGCTGCACCCGCCAGTCCTCGCCGGCGTACTGCGGCACCGCGTGGTGGTCCCAGGTGTGGGCGGCGATCTCCATCCCGCCGCGGTCGAGCGCCCGGACCTGCCCCTTGGTGAGCCACCCCGGCTTGCCGAGCACCACCGTCATGACGAAGAACGTCGCGCGGAGGTGGTGGCGGCGCAGGATCGGGAGCGCCCGCGTGTACTGGCCGGCCGAGGCGTCGTCGAACGTGATCAGCACGGGCTTGCGCGGCAGCGGCTTGCCCGTGGCGAGGTGCGCGGCGACCTGGTCGGCGGTCACCGGGCTGAAGTGCGCGCGCTCGAGCGCCGCCATCTGCGCCTCGAGCGCCTTCGGCGGCACGATGTAGGTGCGGTCGCCGGCGGCGTCCGCGCCCGTGATCGGTCGGACCTGGTGGTAGCAGAGGACGGGTACGTTCGCCCGCTCGGCGACGGCGACGACGTCGGTACGCGGCGCGGGGCGCACGGCCGCCGGTGCGACGCTGCGGGCCGTCGAGGCGGGGCCGCCGTCCCCCCCACCACGCGCGAGCGCGACGACGACCACGAACACCACCAGGCCAGCGGCGAGCCCAGCGACTGCTCGCCGTCGTACGTACGTCGCGCGGCTGGGCTGCGGCATCGACCCAGTCTGCCGCAGCGCCGGTCGCAGCACTACCGTGCGCCGCGGTGCTCGTCCTCCTCCCGCCCTCCGAGGGCAAGGCCGCCCCGAACGAGGGGCCGCCGCTCGACCTCGCCGCGCTCGTCCACCCCGAGCTGACGCCGCGGCGCGAGCGGCTGCTCACGGCGCTCGAGCGGCTCGGGCGCGGCACGCGGCGCAACGGGCTCCAGCGGCTCGGGCTCCCCCCCGGGCTCGCGCCCGAACTGGAACGCAACGCCACGCTGCGCACGGCGGCCACGGCGCCGGCCGCCGAGGTCTACACCGGCGTGCTCTACCAGCACCTCGGCCTCGCCTCGCTGCCGGCCGCCGCCCGGAGCCGCGCCTCCGAGCGCCTGCTGGTCGCCTCCGCCCTCTGGGGCGTGGTGCGCCTCGACGACCCGATCCCGGCCTACCGGCTGGGCATGGGCGCCCGCCTCCCGCGCCTCGGCCCCCTCGCGGGGTGGTGGCGCCCGGCGCTCACGGCCGTCCTGCCGCGCGACGGCCTCGTGGTGGACCTCCGCTCCCAGGCCTACGCGGCGGCGTGGGCCCCGTCGGAGGGGACGCGCGTGGCCGTCCGCGCGCTCACCGAGGCGGGCGGCACCCGCAAGGTGGTCTCCCACATGGCCAAGGCGACGCGCGGCCACGTCGCCCGCAGCCTGGCCGAGCACCCAGGGCTGCCCGAGGACCCCGAGGGGGTCGCTGAGGTGCTGGAACGGGGAGGGCACCGGGTCGAGCTCGCACCGCCCGGCGGTGCGTCGAGGGTATGGATCCTGGACGTGGTGCTCGGTGGTTGAGCGCGGGCTGCCACTCTGTCCGTACCCCTCCGATGGCGACCGACGACTCCACCCCCACCTCCCGCTTCAGCCGGACCGCGCGCATCGGCGGCCTGGTGGCGGGCCAGAGCGCCCGGGTCGCCGGGGGCCGCGCCGTCGACCGGGTCCGCTCCGACGACGCCAAGGCGCGCGCCCAGCGCAAGCGCACGGCGGCCGTCGTCGAGCAGATCGTCACCCAGCTCGGCCAGATGAAGGGCGCGGCCATGAAGCTCGGCCAGGTCCTCTCGACGATCGACCTCCCGGGCCTCGAGCCCGAGGACAGCGAGCGCATCAAGCTCCGCCTCGCCGAGCTGCGCGACCAGGCCCCGCGCGTCGACTTCCCGCGCCTCGAGAAGCTGATGGCACAGGAGTGGGGCGAGCCCGTCGGTCGCGTCCTCGCCGAGATCGACCCCGTCGCGGTCGCCGCCGCGTCCATCGGTCAGGTCCACCGCGCCCGCACCAAGGACGGCGTCGACGTCGCCATCAAGGTGCAGTACCCCGGCATCGCCGAAGCCGTGGAGAGCGACCTGCGCAACCTCAAGCTGCTGATGCCGCTGCTCGGCCGGGTGGCGCCGGGCCTCGACACCCGGGCGCTCGCCGACGAGCTGCGGGAGCGGATCTCCGAGGAGCTCGACTACGAGCTCGAGGCGCAGTCGCAGCGCCGTATCGCGCGGGGCTGGCGCGACCACCCGCAGGTCTCGGTCCCCGGCGTGCTCACGGAACTGTCCACCCGCCGCGTGCTCGTCACGGAGTTCGTCCCGAACGAGGGCTTCGGGCAGATGCGCGAGCACGGCGATGCGGACCGCGACCGCTACGCCGAAGTGATCCACCGCTTCTTCCACGACACCGCCGGCCGCCTCGGCATCGCCCTCGGCGACCCACACCCGGGCAACGTCATGCTCGCCGGCGACGGCCGCGTCGCCTTCATCGACTTCGGGATGCTGCGCAAGCTGCCGCCGACGTACATGGAGCGCGAGGGCCGCGTCTACCGCACACTGCGCTCCGACGACCGCGACGGCCTACGCGCGACGCTCACCGACCTGGGCTACCTGCCGGAGCCCTGGCCGCACGACGACGAGCTGCTGTTCCAGTACATGCGCCGCGCGGCCGCGTGGATGATCGACCCGCCGCAGCCGCACCGCCTCTCGGGGACGACCGCCTACGAGATCATGGAGGACATCTTCGCCCTCGGGCCGGAGTGGCAGAAGATGGTGCGCTCGTTCTCGCTGCCCTCCGAGGCCGTGCTGCTGCGCCGGATGGAGAACATGGTCTTCTCCGTCTGCTGCGACCTGCGCGCCTGCGCGGACTGGCGCGCGCTCGCGGACGAGCTGCTGGCGCGCGAAGAGCCACGAACCGCGCTCGGCATCGAGCACCGGGAGTGGGTCGAGAACGGCGGCAGCTGAGGACTGGCCGCACCAGCGTGTCGCGGCCTAGTCCGATGCGCAACGCGGCTGGCCTGTCAGTCACCGCTTTCGTACTTGAAAGAGATGGCAAGCCGTACGCGGTAGTTGAGCAGCTTGCCGTCCTCGATCGTGACGTCCTGTCGGACGACCTCGGCGACGCGCAGATCGCGGACCGTCTTGCCTGCCACTTCGACAGCGTTGCGAGCCGCAGCTGCCCAGGACTCGCTGCTCACGCCGATCACTTCGGTAACGCGGTACACACCGTCTGCCATGTCAGCTCCTCGGGGTTGTCTCCTTGTGGGATCCAACCTCTCAGGCACCGCACGATGCGCCGACCCTCTTCGTGCGAATGGCAACAAAGCCCGGGTATCGAGGCGAGCGCACGCCACCATCAGCTGCGCCTACAACCTCGCCGAGCGTCATGAGCGAACCCTGCCGTGCCGAAGCGTCCCTGACCCGGCAGCCGCAGGAGCGCTTAGCCCGTTTCTCGGCGGTCGTCCGGCACGTCGAAGCCGACCGCGAGCGGCCGGTCCGCTGGGCGTGCTCAACGACGACCATCTCCCACCGCTCCGCCGGCCCCGACGTACGCTTCGGCCATGGACGCGTCGCCCCAGCCCGCGCAGGTCGCCGTCGTCCTGACGTTCCTCGAGCGTGCGGCGGCCGGGGCACTCGACGACGCCACGGCGCTGCTCGCCGACGACGTCGCCTACACGAACGTCTCGCTGCCGACCGTCCGCGGTCGGGAGCGTCCGGCGCCTTGCCCGCGCCACGCTGGGCCGGCCCGCCGCCGGCTTCGAGGTCCACGTGCACGCGGTCGGCGGCCAGGGCCCCGTGGTGCTCACGGAGCGCACGGATGTCCTCACCTACGGACGGCTGCGGGTGCAGTTCTGGGTCTACGGGCATTTCGAGGTGAACGACGGGCGCATCACCGTGTGGCGTGACTCGTTCGACTGGCTGGCCGTGACGCGGGCGGCCGCGCGCGGCCTCGCCGGCTGCGTGCTCCCCGCGCTCCGCGCCAAGCCCCCCGCGGGCGCCGCTCCCGCGTCCGCGCTCCGCGCCGAGCCCCCCGCGCCCGCCGCCGCACCTGCGGCGGACGTCGCGCCGAGGCCGGCGGACGGCTCGGCTGTGCTGCGGATCGTGGCCGACCTCCAGAGCCCGGACCCGGCGCGCTCGGCGCGCTTCTACACCGAGCTCTTCGGGCTCGAGGTCGTCATGGACCTGGGCTGGGTCGTCACCCTCGCCCACCCCGACCGTCCGGAGGCGCAGCTCACGCTGGCCTCGGGGGACGCCACCGCCATCGTCGCGCCGGAGGTGTCCGTCCACGTCGCCGACGTGGACGCGGCCTACCGCGCCGCCCTGGCCGCCCGCGCCGAGGTGCTCCGCGACCTGACCGACGAGCCGTGGGGCGTACGGCGCTTCCTGGTGCGCGACCCCGACGGTCACGTCGTCAACGTGCTCGCCCACGGCTGAACCCGTCACCCGCGGAGGGCGCCCCGCAGCCGACACCGGGCATGCTGGGGTGGATGGCCACCCCCCAACGCCTCGAAGCGCTCCGCGCGCTCGCCGACACCGGGCTGCGCCTCGCGCGCGGCACGACGACCGCCAGGCTGATGCTCGCCGGGCTCCGGGACACCGTGGACCCCGCCACGCTGCCGCCGGAGCTGCGGGAGCGCGCGCTGGCGGCGATGGAGGAGGCCCACGCCGCATCGACCACGCCGCTCGCGGCCAAGGACGTCGAGCGCGTGCTCAAGGACGCCTGGGGCACGAAGGCGACCCACGTCCTGGACGAGCTGGAGGGAGAGCCCGTCGCGCGGACGCCGACCTCGCAGGTCCACCGGGGCGTCCACGAGGGGCAGCCCGTCGCGGTCAAGGTGCTGCGGCCCGGCATCGGGGACGCGGTGCGCCAGGACCTCAACCTGCTCGAGGCCCTCATCCGGCCGC
>JBBQZE010000053.1:0-15270 GCA_038207985.1 Solirubrobacterales bacterium
CGTGTCTGTGACGCTGCTGGTCGTCGTCGCGATGGTCCTGCTGACGCCGCGTGGCGCGGTGCCGTCGAGCAGGGCCGCTCCCCAGGCCGAGGGACCGGGGGATCCACTCCCGGCCTCGGAGGAGGCCTGATCGCGCGGACCGGTCGGGGGCCGCGCTGTGCCCGTCGCTTGTTGTCCAGGCAACTAGGCTGAGGATCGATGGGGACCTTCAAACGACTGCTCGGGTTCCTCGCCCCGCACCGCGCGGGGGTCTGGTGGTCGCTCGTGCTCGCCATCGCGGCGATGCTGATGACGGTCGCGATCCCCTACCTCGTCGGCCGGGGCATCGACGCGGTCGACGCCCGCGACCGCCATGCGCTCGTCACCGCCGGCATCCTGATCGCGGTCGCCGGGCTGGGCCGGCTGGGGCTGACGTCCGCCCGCCGGCTGATCGCCGGGAAGGTCTCGCTCGGGGTCGAATACGACCTGCGGGAGCGCATCTACGGCCACCTGCTGTCGCTCGAGCTCTCGTTCTTCGACCGCCAGCAGACCGGTCAGCTCATGTCCCGCGCCACGGTCGACCTGCAGGCCGTGAGGTTCTTCCTGGGCTACGGGCTCGTCTTCATCGTGCAGTCCGCGCTCACGCTCGTGCTCGCGGCCGTCGCGATGCTGCTCGTCGACCCGGGCCTCGCGACGATCTCGCTGCTCCCCGTGCCGTTCGTCATCGCGATCGCGACGCGCTACGGCAAGCGGTCGCGGCCCGCGATCCAGGAGGTCCAGCAGCGCCTGGCCGAGCTGACCGCCGACGTCGAGGAGTCGATCGGCGGCGTGCGGGTCATCAAGGCGTTCGCAGCCGAGGGCCGCCAGGCCAAGCGGATCACCTCGTCGGCGGAGCGCGTCTTCACCCAGTCGATGGTCTCGACGCGGCTGCAGGCCTTCTACAACCCGTTCATCGGGTTCCTGCCGCAGCTCGGCCTTGCGGCGATCCTGTTCTTCGGCGGCCGGCGCGTCATCTCCGGCAGCCTCACGATCGGCGACTTCACCGCGTTCTACGCCTACCTGCTGATGCTGCTGGCCCCGATGCGGACACTCGGAGTGATGCTCGGCATGAGCCAGCGCGCGACCGCGTCCGGTGCACGCATCTTCCAGATCCTCGACCGGGCGCCGGCGATCACCGGCCCGCCCGGGGCCCCGGGCCTGCCCGAGGGCAACGGCCGGATCGAGCTGCAGGGCGTCACGCTGCGCTACGAGGGGTCCCCCGTCGACGCGCTCGAGGACGTCGACCTCACCGTGGAGGCCGGCCGCACCGTCGCGCTCGTGGGGGCGACGGGCTCGGGCAAGACGACCCTCGTCCAGCTGCTGCCGCGCCTCTACGACCCGACCGCGGGCCGGGTGCTCGTCGACGGAGCCGACGTCCGCACGCTCGACCCCGACCGGCTGCGGGCGGCGATCGCGGTGGTCACCGACGACCCGTTCCTCTTCTCGGCCAGCGTCGCGGAAAACAT
The DNA here is from genome assembly GCA_038207985.1 of Solirubrobacterales bacterium. GTDB lineage: Bacteria > Actinomycetota > Thermoleophilia > Solirubrobacterales > Solirubrobacteraceae > Paraconexibacter. Next base: position 1,485 of record JBBQZE010000053.1, read on the forward strand.
CGCCTACGCCAGGCCGGAGGCGACCCGTGAGGAGATCGAGCGCGCCGCGGAGCGCGCACAGGCCGCGGGCTTCATCGCCCGCCTTCCCGACGGCTACGACACCCGGGTGGGCGAGCGCGGCCTCACGCTGAGCGGCGGGCAGCGCCAGCGCATCGCAATCGCACGCGCCTTCCTGGCCGACCCGAGGATCCTGGTGCTGGACGACGCCACCTCGTCCGTGGACGCCACGACCGAGGGCGCGATCAAGGACGCGCTGCGCGCGGTCATGGCCGGGCGGACCACGCTGATCATCGCCCACCGCCTCTCGACGATCGCCCTCGCGGACGAGATCGTCGTGCTCGAGGCCGGCCGGATCGCCGCCCACGGCACCCACGACGAGCTGCTGTCGCTCAGTCCGCTGTACCGCGAGATCGTGGAGAAGGGCCTGCCGGACGCCGTCTTTCTCACCCGCAAGCCGCGCGAGCCCGAGGTCGCGGGCCTGTGAGCGGGCGCATGACCGCCGACGAGCTGCGGCGGCGCCTGAAGGGCACGAGCGGGCGCGGGCGCAAGCTGCGCGGCCTCGGGCTGCTGCTGGCGCCCTACAAGTGGCGCGTGGTGGCGATGTTCGGCGCGCTGGTCATCGGCACGGCCGCCGCGCTGGCCCCGGCGCCGCTGGCCAAGAAGGCGATCGACGACGGCATCCGCAAGGGCGACGTCGGTGTGCTGGACCTCGTCGTGCTCGCGTTCATCCTGAGCGCGGCCGTGGTCTGGATCGGGACCTACGCGCAGACCTACCTCACCGGCTGGGTCGGCCTGCGCGCGCTGCAGGACCTGCGGGTCGAGATCTTCGGCCACCTCCAGCGCCAGCCCGTCGCGTTCTACGAGCGCCGGCCGGCGGGGGTCCTGATCTCGCGGATGACCAACGACGTCGAGGCGCTGAACTCCCTGGTCACCGACTCGGTGACCACGCTGTTCTCGGCCGGGCTCACGCTCGTCGGGTCCGTCGTGATCCTCCTGCTGCTCGACGCGGGGCTCGCCGGGCTCGTGTTCCTCATCTTCCCCGTGCTGTTCCTCGCCTCGCTGGCCTTCCGCATCGCCAGCGCCGACGCGTACCGCTTGACCCGGGAGACCATCGGGTCGATCACGGGCTACCTGCAGGAGTCGCTGTCGGGCATCCGGGTCGTGAAGTCGTTCGCCCAGGAGCCGCGCCACCGCACGCAGTTCGCGGCGCTCAACCAGGCCAACCAGGACGCGAACCTCACCACCGTCAAGCTGAACGCCTCGTACTTCCCGGCCGTCGAGTTCGTCTCCGCGCTCGGCACCGTGCTGGTGATCCTCTACGGCGGCTACCAGGCGATCGACTCCGGCAGTGCCGTCCAGATCGGGACGCTGACCGCGTTCGTCATCGCGCTGAACGGCTTCTTCGACCCCATCGGGCAGCTCTCGCAGGTCTACACGACCTACCAATCCGGCATGGCGGCGCTCGACAAGATCTTCGAGCTGCTCGACGAGGAGCCGACGCTCGAGGACGGCCCGGACGCGCGCGACCTCCCGGTGCCGCTGCGCGGCGAGCTGCGCTTCGAGCACGTCTCGTTCGCCTACCGGACCGAGGGCGGCGTGAAGGACGCGCTGACCGACATCGACCTGACCGTCCCCCCGGGACAGACCGTCGCGCTCGTCGGGGCCACGGGCGCGGGCAAGTCGACCTTCGCGAAGCTCGTCGCGCGCTTCTACGACCCGACGAGCGGACGCATCCTGGTCGACGGGATCGACCTGCGCGACACGCGGATCCGGTCGCTGCGCTCGCAGCTCGGCATCGTCCCGCAGGAGGCGTTCCTGTTCAGCGGCACGGTGGCCGAGAACATCGCGTTCGGTCGCGAGGCAGCCACCCGCGAGCAGATCGAGCAGGCCGCCGAGACCGTCGGCGCCACCGAGTTCATCGCCCGCCTCGAGGACGGCCTCGATACCGAGGTCGGTGAGCGCGGCGTGCAGCTCTCCGCCGGCCAGCGCCAGCTCGTCGCCTTCGCCCGCGCCCTCGTCGCCGATCCGCGGATGCTGATCCTCGACGAGGCCACCGCGAACGTCGACCTCCACACGGAGGGCAAGATCGAGGTCGCGTTGCGCCGCCTGCTCCAGGGTCGCACCGCGATCGTCATCGCGCACCGCCTCTCCACCATCCGCCAGGCCGGCCGCATCGTGGTCCTGGACGGCGGGCGGATCGTCGAGCAGGGTACGCACGACGAGCTCCTCGCGGCGGAGGGCGCCTACTGGGCGCTCTACCGCGACTGGGCCGACCAGGCCGCCGCCTAGCTCGGGCCGGCGCCGCGGCCCAGAACGTCGCCGACGGGATCGACCGCGTCGAGCGCGAGCACGGTGACGCCCGCACCCGCCTGCGGCGGCTGTTCTCGTTGGCCGCCGGGGGCCGGGAGCTGTTCACCGTCGACGACGTCGAGGCCCGCTGCCTGCTGGTCTTCTCGCTGTGGATCGTTAATCACTTCGTGGCCGCCGGCCACGGCACCCGCAGTCGCGCCGAGGTGCTCGAGCTCGCGCTCGAGCGGCTGCTGGCCCGAGCGGGTCGCCGCCGGCCGGGGGCTTGGCGCTATCGTGCCCGGCGGTCGCGCTGCCTCGCGACCGGCGTTCCTGCGCTCCGGGATGGTGTAATTGGCAACACGCCAGTCTCTGGATCTGGAATTTGGGGTTCGAGTCCCTGTCCCGGAGCCTGCCGGCCGACGGCCCCCAGCGAGGGGCCGTTCGTCGTCCTGGGGCCGCCCGGCTCAGCCGTGCGGGCCGCCGCCGTGACCGGAGCCACCGGCGTTCCCGCCACCGCCCCCCTTGGCGCCGCCGCCGGACAGGCCGACGGCCACAGCGCCGGACGGGACGCCGACGCTCGGCGTGGCCGTGATCGACGGGGCCGCGATCGTCGTCCCCGGACGCCCGCCGTGCGACGGGGTGACGGTGACCTGGGGCGCCGAGGAGGTCGGAGCACGGGTGGTGACGCTGACCTGCGCGGAGGGGACGGTCGCCGGGCGCACCGTCGTCACCGGGCGGGCAGCAGCGGTGACGACCTGGGCCGGAGCGGCGGTCGGGACGGTGGCCGTCGTCGCCGAGGCCGGGGACGCCGTCGCCGCGGTCGCCGGCGGGGCGGCCGGCGCGGGGTCGGTCCCGTTGCCCGTGGTGCCGGGCGCGGGCCGGCGAGCGCTCGTGCCGGAGGAGGCGCGGCGGCGGCCTGGCGTCGACGCGGTGCCGGGCCGCGTGCTCGCGGCGCCGCGGACCGGCGACGGGAAGGCGGCGACCAGCGTGCGGCCGGCGGGGACCGAAGGGGCGGCGGCCTGGTCGGGTGCGCCGGCGGCGAAGACGGCTGCGGCACCGCCGAGCGGGCGGGTGCCGAAGCTGCCGGCCACCAGCGGGAGGAGGGGGTTGGTGCCCGGGCGGTCGGGGGACGCCGCGGCGACGTCGGCCTGCGGCCGGGGCGAGCCGCTCCAGTCGGGCCAGACGTCGATACCCAGCCCAGAGCCCACGACGCCGGCGCCGGCGAAGGCGGTGCTGACAGCGGCCAGCGCGGCGAGCGCGCCCGCCATCGTCGTCATCTTGCTGCTCGTTGCCTCGATCACGTCCGCACGACCCCTTTCGAGCGCGTTCAGAGCGCTCACGAGGGCCATCGGCAGATCCCGCCCACCGCTCAAGTCCGCGGTGGGACCACCTCAACGTCCGTTCGATCCGATTGCCGGTGCGAACTGCGCGGTGATGGCTTCTTCGAGGCCGGGATCCAGGACGAGGAGCACCTCGTCGCCCGCCTCGATCACCGTGTCGGCCTTGGGGACGAAGCCGGTGCCCCCGCGGAGCACGGAGATGATCAGCGAGCCGTCGGGCAGGTCCACCTCGGCCACGGTCCGGCCGGCGGCGGGCGCGGCCTCGACCACCTCCACCTCGATGATCTCGAGCTGCTCGTCGCGGAGGTCGAGCAGATGCACCAGCCCGTAGGACGGCACCTCGTGCTCGATGAGGCGCAGGATGAGGTCGGTCGCGCTGACCGACGGCTGGATGCCCAGCAGCTCGAACCACTGGCGGTTGCGGGGGTTGTTGACCCGGGCGATGATCCGCTCGCAGAGGTACTTCTGCTTGGCCATCTGGCAGATCAGCATGTTGTCCTCGTCGTCGCCCGTGACGGCGATGACGAGGTCCGCCCGCTGGATGCCCGCGCGCTCGAGCACCCACAGCTCCGTGGCGTCGCCGTACTGGACCGCGTGCTCGAGCTCCTGCTCGATCGTCAGGTAGCGCGAGCGCCTGCTCTCCAGCAGCGTGACCTCGTTGCCCCGGTTGATGAGCTCGCGCGCGAGGTTCCAGCCGACCTTGCCGGCCCCGGCGATCACGACGTACATCAGCTCACCACCGGCTCGAGCGCCTGCTTGAACATCTCGATCGCGATCTTGGTCGGCGAGATCGTCTCGAGGCCCTGCTCGGCGTACCAGGTGGCGCGCGCCGGGTCCATCACCCGGGTGATGACGCGGGGCACCGCGAAGCGCTTCTGGGCGATCTGCGAGACCACGAGGTTCGTGTTGTCGCCGTTGGTGGAGGCGATGAAGAGGTCGGCGTCGGCGATGCCCGCCTCGACGAGCGCCTCGATCTCGATCGCGGTGCCGACCGTGAAGCGGCCCCCGGCGTCCTCCCAGGACGTGTCCTGGCCGGCGTCGAGGCGCTCGTGGGAGAGCGGGTCCTCGTCCAGGACGCTCACATCGTGGCCGGCGGCCAGCGCCGAGCGAGCGACCGCGGAGCCGACGCGCCCCGCCCCGACGATCACGACGAACATGGCGCCGCCCTGCGTGCATCGAGCATCTGCGGGACCTTAGCCTTCGAGGCTGGCGGGCGCCTCGGGCTCGGCGGCGACGTCCGGCGGGCGGGCGGGACCGGCGGCGGGCGCGGTGAGGATCACCTGGCAGGTCGCCTTGGCCAGGACGTACTTGGTCACCGCCCCCACGAAGGTCTCGTTCGCGCCGCCGAGCCCCCCGAGCAGCGCGCCGCCGCGGATGCGCGAGGGCTCCTCGGCGGCGAGCACGATCGCCTCGACCCCCCGTCGCCGCGCCTCGTCGACGATCGCCCGGCCCGCGCTGCGCGCGCGCACGGTGGCGGTCGCGACCTCGACGCCCTCGTACTCCTCCCCCACCGCCTTGGCCCGCGCGAGCGCGATCCGAGCCCGCTTGAGCTGCCCGTCGGGCAGGCGCGAGTCGATCGGCAGCGACATCGGCACCTCGAAGATCCAGAGGGCCTCGATCATGGCGCCGCGCTCGTCGTCGAAGTCGTCGTGGACGTCGCCGGCCAGCCGCCCCGCGGTCTGCACGATGTCGTCGTCGAGCTCCGTGCCCGACAGCGGGACGAGGATCGAGCCGAACTCTCCGAGGTCCTCGAGCTCGTCGCGGTCGCGCCGCAGCGCCGACTCCCGCACCGTCACGCGCTTGGTCAGCGACTTGCCCTGGGTCTGGCGGTAGACCACGTAGAGCGCGACGCCGCCGAGCATCCACGCGGACCCGACGTACCGGGCGCCACCGTGGAAGGTCAGCACGCTCGCGAACGTGATCGCCGCGAGGCCCGCCCCGACCACGGCGGGCAGCGGCAGGCTTCCCCCGCGGAAGGCCACCGACAGCGGGATCGCGTAGGGGCGCGGCCGGTCCGGCTCGCGGTAGCGCAAACGGATCACGCTCACGTGGGCCAGGAACAGGCCGACCAGCGCGCCGAACGCGTAGATCCCCACGAGGAAGTCGAGGTCGAGCGGGGTGACGAGCGCGCCCGCGGCCAGCGCGGCACCGATGATGACGATGAACGGCGTGCCGAAGCGCGGGTGCAGCCGGCCGAGGCCACTCGGGATCTGGCGGTTGGTCGAGAGGTTGTAGGCCAGGCGCGACAGCCCGAGCATCGCCGAGGCCGCCGCTTCGATCAGCGTGAGCGTCGCGGCGATCGCGAACGCCCAGGTGAGCCCGTCGGCCAGCCACGGCTGCGAGAACGCGCGGGTGATGGCGAGGACGGGCGCGTCCGCGTCCTCGCCGCGGATCGACGAGCGGCCCGCGACCACCGGCAGCGCCGTCAGGGCCACGAGCGAGATCCCGACGTAGACGACCGCGACGCTCGCGGTGGCGCTCGTCACCAGGCGGCGCAGGCCGCGGCGGTCAACCCCGACCTCGCCCGAGAGCCCCGAGGCCGACTCGAGCCCGATGATGACCACGGTCGCGACACCGAGGGCGAAGACGACGTCGGACCACCCCGGTGACGTGCCGAGGTCGATGCCGGCGGTGAGGGCGTCCCACGAGAAGAAGGTCGCCAGGCCGAGGACCACGAGGCCGACCTGGAGCACGAGGTCGGCGACCACGAGGACCGCGAGCCGTCGGATCCGGCGACTCGAGTACCCACGGATGGCGCCGACCGCGACCGCCGCGATGATCCCCAGCGCAAGAAGCAGCTCCGGGGTGCCGCGCCCCAGCGGGGCGTAGAACGCGGCCAGGTAGTTCGTCGCCGCGAACGCGCAGACCGCGATCAGGATCGTGTAGTCGAGGAGGATGGCCCAGCCGGCCACGAAGCTCCAGAACTCGTTGAAGGCGTGCCGGGCGAAGACCGTCGAGCCGCCCCGCTCCTGGTGCAGCGACGCCCCTTCCACGTAGGTCATCGCCGCGAGCCCGAAGAGCAGCGCGGCCAGCAGGAAGATGACCGGGGTCAGGCCGAGCGCGTGGTCGGCGACGACCCCGAGCGAGAAGTAGAGCCCGGCGGCGAGCGCCGCGTAGACCACGGCGAAGAGCACCGGGGAGCCGAGCGTGCGGCGCCCGACGGCCTCAGAGCGCACGACGATCCCCTCCCCGCGCCGCACGAGCTCCGCCGCGCGACGGGCGCGCTCCTCGGCGCGGCGGCTCCCGTTCGGTTCGCCCACCGTTCAGCCCCTGCGCGCGACGTAGAGCCGCCCGGCACCCGCGAGGATGAAGAGGAGGCCGAGCACCAGCCCGATTGACAGGACGCCGCCGCCGCCCGCCAGCGTGCGCACCACGATCGCCAGGCCCAGCACGAGCATGGCGGTCGAGAGGACCGTCGTGGCCGAACGGTGGAGGGAGCGGGCGGGGGTCTTCGGGGTCATCGGCGGGCGGGTTCGGGCTCGGGAGCCGGGGCCGCGACGGTGGGGTCGTGCTGGATGATGACGCGGCACGGGCGGGCCGCGAGCACCGTCTCCACCGTCCGGCCGAAGACGGCGCCCCCCGCCCGCGGCGGGAGCGCCATCACGATGACCTTGGCGGACATCTCGCGGGCCTCTTCGACGATCAGCCGCCCCGCCTGGCCGGCGCGCACCTTCTCGTAGTGCCCGGTGACCCGGCGGCCGCCTTGGAGCTTGGCCTGCTCGATGATCTCCTGCGCCGCGAGCTCCTGCTCGGGCAGGTCCGCGTCGAGCGGAGAGGAGGCCGGCACCACGATCGGGACGACGACGTGGATCCCCTTGCGTCGGCGTGCCGCGACCTTCGCCGCGGTGGCCATGGCCCCCGGGGAGAAGCCGCGGGCGTCGAAGGCGAGCAGGACCGACTCGTACTCGGCCTCGTGGTCGACCACCGGCTTCGGAACGACGATCTTCGTCGTGGTCGTCAGGTCCAGGCCCTGGTTGCGGCGGTAGAGCGGGTAGATCGCCATGCCCAGCGCGAGCCACGCGAAGCCGGCGAGCGCGACATTCAGGTAGATCAGCGTCACCGTCAGGAACGCGATGCCGGTGCCGATCCCGCCGAGGACGGCGAACGCGGGCACGCTGCGCCCGCGGAAGGCGACGTTCCCGGGCCCGGTGTAAGGCCGCTCGAAATCCGGGTGTTTGAAGCGCAGCCGGATGACCGCGATGTGCGCGATCGTGAACGAGAGCATCGCCCCGAACGCGTAGAGGTTGCCGAGGAAGGCTGCCTGCCCCGGCACCATCGCCAGGCAGGCGATCGCGCCGAAGACGAGGATCCCGATCCACGGCGTGCCGTACTTCGGGTGCAGCTGTCGCAGGCGGTCCGGGACCTGGCGGTACAGCCCCATCGAGTAGACCAGCCGCGAGACCCCGATGATCCCCGCGTTGGTGGCGATGAAGAGGATCGTGGCCGCGAGCAGGCCGACGTAGACCTCACCGGCCCCTTGGAAGACGCCGAGGTGCAGCTGCTTGACCACGCCGAGGATGGGGTCGCCAGCGAAGCCGCCCTGCTCCTCGGGGAGGCCGAGCTTGGTGACGTACTTGCCGTCTGCCTGCTGGTAGACCGGCAGGGCGCTGAGCGCCACCACCGGCAGCAGCGCGTAGATCGCGAAGACCGCGATGACGACGCGCTTGATCGCGGCCGGGATCGTCTTGGTCTCGTCCTTGGCCTCCTCGGCCATGTTCGAAATCGTCTCGATGCCGGTGTAGGCGATCATCCCGACCGGGATCGCCACCAGGAAGTCCTTCCAGGCCGGGGCGATCCCGAACTGGACGTTGTCGATGAGGGTCTGCGGGCTGAGGACGAGCACCATCCCGACGACCACCAGCAGGAGCTGGGTCGCGAAGTCCGTGACGGCCAGCGCGATGTTCACGCCGGCGGACTCCTCGACCCCGACGACGTTCACGCAGCTGAGCACGACGACGACCACGATGCCGACGACGACGTCCCCCGGCCCGTGGCGCAGGCCGTCGAAGCCGAGCACGCCGCCGAGGTAGTGGGGCACGAAGAACGCCGAGATGGCGATCGTGATCGTGTAGTTGAGCATCTGCGCCCAGGCGGCGAAGAAGCTCGCCGCCTCGTTGAACGCGCGGCGGGCGAAGGAGCTAGACCCGCCCGCCTCGGGGTACATCGCGGTGGCCTCGGCGTAGGTCGCGGCCGTCAGGTAGAAGATGACCCCGGTGATGATGAAGACGACCGGTGTCAGGCCCAGCGCGTAGCTGGCCACCAGACCGAGCGCGTAGTAGATCGACGAGCCGACGTTCCCGTAGGCGGTCGAGAAGAGGGCGTTGACGCCGAGGACGCGCTGGAGTCCGTGGAGGCGGCGTTCGGCCATGGGGCGCCGCGCAGTGTACGCGCCGCCGGAGCAGGCTCCCTACCGGCCGAGCCGCGCCGCCAGCCGGGCGTGCGCCGCGGGCCACTCGTCCGACGTCATGCTGTACATGACGGTGTCGCGCACGCTGCCGTCCCGCCGCAGGCGGTCACCCCGGACCACGCCGTCGCGTTGCGCGCCGAGCCGCTCGATCGCCCGCTGGGACGACGTGTTGAGCGCGTCGGTGCGCCAGCCGACGGTGCGCGCACCCAGGTCGTCGAAGGCGTGGCGCAGGAGGGCGAGCTTGCACGTCGTGTTCACCGCGGTCCGCTGCGCCCGGAGCGCGTACCAGGTCCAGCCGATCTCGAGGCGCCGCGGGCCGGGCAGGATGTCGTGGTAGCTCGTCGACCCGAGGACCGCGCCGGCGGGATCGGTGACCGCGAAGGCGAGGCGGTCCGGCGTGTCGAGGGCGTCCTGGACGTAGGCGGCCTCCTCCCCGGGTCCGGGCACGGAGGTGACCCGCAGGGTCCAGAGCTCGCCGTCGGCGGCGGCGGCCGCGAGCCCCGGCACGTGCTCGGGACCCAAGGGCACCAGGCGCACCGCGCCCAGCGCCAGGCGGACCGGCGTCACCACGAGGCGGTCAGGCATCCAGGGCCTCCCGGATGCGGACCGCTGCCTGCTCCGCCTCGCCCTCCTGATACCGCTTGCGCGGCCAGAAGAAGCCGCGCAGCCCGTCCCGCCGGCGACGCGGCACGACGTGCACGTGGAGATGCGGCACGGACTGGGAGACGACGTTGTTCATCGCGACGAAGGAACCCTGGGCGTCCATCGCCAGCTCGACCGCGCGGGCCACCCGTTGCGCGGTGGTGAAGAGCGGGGCGACGAGCCCGGCGGGCAGGTCGGCGAGCGTGACGTGATGCTCGCGCGGGACGAGGAGGACGTGCCCCGAGAAGAGCGGGCGCACGTCGAGGAAGCCGACGCAGTGCTCCTCGTCGAGCACGACCGCCGCAGGCTCCTCGCCCGCGACGATCGCGCAGAACAGGCAATCCGGGTCGCGCATCGCCGGACCGTAGCCTGGCGGGATGGCTTCCACCGCGCTCATCGTCGTCGACGTGCAGCAGGGCTTCGACGACCCCGGCAACGGCCCGCGGGACAACCCCGCCGCCGAGGCGAACGTCGGCCGCCTGGTCGCCGCCTGGCGCGAGCGCGGCGAGCCGGTCGTCTTCGTCCGCCACTCCTCGGCGGAAGCGGACTCGCCGCTCACGCCGGGCCAGCCCGGCCACGACTTCAAGGACGTCATCACGGGCGAGCCGGACCTGCTCGTGACCAAGTCGGTGCACTCCGCGTTCTACGGCGAGCCCGACCTGCACGCCTGGCTCTCCGCCGCCGGGCTCGGGGCGGTGGCCGTCTGCGGGATCCAGACGAACTACTGCTGCGAGACGACCGCGCGGATGGCCGGCGACCTCGGCTACGACGTGACGTTCGTCGCCGATGCGATGCACACGTTCGACATGACGGGCCCGGACGGCGTCGTCATCCCCGCCGCCGAGATCTCGCGGGCCACCCAGGCGAGCCTGCACGGCGAGTTCGCGACCGTGCGCACCACGGACGCGGTCCTCGCGGGCTAGGAGCTGCGGTCAGGCCGCGTCGGCGAGCGCCAGGAGCGCCTCGACCGTCCGCCAGTTGCGGGCGGTGACCGTGGTGCCGAGCCGCGCGTCGGTGAGCTTGCGTGCCAGCTTGGAGTCGCGGATCCCGTCCGGGGTCCAGAGGTGCAGCTCGCGCCCCTCGGCGACCACCACGTCGGGCGCGTGGTCCGCGGCGGCGAGCGCCTCCAGGCGCCCCGGGTCGACAGCGTCGGCGAGGAAGAGGACGTGGTGCCGCTTGGGCTCCGTGGCCACGTCGGCGAGCGGGTTCGCCGCCACTACGGCAGCGAGCTCGTCGCGAGTGCGCAGGACGACGGGCACCGCGAAGCCGAAGCGCTCCGCGATGGCCTCCTCGAGCTCGCGGACCGCCTCGGCCTCCGGCCGGTCGGGCACCGTGGAGACGAGGTTGCCGCTCTGCACGTGCGTCGCGACCTCCTCGTGGCCGAGCTCCTCGGCGAGCGCGCGGAGGTCCGGCATCGGCACGCGCTTGTGGCCGCCGACGTTGATCCCGCGGAGCAGCGCGACCTGGCGGGTCAGGAGCCGGGCGTCCACAGCCGGGGCGGCGGGGGCGTCGCGGGGGCGGCGGCCTGCGCGGGCGCAGCATCCGGCCCGGCGCCCGCCCCCGGGGGCGGCGCGGAGCCGCCGAGGCGCACGTAGGCCATCTGGAGCTGGGCCAGCGCGTCCTTGAGCTGCTGGCCGTCCGGGCCGAGCGCCTCCTCGACGAAACCGAACAGACGGCGGACCCCCTCGATCGCCAGGGCGACCTGGTCGAGGTCGCGCTCGTCCTCGGTCCCCGGCGCCAGGCCGGCCTTGCGCCCGCCCAGGTTCAACAGCGAGACGACCGTCTGGATGATCACGTCCTCGACGCGCAGCTGCTTGAGCTCCGCCTCGTAGGCGGCGCGCAGCTCCTCCTCGGTGGGGGGCGGGCCGTCGAAGCCCTCGGGACCGCTCTGCTCGCTCATGTGCTCGGTGCTCCTTGGTTCGCGGGGATCGCGGCGTACGTGTCGTGGGTCTCCCGGACCGACGCGGCGTACACCTCGTCGAGGGACGCGCCGGCATCTAGCGCCCGGCGGGCGCGCTGAGCGCCGTTGAGCGCCGGGAAGGCCGGCTCGGCGAGCCCGTGCGCCACCCGGGCCGGCGCGGTCCAGGCCAGCAGGCGGTCGACGCTTTCGGCGGCCGGGTGCTGCGTCGCGGTCGCTAGGTCGATCTGGCGCCCGTCCTGGCCGAAGCGGATCGCCCGCCAGAAGTTCTCCTCGATCAGCCGGCGCGCGGGGTCGGCCCAGGGCCCACCCTCGTCGACGTCCGCGACGGCCTGCAGCACGCAGGCGACGATGAGCGCCGACAGGGCGTCGGACTCCTCCGCCGTCCCCTGCGCGTCGCAGATCCGGACCTCGACCGTCCCGAAGTCGAAATGCGGGCGGATCGACCACCAGACCTGCGTGTACTCGACGATCGACTCCGTGACCTGCAGGAAGCGGATGTAGTCGGCGTAGGCCGCCCAGGAGCCGTAGGCGTCCGGGATGCCGCAGCGGGGGAACACCTTGGTGAAGCTCTGGGTGCGCGCGGAGTGCAGCCCGGCGTCGCGGGCGTCCAGGCACGGCGAGTTGGCGCTCACCGACAGCAGGGCCGGCAGCACGGGCCGCAGGCGGTCGCAGGCCTGCACCGCGCGGTCGGCGCCCCGCACGCCCACGTGCACGTGCAGCGAGAACGTGTTGTTGCGCCGCGCGACCCACTGCAAGCCTTCCACGACCCGGCGGTAGTGCTCCGTGTCGATGTTCGGCTGCTCGCGGTAGTCCGCCCAGGGGTGGGTGCCGGTGGCGCCGAGCGCCGCGCCGTGGGCGTCGGCGAGCGCGAACAGGCGCTTGCGCGCCTCGCGCTGCTGGTCGAGGGCGAGCGCCAGCGTCTCCCCCCGGCCCGAGCGGATCTCGATCTCGCTCGAGATGAGCTCCCCGGCGATCGCCTCGGCCAGCACGGGATCGGCCTGCGCGAGCGCGTGCAGCTCCTCGTAGCGGGGTGCGAGGTCCAGCGTGGCCGGGTCGAGGATCGCGAACTCCTCCTCGATGCCCACGGTGGCGTCGACCGAGGCCGCGAACGCCGCCTCGGCGGCTTCGAGCGAGGTCATCACGTCAGGTAGAAGTAGAGCGCGTAGAGCAGGTCGACGGCCGGGCTCGAGGTGTGCACCGTGACCTCGGGCGGCACGTCGAGCAGCGCCTCGGAGTAGTTGAAGATGATCTTCACGCCCGCTGCGACGAGGTCGTCGGCCAGGCCCTGGGCGGCCTTGGTGGGCACCGCGAGGACGCCGACGACGATGTCCTCCTCCTCGACGAGGTCCCGGAGGTCGTCGAGGTGGCGCACCGTCTGGGCACCGACCGACATCCCGACCTTCTCGGGGTCGTTGTCGAAGATCGCGACGACCCGGAAGCCGTGGTCGGCGAAGATGTCCGAGCCCGCGATGGCCCGCCCCAGGTGCCCGGCGCCGAAGAGCGCGATGTTGTGCTGGCCCGCGGTGTGCAGGATCTTGCGGATCTGCGAGACGAGCGACTCGACGTTGTAGCCCACCCCGCGCTTGCCGAACTTGCCGAAGCCCGACAGGTCGCGCCGGATCTGCGTGGAGTTCACGTGGGTGTAGTCCGAGAGCTCCTGCGAGGAGATCGTGTCCTTGCCCATCTTCTTGGCCTGCGTGAGGACCTGCAGGTAGCGCGAGAGCCGCGCGGCGACGCCGAGCGAGAGGCGCTCCGGGCTCGTCCCGTCCGGGGCATCGGAGTACTGGGGGGCGGGGTCGCTGCTCATCGGCCTGGCCGGGAACCCTACTCAGGCCAGCCGCGAGCGCAGGTCGTCCTCGTCGACGAACAGCTCGTAGAGCTCGTCGCCGTCCAGGGTGACGACCGGGATCCGCTCCAGGTAGGCCTTGAAGGTCGCGTCGTCCGCCTCGATGTCGCGCTCGGCGAGCACGAAGTGGTGGTCGCCGCGCACGCGCTCGAGGATCGCGCGGGCGTCGTCGCAGAGGTGGCAGCCCGGCCGCCCGAAGAGCACCACGGTCCGCTCGGGGGTCGCGCTCACAGGTCGCGGCGCCCGGTCGGGTACGCGTCCAGCGCCTCGTAGTCGCCCGGAGCCAGCGGCGCCACCCAGCGCGCGGCGGAGGCGATCATCGCCGCGTTGTCGGTGCAGAG
>JBBQZE010000054.1:0-15243 GCA_038207985.1 Solirubrobacterales bacterium
CGGCCGCCTCGACCGCCTCGGCCGCCTCGGCCGCATCGGCCGGAAGGTCGACGCGCGTCAGCCGGCCCTGGGCCGTCGCGGGCACCCCCCGGGCGGCGAGGGAGGCGACCAGGCGCCTCACCGCCGGCGCCGGAGGCGTCCGCCGGACCGCCGGCGCCCCCGGGGCACCCCACAGGCAGGCGAGCGCCCCGGGCGCGCCCGGGGACCGCCCCAGGCGATGGGCCAGCGCGAGCCCGAAGGCGACCGCCGCGGCGTCGGCGCCGATGACGCACGCGCGCCTGCCGCGGAACGGGGACGGCGCCCGGCGCGGCGGACCGGCCGCCGGGGCCCCGCCCGGAGCCGTCGGCGCGTCCACCCCCTGCACGAACCACCCCAGCAGCCGCTCGGCCCCGGTGCTCACGAGCCGGCTCCCGCCCGTGCCCGCGCGGTGTGCTCGAGCAGCCCGGCGAGCCCGGGGACCAGCGTTCGCGGGCGGACGCGGACGCTGACCTCGTCGCCGCGCACCCGCACGCGCATCCGGCCCGCCTCCCAGTCCGGCAGCGCGGCCCGCGCCGCCGCGCGCGGGTCCGTGCGCTGGAGCAGCGCCACCGCACCCGCCTCGGCTGCGTGGCCGGCGTGCTCCCCCGCGGCACCCGCCGCGAGCACCTGCAGCAGCGTCAGCACCACGCCGACCACCACGGGCACGAGGGCGACGACCTCGACGCTCGCCTGGCCGTGCTGGCCGCGCTCCGTCCGCGCCGTCCGCGTCGCGGCCCCCGCATCGCTCATCGCGAACCCTGCCGGGGAAAGCTCGCGCGGCTGACGACGGTCCCGAGGCGCATGCCGCCGACGACCGCCGGCACGTCGAGGGTGACCTCCACGCCGCGCCGCCCCGTCCGCACGCGCGTGCCCGGGCGCAATGCCGGGGGCAGCGCGGCGCGGCCCGCCGCGGCGGCGTCCCCGCCGACCGCCTGGGCCCGCGCAGCGCCGCGCGCCGCGGTGCCCGCCAGCCAGAGCGCCTGGCCCGCCACCACCACTTGCCAACCCAGCATTGCCAAGGCCGCCAAGAGCGGGAGGAGGGCGACAAGCTCGACGCTCGCCTGGCCCTGCTGGCGGTGGCGGTGGCGGTGGGGCATGCATCCACGGTGGCCGCGAGCCGCATGTCCGAACCAGACGCGAAGCGCGCGGAAGGGACCCCGGGAGCGCGCGGAAGGCCCCCCGCCCGGGACGTCGCGACGCGCCGGCCGCGCCCGCTACGGTCTCGGGCGATGAGCCCCGTCGTCCGCAACGTCCTGATCGTGCTCGCCCTGGCCGCCGCGGTGCACTTCCTGCCTGGTGGCGGCGCCAGCGCCGACTTCGTCGCCGCGGTCCTCGGGACCCTCATCACCGCGAGCTTCGCCTACTTCGGGTACCGCCTCTACCGCCAGAACCGGATCGACCTGTTCTCGCTGGGCGACCAGCACCGGGGCCTGCTCTACGGCGCCATCGCGGTAGCCGTGTGGGCCATGGCCGCCCGCGGGCGGCTGTTCGGGACGACCCCGGGCGTCCTGCTCTGGTGCGTGCTCATCGGCGGGGCGGCCTACGCGCTGGTTCTCGTCTACCGGCGCTACCGCGACGACGTCGCCTACTGAGCGGGACCGGCGCGGCGCCAGCCGCCCCCGAGCAGCTCAGCCCAGGACGGGCGCGAGCGGCTCGGCGAGGAGCTCGTCGGCGGCCGTCGCGACCACCGGCGCCGAGCCCACGGGGTCCGTGGGCTCCGGCGAGAAGCGGTAGCCCACGCCGAAGTGCGTGTGGATGTAGCGCCACGAGGGCGACGCCCGCTCGAGCTTCTGACGCAGCTTGCGCACGAAGACGTCGACGGACCGGTCGCCGCGCGCCATCGCGTAGCCCCAGACCCGCTGGTAGATCTCCTCGCGCTCGAGGACCCGGCCCTCGGCGGAGGCGAGGAGCTCGATGAGCTCGAACTCGCGACGGGTGAGGTCCACCGAGTGGTCGGCGACGAAGGCCTGGAAGCGGTCGGTGCGGATGGCGAGCTCCCCGGCGACGACGGCGCCGCCTCCCGAGCCGCGCTGCTCCGTGCGGCGCCGGCGACGCACGACGGCCTCGACGCGCGCGATCAGCTCCTCGGGGTGGCAGGGCTTCGTCAGCCAGTCGTCGACGCCCATGCGCAGCCCGCGGACGCGCTGGGCGACGGTGGACTGGCCGGTGCACACGACGATCCCGAGCCCCGGCAGGGCGCTGCTGAGCTTCTCGAGGTACTCCCAGCCGTGCGGCCCGAGCCCGCCGAGGTCGACGACCACGGCGCTCAGCCGCATCGCGACGACCGTGTCCACCGGGATGGCGGTGGCGACGACGCGGTGCTCCCAGCCCAGGCGGTCGAGCCGCTTGGTCAGGACCTGCAAGAAGCCGGAGTCCGTGTCGATGACGGCGATCCGGGGCGACGGCGCTGCGCTGGGCGCCGGGATCGGACGGTCCACGTCCGGTCCCACGCTGCTGGGTGCGGCCATGCGGCGCAGTCTAGGTGACGATCGGGCGGGAACGTGTGCTTCCGCACCTCTGGTCACCACATCTTCACAGGGCGCCGTCACCGGCCCCGACGGGTTGACGGCGTGTCAGCCCGGCAGCGGGTGCGAGGAGTCCGAGAACTCCCGGAAGAGGCCCGTCACCACGAAGGCCGTCTGCTCGCCGATGTCCACGGCGTTGTCACCGATGCGCTCGAAGGCCCGCGCGACCATGGTCATGGTCATCGCCCACTCGCGGGTGTCCTCGTCCGTGCCCATGGAGACCGCCAGGGCGAAGATCTCGCGGTTGAGCGCGTTGATCTCGCGATCCTGCTCGACGAGCGCCTCGGCCAGGCGCACGTCGCGCTCGGCGAAGGAGCGCCGGCACAGCGCGACCTCGTCCCGGGCGGCGCGCCCCATGCGCAGCACCCGCTCGAGGATCTCCGCCTGCACAGGCGGCTCGTGCCCCGTCAGCGGGATGAGCTTCGCGATGTTCACGCACTGGTCGCCCATGCGCTCCACGTGCTTGATGGTGTGCAGCAGGGCCGCGACGATCCGCAGGTCCCCCGCCACCGGCGCCTGCAACGCCAGGAGCGAGAGCACGCCCTGGTGCACCTCGAGGTAGCGCCCGTCGAGGCGGTCGTCGTCGAGGATGATGAGCTCGGCGAGCTCGACGTCCTGATGCTCGATCGCCTCGATGCAGCGGTCGACCTGGCCGATGACCATGTCCAGGCCGCCCAGCGCCTGCTGCTCCGTGGCGACCAGCTCCTCGCGGAAGTGCCGTCGCAGCGGCTCGCGAGGCTGCAGGCTCACGAGAACTTGCCCGTCACGTACTCCTCGGTGCGGGCCTCGGTGGGGGTGGAGAAGATCTTCTCGGTCGGGCCGTGCTCGACGAGCTCGCCCAGGTAGAAGAACGCCGTCGTGTCCGAGACGCGTGCCGCCTGCTGCATGTTGTGCGTGACGATGATGATCGTGTATCGCTGCTTGAGCTCGTCGATGAGCTCCTCGACCTTGAGCGTCGCGATCGGGTCCAGCGCCGAGCACGGCTCGTCCATCAGCACGATCCGCGGCTCGACGGCGATCGTCCGTGCGATGCACAGCCGCTGCTGCTGGCCGCCGGAGAGGCCGATCCCCGGCGTGTCCATGCGGTCCTTCACCTCGTCCCACAGCGCGGCGCCGCGCAGCGACGTCTCCACACGCTCCTTGAGGTCGACGCCCTTGACGCCGTTGAGCTTGAGCCCGGCGGCGACGTTGTCGAAGACCGACATCGTCGGGAACGGGTTGGGCTTCTGGAAGACCATGCCGATCGCCCGGCGCACCGCCACGACGTCGACACCGGCGCCGTAGATGTCCGTGTCGTCGAGCAGCACCTCGCCCTCGGCGCGAGCCTTTGGCAGCTCCTCGTGCAGGCGGTTGAGGCAGCGCAGCACGGTCGACTTGCCGCAGCCCGACGGCCCGATCATCGCGGTGACGCCGTTGGCCACGTAGTCGATCGAGACGTCCTTGATCGCGTGGTTGACGCCGTAGTAGGCGTTCAGGTTGCGGACCGTCATCGCATGGCCGCCGCTGCGCGGGGGCGCCGCGGCGCGCCCTGCGGGAGCGGTGGCGCCAGAGACCAACGAGCGCGCGCCTCCGGCGCGGGCGGGCTCGGGGGTCCGCCCGACCGAGGCCTCGTGATCCTGCGACATGGTGGTGATCGTGGGGTCCTGGCTCATGCGAGGCGGCTCCTTCGCGCGGCGACGCGCGCGATCATCGTAATCAGAAGGATCAGCAGGACGAGCGTCAGCGCCGCACCCCAGGCGCGGTTGACGATCGCCGCGTTCGGCTGCGAGATGTCCTGGTAGATCTGGACGGGCAAGGAGTTCATGCGACGCCCGAGATTGCCCGTCGCACCGGCGACGTAGGCCGACGTGAACAGCAGCGGGGCGGTCTCCCCCATCCCGCGAGCCACCGCGAGCAGCGAGCCCGTGACCAGCCCGGGCAACGCCGACGGAAGCACGATCTTCAGCGTGACCTTCCAGCGCGGCGTTCCGAGGGCCAGCGCGGCTTCGCGCAGCGCGTCGGGGACGAGCAGCAGCACGACCTCGCCCGAGCGGATCACGGTCGGCAGCATCAGCAGCGACAGCGCGATGGCGCCCTTCCAGCCGGCGAACGACCCGCCGATCCCGCTCTGCACGAGCACGATGTAGACGAAGAGGCCGAAGACGATCGACGGGACGCCGGTCATGACGTCGACGAAGTAGCGGACGACCTGGGAGAACGCGGTCTTCTTGCCGAACTCGACGAGGTAGAGCGCGACGCCGATGCCGAGCGGGATCGCGATCAGCGAGGCCAGCCCGATGATCTCGAGCGTTCCGAGGATCGCCGAGCGGACGCCGCCCGGGTCGCCGAGAAAGTTGCCCGTCGGGTCTGTGGTGAAGAAGCCTGACGCGGTCGCGCCCTTCAACCCCCGCTGGAACAGGTAGAAGACGACCAGGATCAGCGGGACCAGCGCGACGGCGGTCGCGGTGAGCAGCAGCACGCGCGCGAGGCGGTCGGTGGCGCGCCGGCGCCCGGAGGCCGGTGCGAGCAGCTGGGAGGCGGCGCTCTGGGTGCTCATCGCGACGACCCGCCTTCCGTGGTTTCGGTCGCGTCCGTGGAGGGATGATGCGCCGTCATGCCGTCGCCCCGCCGCCGGCCGTCGGGGCCATCTGCGCGGGCGTGCGGTTGCGCTCGGCCCGGATGACCAGGCCGCGTGCCGCGCCGTTGATCACGAGCGTGAGCACGAACAGCACCAGCCCCGCGGCGATCAGCGCGCCGGCGTGCAACGGGTCGTTGGACGCCTCGCCGAACTCGTTGGCGACGACGGCCGCGAGCGTGTAGCCCTGGTCGAAGAGCTGCTTGCCGACCGTCGGCGAGTTGCCGATCACCAGGACGACCGCGATGGTCTCACCGATCGCACGGCCGAGGCCCAGCATGACTGCGCCGGTGATCCCGGCCCGTGAGTAGGGCAGCACCGCGGTGCGGATCATCTCCCAGCGCGTCGCGCCGAGTGCGAGCGCGGCCTCCTTGTGGTCCTGCGGGACGGTGGAGATGACCTCGCGCGAGATCGCCGAGACGATCGGCAGGATCATGATCGCGAGCAGCAGCCCGCCGATGAAGTAGTTGGGTCCGGCGACCGAGCCGCCCACGAACGGCAGGAACGAGAAGGTGTCCGAGAACCACTGCTCGGCCGGGCGGAGCCGCGGGATCAGCACGAAGACGCCCCACAGGCCGTACACGACCGAGGGCACCGCGGCGAGCAGCTCGACGAGGATGGTGAGCGGCTGACGCAGGCGAACCGGCGCAAGCTCGGTGAGGTAGAGCGCGGTCCCGACGGCGATGGGGACGCCGATGACCAGCGCGATCGCCGCCGTGATCAGGGTCCCGGCGAGCAGCGGCCAGGCCCCGAAGATCTCCTTGCTCGGGTTCCAGTCGTTGGAGAACAGGAACGAGAAGACGCCCTGGAAGGCCAGGGCGGGTTGCGCCTTCGTGAAGAGGAACAGGAAGAAGAACGCGATCAGGACGAGGATCAAGGCCGCCAGGATCGTCAGCCCCCACTTGAAGATGGGGTCGGCACGGCGCGCCGCGGGGGACCGCTCGAACAGCGAGCGGTCCCCCTTGTCGATCGCGGCGCCGGAGGCCACGGCTAGGCGACCGGCGACCCGTTGCACATGACGCTGCCTGCGGCCTCCTGGGCCTTGGACAGCAGCGCCGACGGCAGCGGCGCGTAGGAGAGCTGCTTGATCGTGTCCTGGCCCTCTGTCCCCGTCAGGTACTTCGCGAAGGCCTGCAGACCGGCCGCGATGTCCTTGGAACCGCCCGCCTTGCACGGGTCCTGCGGGAAGTCCACGAACGTCTGCGAGGCGATCGGGTACGCCTTGGCGCCCGGGGCGTCGATGGTGGAGACCCCGAGATCGTCCGGGATCGTCAGCCCGTCACCCGCGGCCGACGTCGACTCGAGCGTGGGCGCCACGAAGGCCCCGGACTTGTTCTTGATGTCGGCGAACGTGAAGTTGTTCTGCAGTGCGTAGGCCTGCTCGACGTAGCCGACGGCGCCCTCGGTCTGCTTGACGGCCGCGGCGACGCCGTCATTGCCCTTGGCGCCGGTGCCCTTCGGCCACTTGATGTCCTTGTCGACGCCCGGGCCGCTCTTCCACTTGGGCGAGTAGTTGGCCAGGAACTGCGTGAAGCCCTTGGTCGTGCCCGAGGAGTCCGAGCGGTGGACGACCGTGATGTTCGTGCTCGGCAGCGTCATGCCCGCGTTGAGGCCGGCGATCGCCGGGTCGTTCCACTTCTTGACCGTGCCGAGGTAGATGTCGGCCAGCGTGGAGCCGTCGAGCTTCACGCCCGACTTGACGTTCGGCAGGTTGTAGGACGCGGTGATGGCGCCGAGGGCGATCGGGATCTGGATGTACGGGTCCTTGAGCTTGCCCGTCTTGTCCGCGTCGCCGATCGAGGGGTCAGAACCGGCGAACTGCACCGTGCCCGACTGCAGCTGGGTGATGCCCGCGCCGGAGCCCACGCCCTGGTAGTTGACCGTCAGCCCCTGGTCCTTGAGCTTGCCGGACACCTGCATGTAGATCGGGGCGGCGAAGGTCGAGCCGGCGCCGTTCAGCGTGGCCTTGACCTGGGCGGGCGCGCTCGAGCCGCTCGTCGCGGCTGCGCTGGAGGTGCTGCTCGAGTTGTCGCTGCCGCACGCGGCGGCGCCGAATGCGAGCGTGCCGGCGGCAAGCACGGCGAAGAGGGGGGTTTGCCTCACTACGGTCTCCTTGGATGGGGTGCGTCTGCTCAGACCAGGCTGGACTAGGCGCACGTGCACCCTGTTACCGCGCTGTCTCCGAGATGTGAAGAGGGTGTGAAAGCTCCGGGGCGAAGCGATAGCCGAAGCCCACGTGGGTGTGGATGAAGCGCCAGGCCGGCAGAGCGTCCTCGAGCTTCACGCGCACCTTGTGGACGTACACGTCGATCGAGCGGTCGCCGTCACGGAGCGCTCCGCCCCAGACCATGTCGTACAGCTCGTCGCGCGAGACGATGCTCCCCTCCGAGCGCACGAGGGCGACGAGCAGCTGGAACTCGCGCACCGAGAGCGTGAGCGCACGCCCGGCGGCAAGCACCAGCCCGTCCCGCGGACGAACCTCGATCTCGCCGGTCACCAGGGCCTCTCGTGCGCGTGCAGCTTCCACGGTGTCCAGCGTCCCCCTTCGCCGCCACCGCGTCTGTTGCACGGCTGTGAAGCGGATGTGAAAGAGCGGTGAACGGCGGCGCCCGGTCCGCGGTCCGGCGCCTACGGTCGGGAGATGCCCCTCCTCCGGCGACCCGGCCGCGACCCGGCCGTCTACGAGCTCCTGGAGGAGGCGGGCCGCAACGTCCAGCGCGCGACCCTCCTGCTGCGCGACCTGCTCTCCGACTGGCCCGAGCGCGCCGAGCTCGCCCGTGACCTGCTGCTCTGCGAGCGCGAGGGCGACCGCATCACCCACGACATCATCCACCGCATCGACGGCGCGGCGATCCGCTCGCGCCGGCGCGGCGGCGGGGACCTCGACGCCCAGGACGGACACGCCCTGGCCACCGCCCTCGACGACGTCGTGGACTTCGCGGAGCAGACGGCCGACGCCCTCGGCCTGTACGGCGTCGAGGCGCCGATGGAGCAGAGCACCGCCCTGGCCGACGTGCTCGTCGGCGCCGGCGAGGAGGTCGCCCGGGCGCTGCGCTGCCTGCGCACCGGCACGGAACTCAGCCCGCACCTCGTGGAGATCCACCGCCTGGAGAACGAGGGCGACCGGCTGAGCCGCGACGCCATCGCCTCGCTGTTCGCGAACGGGATCGACCCCATGGTGGTGATCCGCTGGAAGGACATCTTCGAGAGCCTCGAGGCGTCCGTCGACGCCTGCGAGACCGTGGCCCACCTGCTCGAGGGGATCGCGCTCAAGCGCCGCCGCCGTCGATGACCACGGTGTCGTCGTGCATCCGCCCCGAGCCGTTGTGCAGCGGCGGCGCGGGGGCGGCGGGGGCATCGAAGGCCGAGGCCGAGGCCGAGGCGATCAGGGACTGCCCGCACTTCCAGCAGAAGGCCGCGCCGCGCGAGTGGACGGCACCGCACGACCGGCACTGGCCGGTGACGCCTTCGTCGGCGGCGGCGAGCAGGCGCTCGACCTCGCCGAGCTCCGCGTCGGCCTCCTGCAGCACCGCGGTGCGCTGCACGAGCACGTCGAGGCGGAAGTGGTCGCGGATCGCCATCTCGTAGGTGAGGCCCCCGAGATCCCAGGTCAGCCCGGCGACCCGCTCGGCCAGCTCGTCGCGCCGGCGCCGCAGGTCGTCGAGCGCCGACGGTCCCGGCGCCGGGGGGCGGGCGCCGGGCAGCAGGCGCTGCGCGCGCTCGCGCATCAGCCGATCTCCTGGAAGCTGCCGCCGGCCGCGGCGGGCTTGGAGTCCTTCTTGGGCGCCTTGCCACCGACCGCGATGGTCTTGCCGAGCTTGTCGACCGCCTTCTGCGCGGCCTTGCCCGTCAGGTTGTCGAGGCTCTTGACCGCGGAGTTCGTCGCGCGCACGGGCGCCTTCTTGGCCGAGGACGACGCGGCGGCGGAGGACGACGCCTTCTTCTTGGTCTTGGCCTTGGTCGCCGAGGGGTCGGCGGCAACCGCGTCCGGGGCGCCCGTCACCCCCGTCGCCGCCGCCGCGGGCAGGCCGCCGACGACGATGGGCGCCGGCGCGGCCGCCGCCTGGGAGCCGTCGTTCCCCAACCCGGAGCCGATGAGCACCCCGATGAGCATGGCCAGCAGCAGGACGCCGACGCCGGCGATGAGGCCGGAGTTGGCCTGCAGCCGCTCTTGCGCCGTCGGAACCCGCGGCGGCAGGGCGAACGCGGGCGGCGCCGGCCCCCAGGCGGACGCCGGCGGCCGGTCGTACGGCATCACCTCGGTGCCCGGATCGGCGCGCAGGAGGTCGAGGAACGGCAGGCGCGCCTCCCCGGCGCGGCTGCCGCACTCCAGGCAGTAGCGCTGGTCGACCGCCATCGGGGCGTTGCAGGTCGTGCAGGGCGTCACGTCAGGTTCCTTCGGCTCGCAGGACGGTCGGCTCGGCCTCGAGCGACAGCGTGCCGCCCTTGGGGTCGCCGATGAAGAAGATGCGGAAGACGGTCGGCTTCTTCTGCGGCTCGGGGTCAAGACGCTCGATCAGCGCGCGCCCGGCGGCGACGACCTTGCCGCCCTTCCGGGCCACGGCGTAGATCGGCATGTTCACCTGGGGCAGCGTCGATTCGTTGCGCACGATCCCGCGCAGGAATGCGCCGGAGACATCATCGGCGTCCATGCGGACCCCGCTGAGGCGGATCCTGGGCAGCCGGGCGGCAGGCTTGCCCTTGGGCCGGCCGACCTGGACGACGACCCGGGCAGGCTTGGAGGGCGCGGTCACCTGGTCGTTGACCCAGTACGCCGTCTTTCCCCGGCGAAGCAGCGCGAGCTGCTGCAGGGACGTCTGCAGGCCGTCGAGGTCGTTCTTGTAGACATCGGCGCCCTTGGCGTCCTTGGCCCGGATCTGGATCGGCACGGCGACCTGGTCGACGGTCCCGGTGCTCTTGAGCTCGACGACGACCGCCGTCCCGCCGGCCGACCGCAGGATCGTGGTGCCGGCCACCTTCACGTCGGCGTTGGGCGCGCCTGCCTTCACGGACGTGAGCTCCGCCGCGGTCGCGCCCTGCGCGCGCAGGCGGTCGCTCTTGTGCTGCGAGCTCTCGCAGGCCGAGAGCGCGAGGAGGCCGCCCATGGCGGGCAGCGCGGCGGCGACGGCGCGAGCCCGCATCGTTAGCCGAACGCCCCGCCGACGTAGTCCCGCGTGCGCTGCGCACGCGGCTCGCCGAAGACCTGCTCGGCGGAGCCGTGCTCGACCAGGTCGCCGAGGTACATGAAGGCGACGGCGTCCCCGACGCGGTAGGCCTGCTGCAGGTTGTGGGTGACGATGACGATCGCCAGGTCCTCGCGCAGCTCGAGGATGAGATCCTCGATTATCGCGGTGGACTTCGGGTCCAGCGCCGAGCAGGGCTCGTCCATCAGCAGGACGTCGGGCCGGGTCGCGATCGCCCGGGCGATGCACAGCCGCTGCTGCTGGCCCCCGGAGAGGCGCAGCGCGGCGCCGTCGAGATCGTCCTTGACCTCGTCCCAGAGCCCAGCGCGGGTCAGCGCGTCCTCGACGTGGGGTGCGACCACCTTGCGCCCCGGGCGCTTCATGGCCTGCTCGCGCAAGGCGTAGGCGACGTTGTCGAAGATCGACATCGGGAACGGGTTGGGCTGCTGGAAGACCATGGCGACCCGCCGGCGCAGGGTCGTGACCTCGAGCTCGTCGATGTCCTGCCCCTCGAGGCGGATCGTGCCCGAGCGGCTCGCGGTGGCGGTGAGCTCCGTGAGCCGGTTCAGCGTCCGCAGCAGCGTCGTCTTGCCACAGCCCGACGGCCCGATCAGCGCCAGCACCTCGCCCTGGCGGATCGAGAGCGAGACGTCCTTGACCGCGGGCTTGCCGGCGTAGGCGACGCCGAGGTGCTCGAGCGCCATGCGCTCGGCGCCCGCGGTCGTCGTGGCGTGGCGGGTCGCCGAGCCCGCCATGCCCGGCACGGCCGGGCCGGTGCCCCCCGCCGGCGCGGGCACCACGGTCGGCGGCTGGTCGAGGCGGATGCGCCGGATCGGCGGCACGGGCAGGCCGCGGCGCTCCTCGCCCTCGGCGGTGTAGGCGACGGGGGGGCTCTCGGTGAGCGGGTCCAAAGGGTGCTCCTGGCCCTAGGCGCCGAGGCGCTGGGATTCGAGGCCGGTGGAGGAGCCGCGCTTGGCGATGGTGTCCACGACGAAGTTCAGCGCCACCACGATGAGCAGCAGCACGAACGCGGCGGCGTAGGCCTTCTGCGGCGCGTTGCCCTCCCCGGCCGGGGAGTTGTTGTAGACGTAGGAGGTGAGCGTCGAGCCGGTGCCCTTCAGGACGTCGGCGCCCGGGACGCTGCCCTCGGGCTCGATGTTCAAGGTGGCTCCGAGGAGCACGATCACGATGGCGGTGTCGCCCGCGATGCGCCCCATCCCCAGCGCGGCCCCCGTCGAGATGTTCGAGCGGACGCTGGGCAGCAGCACGCGCCGGATCGTCGCGATCTTCGTCTTGCCCAGGCCGTAGGACGCCTCGCGCACGTGGGCCGGAACGGATTGCAGCCCCTCCCTGGTGGCGCCGAAGACCAGCGGGAGCGCGACGAAGCTCATCATGAGCCCGGCGTTGACGAAGGAGCGGCCGAAGACGCCGCCCGCGTCCGAGCGGAACGACAGGATCGCGAAGAGGCCGTTCTGGAAGAGCGCCAGCCCGAAGATCGCGATGACGATGGACGGCGTGCCGGCGATGATCTCGAGGAAGCTCTCGACCACCCGGGCCAGCCAGCGGGGACGGCCGTACTCGACGAGCCAGAGCGCGGAGGCGACCGCCAACGGCGTCGCGACCGTGATGCCGATCACGGTGAGCAGCACGGTGCCGATGATCGGGTCCAGGAACCCGCCGGTCTCGGACTGCTTGAGCCCGACCTGCGGGTGGGAGGTGAGCAGGTCGAGGTTCAGCTCCTGGATGCCCTTGACCAGCATGAAGATCGTGATCGAGGCCGCGATGAGGCACAGCAGCCCGCCGGCCGCCCAGCACGCGAAGAACGCGAGTCGGTCGCCCCAGCGCCAGGTCGAGAGCGATTCCTGGGCCGGCTTGGCCGGCTTGGTGGCGGGCCGGTGGGCTCGCAGGGGCGCCAGCGGCGGGGTCGTCGTCGCCATCAGATCCGCACTCCGTACTTGCGCATCGGCTGCTTGGCGAGGTAGCCCCCGACCGACAGGACCAGGCTCGAGAAGAGCAGCAGCAGCGCGAGGGCGTAGACCGTGGAGCGGATGGCCGGGGCGTTCAGCGACTCCACGTTCTCGGCGATGGTCGCGCCGAGCGGCCGCACCGGTTCGAAGAAGAAGGTGAGGCCGTCGAGCGGGTTCGGCGCGAAGCCGCGGGAGCCCGAGACCATCGAGAGCATGATCGCCTCGCCCAGGGCGCGCGCGGTCGCCAGGACCGCGGCGGCGATGATCGCAGGGCGGACCGCCCGGACCGAGACGGTCCACATCCCGCGCCAGCGGTTGACCCCGAGGGCGACGGCGCCCTCCTTCCACCCCTTGGGGACCGCGTAGAGCGCGTCGGTGATGATCGCGATCATGATCGGCGTGATCATGGTCGTGAGGATCAGCACCGCCACCAGCAGGTTCGTGCCGGTGAGCTGCACGACGTAGGCGACCGATTCCTTGCGCGCCGTCGAGATGAAGGTGCTCGCGGTCCACGGCCCGACGACGAGGATGCCGATCAGCCCGTAGATGACCGAGGGCACGGCGGCGAGCAGCCGGACGACGGGCACGATCACCCGGCGGACGCGCCGCGGGGCGAACTCGACGATGAAGATGGACGACAGCAGGGCGAAGGCGAGCCCGAAGAACACGGCGAAGCCCGTGGTGAGGATCGTCGCGTACACCAGCGGCCACGCGTGGAGGCGGTAGTCGTCACCCGTCGGCTTGATGCCGGTGTTGACCTGCCGCTTGATGTCGTCGTCGACGTCCGGCCCGCCCGGGAGCAGCCAGCCCAGCACGTGGTTGTGCTGAAGCGTCGGCAGCGCCCGCAGGAACACGAAGATGACGATCAGGACCACCAGCGAGCACAGGAACACGGCCACCGCGCCGAGCGTTCGCTCGGCGCGGCGGTCGGACCAGGGCTCTGTGAGCAAAGGCCGCAGCACGGACTGCAGCTAGGCCAGTGGGACCCAGGCGCGCGCGATGAGCTTCTGGGCGATCTTCGCGGTCTGGACCCACTTGATGAACTTCGCCGTGGAGCCCCTCGCGGCCCCGCGGGTCACCATGTAGAAGTTGCGGACGCCGCCGTACTGGCCGGACTTCGCGTTGGCCAGCGTGCAGGCGACGCCCTGGTAGGACACCGCGTTCGTGCCGGCCGTGAAGTCGAAGGACAAGTAGCCGATGGCGTTCTTGTCGCTCTTGACGTTCTGCTGCACGAGGCCGTTCGAGGCCCGCGCCGTCGCGGTGGAGGAGACCTTCTTGCCGCCCATGAAGATCTTGTCGAAGGCGTCCTGCGTGCCGGAGGCCGGCGTGCGGACGACGAGGTCGATCGGGCCGGAGACGGTTGAACCTTCGACCTGGCTCCAGTCGCGCACCGCACCGGAGTAGATCGCCTGGATCTGCGCCTGGGTCAGGTTCGGCAGCTTGTTGGCCGGGTTCGTGGACAGGCAGATCGCGTCCTTGGCGATCTTGTTGAAGACGACGCCGGAGTCGGAGGACTTCGGGTCGCGCGACGAGTTGCCGATGGACACCTTGCCCTGCGAGACGTCCGAGACGCCGACGTCGGAGCCGCCCTGGGCCAACTTGAAGCGCAGCTTGCCGCTGAGATGCTTGTCCTTGATGTAGCCCTTGGCGAGCAGCCCGAAGAGCGGCGCGACGGAGGTCGAACCGCTCGCCGTGATGGTCGGGACGGCCATGGCCGAAGCCGGCACGCCGCCGGCGAGGACCGCGGCGGCGGTGATGCCAACGCCGAGGCGGCGCTTGCGGGTCATGAGGGATGGGCTCCTTGGGGGTGAGGGCCGGCGCGGTGCGTTGGTGCACGGCCGGCACGGTGCGGTCTGGGTGGCGCCGGCGAGCCGACGTGCCAGCAGAATGCGGGACGCCCGGCAGGCCCCGGTGAACGACCGGTGACGGCCCTGTGACCAGGGTGTGAATGCGCGCGCACCCCCACGGCCGGCGGTAACACCCCGTTCACAGCGGGCACGGCCCCCCGCGCGAGGATGCGCCACGGTGGCACTCGAAGACCTGACCTGCGCCCGCTGCCGCGCACTGCTAGCCGCCGACCAGCGCTACTGCCTGGAATGCGGGGAGCGCAACGGCCCGCAGCGGCTGGACGCATTGGCGATGGCTCGGTCCACCGACCGGGCCGCCGCGGCCGATCCGACCCCGGGGGACGCCATCCCCGGGGAGCCGGTGCGGCTCCCCGGGCCGCGGACCGCCGCGCTGCTGACGCTGGCCATGCTCGTCGCCGGCGTCGCTCTCGGCGTGGCCAGTGGCGACCGGACGGCCGTTTCGACGGCTGCCACGGGGCGCCGGCTCGTCCTGGTCGGCGGCCCCCCGGGCCTCGGCGCGCTTCCGGCCTCCCCCGCGGCGGCGTCCCCGGCGCCCTCCGGCGACACGGGCTCCGTCAGCGCCACGGCGGACGTCACGGCGCCTGACACGAGCGGCACGGGGGCGTCATCCGAGGTGGCACCCGCCGCTTTCGAGCCCACCCCGCTGGGGACGGGGACGGACACGAGCGTGGACACCGGCACCGACTCGGGCACCGACCCCTCCGCGACGCCCGAGGTCACGCCGATCCCGACCGTGCCGCCCGCACTGCCGCCGGTCAAGCACGTCTGGCTCATCTCGCTCGCCGACCGCAAGCTCGCCGACACCTTCGGCCCGGCCTCCCCCGACCTATGGTTCCGTGAGGTGCTGGTCCGCCAAGGGGCGGTGCTGAACAACTACCACGCGACCTCCCTCGGCTCCCCTGCCGACGGGATCGCCCTGCTCAGCGGGCAGGGGGCCAACCCGGCGACCGAGGGCGACTGCGCGCAGCCGGCCGACGTCGACCCCGGCGCCACCGCGGGCGACTTCCAGCAGGTGCAGGGCACGGGCTGCGTCTACCCCGGGACCGTGGGCACGCTTCCGGAGCAGCT
>JBBQZE010000055.1:0-15231 GCA_038207985.1 Solirubrobacterales bacterium
CATCCACCAGCGCCGGCGGCACCTTGAGGCGGCCGTCCTCGCGACCGAAGAACGCAACGGTCGTCGCGCCGTCCATCGTCTTGAGCGCGGGCGCGAGGTCCACCTTGACGTCGGC
The DNA here is from genome assembly GCA_038207985.1 of Solirubrobacterales bacterium. Classification (GTDB taxonomy): domain Bacteria; phylum Actinomycetota; class Thermoleophilia; order Solirubrobacterales; family Solirubrobacteraceae; genus Paraconexibacter. The sequence goes on from JBBQZE010000055.1 coordinate 116, forward strand.
GTCCTTCCAGCGCTCGACGCCCTCGACCACGAGGAAGCGATGCCCCATCGCGAAGGTCATCGTCAGCAGCGCCGTCGCGACGGCTCCCGGCGACGCGCCGTCACCGTCGAAGGCCTCCACCCCGCCCGCGCCCGCCTCCGCCTCGGCCTTGCGCCACAGGTTGGCCCGGCGCTCGCCGATGCGCCCGTGGTCGTCGCCGTGGACGAGGTAGGCGGGCTTCCAGGCGCTCACCCGGCCGAGTCTAGGCATGGCCTCGGACCTGCCACCCGCCGCCCGGGAGGTGGTCGAGGCGCACCGTGCCGTCCCGGTCGGTGCGGACGACGACCGGCAGGCCGGCGAGGGCCGCCAGGGTCGTCGGCGCCGGGTGGCCGTAGGTGTTGTGCACGCCCACCTCGATCGCGGCGACCCGAGGCCGGAGGCGGGCGAGCAGCGCCGGCAGGCCCGGGTCGGCGCTGCCGTGGTGAGCGACCTTGAGGACGTCGACGTGCTCCAGGTCGAGCCGCGTCGTCACGTCGCTCTCCGCGTCGGCGGTGAGCAGGACGCGCGCGCCCTCGGCCTCCGCCTCCAGGACGATGGCCCGCTGGTTCGGGTCCGAGCCTGCGTGCGCGGCCGCCGGCTCGGCCCGCGGCCAGAGCACGCGCAGGAGCAGGCCGCCCAGGCGCACTTCCTGCCCCGCCCTCGGCGCCACGAGCGGGATCCGGCGCTCCCGCGCGAGCGCCGCCATGCGGTCACCGCCCGCGCTCGCGACTCCGTCGCGGCCGTCGAGCACCATGGCCACGGGGACGCCGAGCAGCACCTCCGGCGCGGCGCCGAGGTGGTCGGCCTGGGCGTGCGTGACGACGAGGACATCGATGGCACGGACCCCCGCGCGGCGGAGCCGGGCCACGATCCCCGCCTCCGGTGGCCCGGTGTCGACGAGCACCGACGTCGGACCGTCCTGCAGCAGCGTGGCGTCGCCCTGGCCCACGTCGAGCGCGGTGACGCGGAAGCCGGCCGGTGGCGGTGGCGGACCGGCCTGCGCGGGCGCGAGGCCGACGACCAGCGCCGCGCAGGCGAGCGCCGACGCGGGCGCCGCGCTCCGGCCTCGCCGCGAACCGATCGCCACCGCCAGGGCCACGCTGCAGGCGAGCACCACCACCGGGCCCACCTGCACCACCGCTCCCGGGATCGACGCACCCGTCCGCGCCAACCAGATGAGGTAGCCGAGCGGGAAGCCGGCGAGCGCGTCCAGGCCGTCGGCGAGGGCCCCGGCGACCACGGCGACCGCCCCGCCCAGCGCGATCGCCTGCGCCACGCCGGCCGCCGCGACGCCGAGCCACATCACCGGCGCGACCGCCGGCGCGGCCAGCAGGTTGACCGGCAGTCCGACGAGCGAGGCCTGCCCGAAGTGCGCGGCCACCAGCGGGGCGGTCGCGAGGGTCGCGGCACCCGTCATCGCGGTGACCTCGGCCAAGGGACCGGGCACCCCCCAGGCCGCGAGCCCACGACCCCAGCGCCCCGCGAGCAGCAGGATCGCCAGCACCGCCGCGAAGCTCAGCTGCCAGCCGGGGTCCTGGACGGAGCGGGGATCGAGCACGAGCGTCACGGCCGCCGCCAGCTCGAGCGCCCACCACCGCGATGCGGGCCGCCCGACGAGCCCGGCGGCGACGGCGGCCGCCCCCATGACGCCGGCCCGCTGGATCGACGGGCCGCCGCCGGCCAGCGGCACGTACACGACCACGAGCGCGAGGGTGAGCCACAGGCGCCCGGAAAAGCCGAGGCCGACGGCCGCCCCGAGCGCGGTCGCGAGCGCCGCCAGCAGCACGACGTTGGTGCCGCTCGCCGCGACGAGGTGGCTGAGACCGGAGGCCCGGAACGCGTCGCGTGTCACGGGCTGCAGCGCTCCGTCCTCTCCCAGCACCATCCCGCGCAGCAACCCGGCCGCGTCGGCGGGGAGGCCCCGGTCGAGCCCGGCCTCCGCGGCGCGGCGGACCCCGTCGAGCGCCCCGAGCGGCCCGCCCCGTCGCCCTGCGACGACGATCGCGTCGGCCCGGAGCTCCGCGTGCGCGTGCCGGCGGCGGGCGAACGTGCCCGGGCGGCGGAGCGATCCGGAGACGCGGAGCTCGGATCCGGGCTCCGGAAGCGATGCAGCCGCCGTGGCCGCGTCCCCGCTGCGAGGTTCGAAGCGCCGCAGCAGCACGGGCTCGCCGTCGAGCTCTGCCAAAGCGGACCAGCCGCCGAACGGCGACGCCCGTCCCGCCTCCTGAACCACGACCACGACCGCGACCTCGTGCCCGAGGCGCGGCTGCAAGCTGCTCGCTTCCAACGCAGCCAGACGGGCAGCCCCGACCGCGGCGCCGCCGACCAGGCCGGCGGCGACCACCGCCAGGACCACGGGCAGCCTCGCGCGCCGGGCCGACGACAGGCGGATGCCCATCACACGCCGGTCGCGCCGAGCCCACCACGCGCTTCCCGAGACGACCACGCCGCCGCAGGGCAGTGCCACGAGGCCCGCCGGGACCCACGACGAGACCAGCAGACCCACGACGAACGCCGCCGTCCCGGCCTGGAGCGGCCGAGCGACGGCGGCTGCCACGGCCGCTGCCGCGCATTCGCCGGGCCGGCGCCCGCCGGAGGCCACCGGGGTCACGTGACGACCTGCGCCCGCATCGCCTCCAGCTTCTTCGGGCCGATCCCCGGCACTTGCGCGAGGTCGTCCACCGTGCGGAAGGGGCCGTTCTGCGTCCGCCAGTCCACGATCTTCGCCGCGATCGCGGGCCCGACGCCGTCGAGGGCCTCGAGCTGGGCGGCGTCCGCGGTGTTGACGTCGACCGTCGCCGACGCGGCGCCCGGACCACCCACCGCCCCCGACGAGGCAGCAGACCCACCGGACGGCGCGGCGACCGCCGTCCGGGCACCCCGCTTCGCGACGAGCACCTGCTGCCCGTCGGTGACCTTCGCGGCGAGGTTCAAGGCGTCGAGGTCGGCGCCGGCCCGCCCGCCCCCTGCCTTGCGGACGGCGTCCTGGATGCGGGCACCGTCCCGCAGCGCGTAGACGCCCGGGCGCCGGACGGCTCCGGCGACGTGGACCAGGAGGCGCTCGGGCCGGCCGTCCACCGCGCCGGAGGTGACGGTGGCGCCGGAGGGCAGGGCACCGTCGGCCGCGCCCGCCACCGTCGCGGGCGCCCCTGCGGTGAACGGCTGCGCGACGGCCCCCCCGGCCGTCCCACCCGCCCGGAGTGCCCGGCCTCCGAGCAGCACCACGAGCACGACCGCGACGGCGTAGACGGCGAACTGGCGGCGGCTGACCTCGGGCACGGCGCCGAGGCTACGACCGCCTTGCGTGCCCGATCAGCACTGCTTCGTCACGGCTTCGCGCAGCTACTGCGACAAGCGGCGCACGAGCTCTTCCACCGCGGCCGCCGGGCTGTCAACGTCGGCGACGCCGTGCACCCGCCAGGTCCCCACCCCGACCACGGGCCGCCCGAGGCCGAGCGCGAAGCCGATCTCGGTCAAGGTCCCGTGGCCCTCGCCGACCGCGACCAACCCGAGCGCGAGGCGGGCCACCAGCCCGTTGCGCAACTCGCCGAGGCCCGTCGGGAGCGACAGGTCGACCCAGCCGTTGGCGGCACCCGGGTCGTCCCCCGGGAGCACCCCGACCGTGTGGCCGCGCCGCGACTTCGCACCGCGGCTCGCGGCTTCCATCACACCTCCCAGACCACCGGTGACGACCCAGAACCCGGCCGCGGCCAGCCGTGCGCCGACCTCCTCGGCGACCGCTTCCGTCGCGAGGTCGGCGTCGCCGGGCCCGACGACCCCGACGAGGCGGGCGTCTCGCAGGAGCTCGGACATCCGCCGTCAGCGGATCACGAAGTTGACGAGCCGCCCGGGCACCACGACCTCCTTGAGGACCTCCCGGTCGCCGACGTGCTCCCGGGCGTTCGGCGCCGCGCGCGCGAGCTCCTTCAGCGCCTCTGCGTCCGCGTCGCTCGGCGCCTGCAGGCGGTCGCGGACCTTGCCGTTCACCTGCACCACGAGCTCGAAGGAGGGCGACTCGAGGTATCGCGGGTCGGCCGCGGGCCAGGGTTCCTCCCAGACGCGCCGGCCCGTCAGCAGCGAGTAGCCGTCGGACGCGACGTGGGGCGCGAACGGGAACACGAGGGAGGCCGCCGTGCCCAGCGCGAAGCGCAGCGCCTCCGGGTCGCGGTTGCCGTGCTCGTGGAACTCCTTCGAGCAGGCGTTGACGAGCTTCATCACCTCGGCGATCGCCGCGTTGAAGGCGAAGCGGCCGGTCATGGCGCCCGTGACGCGCTCGATGGCCAGGCTCGCCGCCCGGACCAGTTCGAGCCCGGGCCCGTCGGGGTCGTGCGGCAGTTCGGCGCCGCGGCCGGGGCCCTCGGCCGCCGCCGCCGACAGCCGCCACAGCCGCCCCAGGAAGTCCGTGATCCCGTTGATGCCCGTGTCCGACCAGTCCGCGTCCTGGTCCGGCGGGCCGATGAAGAGGATGTAGGCCCGGGCGGCGTCGGCGCCGTGGCGCTCGACGATCTCCTGCGGGGAGACGACGTTCCCGCGCGACTTGGACATCTTCGCCCCGTCCTTGGTGATCATCCCCTGGGTGAACAGCCGCGCGAACGGCTCCTGCATGTCGAGGTGGCCGAGGTCGGCGAGGGCCTTCGTGAAGAAGCGGGCGTAGAGCAGGTGGAGGATCGCGTGCTCGACCCCGCCGATGTACTGGTCGACCGGCGCCCACTCGGCCAGGATCGCGGGATCCCAGGGCGCTTGATCGTTGTGCGGGTCGGTGTACCGCAGGAAGTACCAGGACGAGTCGACGAACGTGTCCATCGTGTCGGTCTCGCGCTTGGCGGGCCCCTGGCAGGACGGGCATGCGACATTCACCCAGTCCTCTGCCGCCGCCAGGGGGGACTTCCCCTTGGGCGCGTAGTCCTCGATGTCGGGCAGGACGACGGGCAGCTCGTCGACCGGGACCGGGACCGTCCCGCAGGCCGGGCAGTGGATGATCGGGATGGGGCATCCCCAGTACCGCTGGCGGGAGAGCAGCCAGTCACGCAGGCGGTAGTTCGTGGAGGTGTGCCCGGTTCCCTCGCGGTCGAGCCAGCTCGTGATGGCCTCGAGCGCCGCCCGGTTGTGAAGGCCGTCGAAGTCGGGGTGCGAGTTCGTGAGCGGGCCGTCGCCCGCGTAGGGCAGTCCTTCCGCGTCGCCGTCGGGGTTGACCCCCTCGACCACGCGGCGGATGGGCAGGCCGAACTGGCGGGCGAACGCGTAGTCGCGCTCGTCGTGACCGGGGACGGCCATGATCGCGCCGGTCCCGTACTCCATGAGCACGTAATCGGCGACCCACATCGGGATCGCCTCGCCGTTGACGGGGTTGACCACCGTGCGGCCGAGCGGGACCCCCGTCTTCGGCTTGTCGGTGGCCCCGCGGACATCGTTGCCCTCGCGCAGCGCGTGGTTGACGTAGTCGCGGACGGCCTCCTCCTGACCCGTGCCGGAGGCCAACCGCTCGAGGTCCGGGTGCTCGGGCGCCAGGACGAAGAAGGTCGCGCCGAACAGCGTGTCCGGACGGGTGGTGAAGACGGGGTAGTCCGTGCCGAGGTCCTCGCAGCGGAACGTGACCTCGGCGCCCGTGGAGCGCCCGATCCAGTTGCGCTGCATGGTCTTGATGTGCTCGGGCCACTCGATGGTGTCGAGGTCGTCGACGAGGCGGTCGGCGTAGTCGGTGATGCGGAAGAACCACTGCTCGAGCTGGCGCGCCTGCACCTCGGTGCCACACCGCTCGCAGCGGCCGTCGACGACCTGCTCGTTGGCGAGCACGGTGGCGTCCTTCGGGCACCAGTTGACCACCGCCTCCTTGCGGTAGGCCAGGCCGTTCTCGAAGAGCTGCAGGAAGATCCACTGGGTCCAGCGGTAGTACCGCGGCTCGCAGGTGGCGAACTCGCGCGACCAGTCGAAGGAGATGCCCCAGCGGCGGAACTGCTGCTGAAAGGCCGCGATCGCGGCGTCGGTCGAGGCACGGGGGTGCTGACCGGTCTTTATGGCGTGGTTCTCGGCCGGCAGCCCGAAGGCGTCGTAGCCCATGGGGTGCAGGACCTTGCGGCCCGTCCGCCGGTGGAAGTGGGCGACCGCGTCCCCGACGGAGTAGACCTTCAGGTGCCCGATGTGCGGCTCGCCGCTCGGGTAGGGCAGCATCTCGAGCACGTAGGACTTCTCGGCGCCGCCGACGTCGTCGTTGGAGACCTCCCACGTGCGCTCCTGCTCCCACACCTGCTGCCAGCGTGGCTCGATCTCCTGCGGGTCGTAGCGGTGCTCGGCCATGGGCGGTGGAGCATAGAGTCCGCCCTGTGCGCTCCTTCGCGGCCCACGTCGAGGAGGTTCGGCCCGGCGTCGAGTTGTCGTACTGGCGTGAAGGGACGGGCGGCGAGCCGCTGGTGCTGCTGCACGGCTGGCCGGAGACGCGGCGGATCTGGGCGCGGAACGTGGAAGCGCTCGCGGACGCCGGCTTCGAGGTCGTCGTGCCCGACCTGCGCGGCTCGGGCGAGTCCGGCCTCGCTCCCGACGGCTTCTACGACCTCGCTGCGCACGCCCGCGACGTGCACGCCCTCATGGCCGGTGCGCTCGGGCACGAGCGCTTCGCGGCGGCGGGCTCCGACCTCGGCGGCGGCGTCGCGATCGACCTCGGCCTGCGCTTCGCGGGCGCCGTCGAGCGCCAGGTGCTCTTCAACTGCGTGCTGCCGCTGCTCGAGGGGATGCCGCCGATCGGGGCCCGCACACGGCAGGCCTCCGACTACTTCGTGCGCCAAGCGCGCGACGCGGACGCGCTCGCCGCCGAGCTCCGGACGCCCGAGGAGCGCCGGCGCTACGTCGCGACGTTCTACACCAGCCGCTTCTGGGGCACCCCGGGCGGGTTCACGCGCGAGGAGGTCGCGTGGATGGCCGAGCCGTTCGGCGACGCCGAGCGGTTGCGGGCCGGGTTCGGCAACTACGAGAGCGCGGTCGGGACGCGGCCGGCGAGCGAGCCGGCGCGCTTCGCCGAGCGCGTGACCGTCCCGACGCTGGCGCTCCACGGACCCGACGACCACGTCATCTACGAGGACTTCCCGGAGCGCTGCGAGGCCGTGTTCTCAGACCTCGTCGGACCGTTCGTGGTCCCCCGCGCAGGGCACTTCCTGCAGTGGGAGCGCGCGGAGCTGTTCAACCGCACGGTGATCGCGTTCTTGCGCGGCGGCCTCGAGAGCAGCCGTAGCATCCAGGCCGATGGCTGATCCCTGGGACGAGCCGGAGACCGTCGCGGGCCCAGGGGGCCCGGCCGCCGCGCGCCCGTCGGAGCTGGTCGTCGCGTCCGGCAAGGTCGCGGCGATCGTGCAGGCGGCGGAGGAGGCGGCCGACGAGATGCGCCGGCAGGCAGAGCTCCGCGCGGGAGAGCGCATCGCCGAGGCCGACCGCGCGGGCGCGCTCCGGGTCGCGGCCGCCGAGGAGGAGGCCGCCGAGCTGCTCGCGACCGCGCGGGACGAGGCCGCGGCGGCCGAGGCAGAGGGCCGGGCTGCGGTCGCCGCGATCCACGAGGACGCCGCCAAGGTCCGCGAGGAGGCCGAGCAGCACCGCTCGCGGTCGCTGGCCACGGCGCAGGCCGAGGCGCAGCGACTGACCGAGGAGGCCGAGGCACAGGCCGCCTCCACCCGCGAGGCGGCCCGCACGGGCGCCCGCGAGACGCTCGACGACGCCCACCGGGCGTCACGCGAGGTCGTCCGCGAGGGCGAGCAGGTGACGGAGGACCTGCGGGCCCTCGCCCACTCCCTGGTCCGCAACGCCGACGTGCTCGTCCGCGACGTCAAGCTCGCCCACACGCAGATGAACGCCCGGCTCGCGGAGGCCGAGGCGCCCCTCGCCACTCGCGCCGCAGCCGCCCCGTCGCGGCGGGTGCCGGACGGGCAGCCCGCTCCCTCCCGCCGGTCCGCGACGGGGGGCCGCGGCGGCAAGGCGTCCGGGGCGAGCGCCGAGCGCGCAGCGGGCGGACGGCAGGCCCCGGCCCCCGAGCCGGCCGCCGGCGAGACGGAGGCCGCGCCCCGGTCCCGCTCCTCGCGCGGCGGCTCGCAGCCGCTGCCGTCGGCGATCTCGGACCTGCTGGACGACCAGGACGCCGGCTTCGACGTCCCGGAGTTCGTCAAGCCGCCGCGTCGTCGCCGCCGGACCTGAGCCGGTACAATTCGCCGGGTCGCAGCTTGGGGCCATAGCTCAGCTGGGAGAGCGTCTGGCTGGCAGCCAGAAGGTCGGGGGTTCGAGCCCCCCTGGCTCCATCGCACGAAGGCCGTCCGCAAGGGCGGCCTTCGTCGTTCCGGAACGTCGCCTCAGGCCGAGGCGGCTTCGGGGACCTGCGCCGCGAGCCGGGTGAGCTCGTCAGGATCCAGCTCGAGCTTCGGCACGTCGCCCCACAGCTGGTCGAGGCGGTAGAACTCGCGCGTCTCCGGGGTGAAGACGTGGACGACCACGTCGAGGTAGTCCATGAGGATCCAGCGGGCCTCGCTGGTCCCCTCCACGCGCCGCGGCAGTGCGCCGACGGCCTTCTTCATGCCGAGGTGCACGCCGTCGTGGATGGCCTTGGCCTGCCGCTCCGTGTTGCCCTGGCAGACGACGAAGAAGTCGGTGTAGCCCGCGACCCCCCGCAGGTCGAGCGCCACCATGTCGATGGCCTTCTTCTCGGCCGCGAACGCGGCTGCGAGCTTCGTGAGCTGCTCGGGATCCGTCATCTGCCATCCATTGTGGCAGGGGTCTCGGCGGTGTACAGCCCGTGCTGGGCGATCAGGGCAGCTACGGCGCCCGGCACCAGGTGGCGCACCGGGCGTCCTTCGGCGACGCGGCGGCGCAGGTCGGAGGAGGACACATCGAGGCGCGGCATGTCGAAGAAGACAAGCCGGTCCGGCGCCGCCAGGCCGGCCAGGTGGGTGCGCACGTCCTCGCGGACGACCCCGGCGCGCTCGGCCACCGCCAGGCGGGCGAGCGCGAGGATGACGTCCGGCTCGCGCCAGGACGGCAGACCCTGGGCCTGGTCGCCGCCGACGATGAAGGTCAGCTCGTCGGCGGGCTGCTCCGCCGTGAGCGCCCGCAGCGTGTCGGCGGTGTAGGACGGCCCCGGGCGGTCGACCTCGAGCCGGGAGACGCGCAGCCCGTCGTCGCCCGCGGCGGCGGCCCGGCAGAGCGCGAGACGCACCTCGCCGCCAGGGTCCCCGGCCGCCTCCTTGTGCGGCGGGGTGTGCACGGGCATCAGCACGACGTGGTCGAGGCCGAGCTGCGCGCGCGCCTCCTGGGCGCAGACGAGGTGGGCGACGTGCGGCGGGTTGAACGTCCCGCCGAGGATGCCGATGCGAGCCACGCCGGCGCTCAAGCCCGGACGTGCCCGTCGCCCTGCACGACGTACTTCGCCGAGCACAGCTCACGCATGCCGATCGGGCCGCGTGCGTGCAGCTTCTGGGTCGAGTTGCCGATCTCGGCGCCCATGCCGAACTCCCCGCCGTCGGTGAAGCGCGTCGAGGCGTTGACGTAGACGCAGGCGGCGTCGACGCCGAGCTCGAACGCGCGGGCGACCGCCGCGTCACCGGTCACGACGGCCTCGGAGTGCCCCGAGCCGTGCGCGCGCACGTGGTCGATCGCCTCCTCGGCCGAATCGACGACCGCGACGGCCAGCGTGAGCGCGAGGAACTCCGTGTCCCAGTCGGCGTCGACGGCGTCGAGGAGCTCAGGGGCCAGGTCCTCCCCGGCCAGGGCGCGCGTGCGGCCGTCGACGCGCAGCTCCACGCCGGCGTCGCGCAGGGCGCGGAGCGCGCCCGGGAGGAACGTGGCCGCGACCCCCGAGTGGACCAGGAGCGTCTCGGCGGCGTTGCACGCGCTCGGGCGCTGCACCTTCGCGTTGAGCACGATGTCGAGGGCCCAGGCGAGGTCCGCCGCCGCGTCGACGTACACGTGACAGTTGCCCGACGCGGCGTAGAGGACGGGCACGGTCGCCACGCCCTTCAGCGCGGCCTTCAGGCCTTCCCCCCCGCGAGGCACGATGAGGTCCACGACCCCGGCCTGGGTCGCGAGCTCGGCGAGCTCCTCCCGGCCGCCGCCGGCGACGAGCGCGATCGCCCCTTCGGGCACCCCGGCGCCCGTGGCGGCCTCGGACGCGACGGCCGCGAGCACGGCGTTGGAGTGCGCGGCGCTCGACGAGCCGCGCAGCACGGCCGCATTGCCGCTCTTGAGGCACAGTGCCGCGGCGTCGATCGTCACGTTCGGGCGCGCCTCGTAGACGACGGCGACCACGCCGAGCGGCACCCGGACCTTCTTGACGTCCAGGCCGTTCGGCAGCCGCCGTCCTTCGACGACCTCCCCCACCGGGTCGGCGAGCGACGCGACGTCGCGCACCTGCGCGGCCATCGCGGCGATCCGTGCGGGCGTGAGCTCGAGGCGGTCGAGCAGGGCGGCGCCGAGCCCTGCGTCGCGGCCGGCCTCCATGTCCCGGGCGTTGGCCTCGAGGATCTCGGGCGTCCGCGCCTCGAGCCCGTCGGCGATCGCCTCGAGCGCGGCGTCCTTGACGGTGGTCGGCAGCGCGGCCAGGCGCCGCGACGCGGCCTGCGCGCCCGCGCAGACCTCGGCGACGGAGACGGCGGTGGTGGCCATGGGTCCCAGCGTACTTCAGCGTGCGCCGCGCCCCGGGCGCTCGCCAGGCTCAGCTGAGCACGAAGTAGTCGCGGTGGACGGCCTCGTCGGCTGCCCCCGGCAGCACCTCGCGCACCCGGGTCGAGTTCAGGCCGACTACCGACCGCAGCTCGTCGGCCGAGTACGAGACGATCCCCTTGCCGATCACCACCCCGTCCGCGGCCACCTCCACCGCGTCGCCGGCCTCGAAGCCGCCGCGCACCGCTGTGATGCCGACGGGTAGCAGCGACGTGCCGGCGTCGCGCAGCGCGCGGGCGGCGCCGGCGTCGACGACCACGGTTCCGTGGGAGGGCTTGGCGTACTTCAGCCAGAGCTTGAACGAGGAGTAGCGCGTCTCGCGTGCCTCGAAATGCGTGCCCGCGGCGCGGTCGCCGTCGAGCAGGCGGCCGAGATCGCCCGCGGTCAGACCGCTGCCGATCGCGGCGGGCATGCCGGCGGCGGTCGCCATCTCGGCCGCGACGACCTTGGAGCGCATGCCGCCCGACCCGAGCGCGGACGGCTCGCTGCCGATCGCGAGCTCCTCCAGGGCGGAGAAGTCGACGACCTCCGGCACGCGACGGGCGGACGGGTCACGGCGGGGGTCCCCCGTGAACAGCCCGTCGGTGACGGTCAGCAGCACGAGCCGCTCGGCGCCGAGCAGGATCGCGACCTGCGCGGCGAGGAAGTCGTTGTCGCCGAAGGAGATCTCGTCGGTGGTCGTGGTGTCGTTCTCGTTGATCACCGGGACGATCCGCCACTCGAGCAGCCGCTCGAGCGTCTGGCGGACGTTCAGGTAGTGCGTCCGCGCGCGAAGGTCGAAGAACGTCAGCAGCACCTGCGCGGCGCGGACCTCGCGCTCGGCCAGCAGCTCGTGCCAGGCGTGGTAGAGCCCGCCCTGCCCCACGGCGCTGGCGGCCTGCAGGTCGGCGATGGCGCTCGGCCGGGCCGGCAACCCGAGCGTGCGCATCCCGCGGGCGATGGCGCCGCTGGAGACCACGATCAGCTCGTCGCCGGCGCGGTGGCGGGCGGCGACCTCGTCGCAGACGGCTCGCAGCGCGTCTAGGCGCAGCTCGCCGCTGTCCTGGGCGACGACGCTCGACCCGAGCTTGATGACGTAGCGGGCCATGTGTCCTAGCCCGCGTTGAGCTCGAAGAGGATCCCGGCGATCTCGACGTCGTCGCCGGCCTCGAAGCCCTCGGCCTCGAGCGCCCGCATGATCCCCATGCGGTCAAGGCGGTGCTCGATGTGCGCGAGGGCGTCCTCGTTCTCCAGGTCGTGCCGCGCGATGAGCCGCTCGACCTGGTCACCCCAGACCCGGAAGGTGCCGTCGTCGAGCTGCTCGACCTCCCACCCCTTGGCCTTCGCGGGCCGGAAGACCCGGTGCTCGGCCAACTCGCCCTCGGCCGCGAGGTCGTCGAGGACCGCCTCGGACTGGAGCGGGACGCGGCGCAGCAGCTCCACCTTCAGCTCGTCGAGGCCGAGCCCCGTCGCGCTCGAGGTCAGGACGACCGGCACGCGGTCGGCCGGGTCTCCCAGCTCCCAGGCCTCGCGCTGCGGCGCCTCGGCGTCGAAGTGGGCCTGCCAGCGCTCCTGCGCCGCCGCGGCGACGTCCGGCGGCACGAGGTCGGCCTTGGAGAGCACGAGGATCCGGGGCAGCCGCGCGAGCCGCTCGTCGTGCTTGAAGAGCTCGCCCTCGATCGTCGCGTGGTTTGCCTCGGGGTCGGAGCCGTCGGCCGGCGCAAGCTCGACCACGTGGACCAGCAGCCGGGTGCGCTCGACGTGGGCGAGGAACTCGTGGCCGAGGCCCGCGCCCTCGCTGGCGCCCTCGATCAGCCCGGGGATGTCGGCGAGGATGAGCTGGCGGTCGCCGCCGTCGAGCGTGCCGAGCACGGGCTCGAGCGTGGTGAACGGGTAGTTCGCCACCTTCGGCGCCGCCCGGGTGACCACCGAGATCAATGACGACTTGCCGGCGTTCGGGACGCCGACCAGGCCGACATCGGCCAGCAGTTTGAGGCGCAGGTCGAGCCAGCCCTCGTCCCCCGCGAGGCCCTTCTCCGCGAACCGCGGCGACTGTCGCGTCGAGGACTTGAACTTCCGGTTGCCGCGGCCCCCGGAGCCGCCGCCGACCACCGTGACGCGCTGCCCGGGCCGGACGAGGTCGTAGACCGTGCCGTCCCACTTGTGGACCTCGGTGCCCGGCGGGACCTTGACCTCCATGGTCACGCCGTCGGCGCCGTGGCGCTGGTTGCCCTCGCCGTGACGGCCGCGCCCCGCCTTGTAGTGCGCGCTGCGCTTGAAGGACTGCAGGTCGCGCAGGGAGTCGTCGCACACGAGCACGACGTCGGCGCCGCGCCCACCGTCGCCCCCGTCCGGGCCGCCCATGGGCACGTGCGCCTCGCGCCGGAAGCTCATGCAGCCGTTCCCGCCCCCGCCGGCCTGCACGAAGATGCGCGCCTTGTCGTACAGCATCGTTCGTATTGTGACGCCATGGCCTCAGACGACGTCCTGGTGATCACCGGCGCCAGCAGCGGCATCGGCGCGGCGACCGCGAGGGCGGCGAGCCGGGCCGGGCACCGCGTCGTGCTCGCCGCGCGCAGCGCCGACAAGCTCACGGCGCTGGCCGAGGAGCTCGGCGGCTCCGGGCGGGCGCTCGCGGTGCCGACCGACGTCACGGAATGGGCCGACAACGAGGCGCTGGTCCAGGCCGCGCTGAACGCCTTCGGCCGCGTCGATGCGGTCTTCGCCAACGCCGGCTTCGGGGCCAAACGCGGCTGGCTGGAGGAGTCACCGGAGCAGTGGCGCTCGATGGTGCTGACGAACGTGCTCGGCGCCGCCTACACGGTGCGCGCCGCGATTCCCGCGCTGAAGGAGACCCGTGGCCACGTCCTGCTGACGGGCTCGGTCGCCGGCCGCCGGGCGCTGCCGGGCAGCCTCTACTCCGCCACGAAGCACGCCGTCCACGCGATGGGCGAGGCGCTGCGCGCGGACCTGAACGACACCGGCATCCGCACGACGATCATCGCCCCCGGCATGGTCGAGACGCCGTTTTTCGACGACAAGCCGGGCATCGAGGCGCTCCAGGGCGAGGATGTCGCCGCCGCCGTGATGTACGCCATGGCGCAGCCACCGCACGTCGACGTCAACGAGATCCTGATCCGGCCGACCGCGCAGCCGATCTGACTCGCGAGGGGACGCGTGCTGGGAGCCGTCAGCCGCGGCGGAGCTGCGCCGCGAGACCCGCGCCGAGCGCAGCAGCGCCCAGGGCGCCGACACCGATGAGGGCGCCCGTGGCCGGGATCCCGCGGCGGCCGGCGAGGCTGGCCGCGCCGTCGCAGAGGTCGGCGAACGCGCAGGCCGCCACGAGGGCCGGGGCCAGCGTGCGGTCGTCCGCGTCGGAGAGCGCCAGGAGCGTCACGGCCCCGAGCGCGAGGTCGCGGGCGCCGAGGCCGCGCACGGCGACGGCACCACCGCCGGATTCTGTGGCGGCGCCGGTCCACTGGCGCGCGGCGCGACCCGGCACGGCGATCAGCGCCGTGCCGATCACCACGCGGCCGGCCGCCACGGAGGCGGACAGGGCACGCGGCGAGAGGCGCACCGCGCTACTCGGAGGCTGCGGGAGCGGCGGCGTCGGTGACGTCGTCCGCGGGGACGACGCTCACGACGCGGCCGACGCGCTTCTCGGCGAACTGCAGGAAGCCGGGCGACTTCGCGAACAGCGTGTCGTCCTTGCCCATGCCGACGCCCTCGCCGGCCTTGAAGCGGGAGCCACGTTGGCGCACGATGATCTCGCCACCCGTGACGAGCTCGCCCGCGAACATCTTCACGCCGAGCCGCTGCGCGTTGGAGTCCCGACCGTTGCGGGAGGAGCCGAGGCCCTTCTTGTGCGCCATGTCTACTTCCCCTTGATGGAGGTGATCTCGATGCGCGTGAGCTCCTGACGGTGACCCGTCCGGCGCTTGTAGCCGCGCTTCGGCTTGAACTTGAACACACGCAGCTTGGGGCCGCGCAGGTGCTCGACGATGCGGGCGTCGACGGCGGCGCCGGAGAGGCCCGCCTTGTCGAACACCGGGCTGTCGCCGGCGATGAGCAGCGGCTCGAGGGCCACGCTGGCGCCCGCCTCCTCGCGGAGACGTTCGACGAGCAGGGTCTGCCCCTGCTCCACGCGATATTGCTTGCCGCCGGTCTTGACGATTGCGTACATGGAAAGCCTTACTCGGGTGAGGTCGCGTCGGCCGTGGCAGCCGAACGGCGGCGCCCGCCTCTGCGGCCGCGGCGCCGGGGAGTGGAGTCTACCGCGTCCTCGTCGCCTCCCGCCTGCGCCCCGCCGTCGTCGTGATCGTCCTGCTCGCCGCCCACCAGCACGGCCACCGCGGCCGTCCGGCCCGCCTCGACGATGCGCACGAGGCGCTTGGAGCCGACGTGGCGGCCACCGTCCTCGACGGAGATGATGT
>JBBQZE010000056.1:0-15194 GCA_038207985.1 Solirubrobacterales bacterium
TGGCCTGATGGCCCAGGGCCAGACCACGGTGCGCCACTTCGGGGAGGACGGGACGACGCTCGGCACCGGCGTCCGGGTCCACGTCACCGCCCACGCCGACCGGCCGCGCATGCTCATCTTCGGCGCGATCGACTTCTCCGCCGCCCTGGCCACGATCGCCGGCGGCATGGGCTACCAGGTGACGATCGCCGACCCGCGCCGGGCGTTCCTCGAGTCGGCACGGTTCTCGTCCGCGGCCGAGACCGTCGCGGCCTGGCCGCAGGACGTCGTGGCCCAGCACGCGCTGGGGCCCCGCGACGCGGTGCTCGTCTTCACCCACGACGAGAAGCTCGACGTCCCGGCGCTGCAGGCCGCCTTCGCGACCGACGCGGGCTACATCGGCGCGCTCGGCAGCCGCAAGACGACCGAACGGCGAGCGCAGCGGCTGCGCGAGGAGGGCGCCACGGACGCGGACCTCTCCCGCCTGCACGCCCCGGCCGGCCTCGACATCGGCGCTGCCACCGTCGAGGAGACCGCCATCGCGATCCTCGCGGAGATCACCGCCGGGCGGGCGGGTCGCCCCGGGATCTCGCTGCGCGACTCCGGGGGCCCGATCCGGCGTGATCGCGGCGCGAGGGACGCGCTGGTGGCACGGAGCACCTGACCGGGTGCCGGTCCTGCTGCCCCCCGACGGTGCGCTCGTCACGGACGTCGCCGAGGACGGCGGCCCCGCGGAGAGCGGTGGGCGCCGGGAGCTCGCGGCGCTCGGGCTGGCGGCGCTCGCCCTCCGCCCGCAGCTCGTGGGCATCGGGCCGCTGATCCCGCCGGTGCAGGACGACCTCGGCATGTCGCACGCGGCCAGCGGGCTGCTCGGCACGATCCCGGTGCTGTGCATGGGGGTCTTCGCGCTGCCCGCCGCGCGCGTGGCCGCGCGCTGGGGCACCCGGCGCGCGATCGGCGCCTGTCTGGCCACCATCGCGCTCGCCGGCCTGCTCCGGGCCGCAGCACCGAGCGCGCTGGTCCTGCTCGCCTTCACCGTCCCGGTGGGGATCGGCATGGGCGTCTGTGGGGCGCTGCTGCCCGTGGCGGTCAAGGAGCGCTTCGCCCGCCGCCCCGCGGTGGGGACCGGCGTCTACGCGACCGGGGTGCAGGTCGGGGCGGTCTCCTCCACGCTGGTGGTGGTCGCGCTCGCGTCGTCGGGGAGCTGGCGCCTCGCGCTCGCGTTGCTGTCGCTCTCGGCCGCGGTGGTGACCGCGTGCTGGCTCGCGCTCGACCGCGAGCACGGCGCCGGACCGCCCCGGGCGGCGGACACGTCCGAGCTGCGCTCGGTCGTGCGGACCCCCGTCGCGTGGGTGCTCGTCCTCGCCTTCGGGCTGATGGGGATGGTCTACTACGGCCTCGTCTCGTGGCTGCCCGACGCCTACCAGGAGGACGGGTGGTCCGAGGCCTCGGCGGGCGGGCTGATCGCGGCGCTGAGCTTCGCGCAGGTGCCGGGCTCCGTGGCCGGGGCATGGCTCTGCCACCGCTTCTCCGATCGCCGCGCCCTGCTCACCGCCGGCGCGGTGGTGCTGGCGGTCGGCGCCGTGGGGGTCACGGCGCTCCCGGGTGTGGCCTACGTCTGGGCGTCGCTCGCCGGCCTGTCCATGGGGGTGCTGTTCACCGCCATGCTGACGCTCCCGCTCGACCTCTCCTCCCACCCGACGGAGGCGGGGGCGATCGCGGGCGTGATGCTGACCGGGGGCTACACGATGGCGGCGCTGGCCCCCGTCGTGCTCGGAGGCGTGCGCGACGCCACCGGGTCCTTCGGGGCGGTGCTCGTCGCCGTCGCCGTCGCCGCGGTGGCGCTCGTCGGCGTCTTCCGCCTGATCCCCCGCGGCGCCCACCGCCTCGAGGCCGGGGCGCTCGCGTGAGCACCCCGGCGCGGCGGGTCGCGCTGTTCATCACCTGCTTCAACGACACGCTGTTCCCCGAGACGGGCCGTGCGACCGTCGAGCTGCTGGAGCGGGCGGGCTGCGAGGTTGTCTTCCCGGTGGAGCAGACGTGCTGCGGCCAGATGCACGGCAACTCCGGGTACGCGCGGGAGGCCCTGCCGCTGGTCCGTCGCTTCGTCGACGTGTTCGGCGGCTTCGACGCGATCGTGTCGCCCTCGGGGTCGTGCGTCGCGATGGTGCGCGAGCAGTACGCCGCCCTGGCGCGCCAGGCCGGCGACGACGAGCTGCTCGCGGCGGTCACCGCGCTCGGCCCGCGGGTGTTCGAGCTGACGCAGTTCCTGGTGGGTGAGCTCGGCGTGGAGGACGTCGGCGCCCGCTTCGCGCAGCGGGTCACCTACCACCCGGCATGCCACTCCCTGCGGGCGCTCGGCATCGGCGACGCGCCGCTGCGGCTGCTCCGCAACGTGGAGGGCATCGAGCTCGTCGAGCTGCCCGAGGCCCTGACGTGCTGCGGCTTCGGGGGGACCTTCGCCGTCAAGAACGCCGACACGTCCGCCGCGATGCTCGCCGACAAGCTGAGCGCCGTGGAGGCCACGGGCGCCGACGTCGTCTGCTCCGCTGACAACTCGTGCCTCCTGCACGTGGGCGGCGGCCTCTCGCGCGCGGGCCGTCCGGTGCGGGCCATGCACGTCGCGGAGATCCTGGCGTCGCGATGAGCCGAGCCGGCTTCGGCCCCCCGGCGGGGGCGCTGACCGTCGTCCCGCCGGCACGGCCGTTCCCCGAGGCCGCGCGGGAGGGGCTCGCCGATGCGCAGCTGCGGCGCAACCTCGGCAAGGCGACCTCGACCATCCGCGCCAAGCGGGCGGCGGTGGTGGCCGAGCGCGACGACTGGGAGGCCCTGCGGGAGGCGGGCCGTCGGATCAAGGCGGCGGCCGTGCGCCACCTCGACGTCCACCTCGAGGCGCTCGAGGCGGCGGTCACGGCGCGGGGCGGGGTGGTCCACTGGGCGGCCGACGCCGAGGCGGCGAACGCGATCGTCGCACGGCTCACCCGCGCGGCGGGCGCGAGCGAGGTGGTCAAGTTCAAGTCGCTGGCCACGGACGAGATCGACCTGAACGCGGCGCTGGCCCGAGCGGGCATCGCGGCGCTGGAGACCGACCTCGCCGAGCTCATCGTCCAGCTCGCGCACGACCGCCCGTCGCACATCCTGGTCCCGGCGATCCACTTCAACCGCTTCGAGATCGCCGAGCTGTTCCGGGAGCACCTGCCGGGCAACGCGGACCTCGTCGCCGAGCCCGAGCTCCTCGCCGGGGCGGCGCGTGCCTACCTGCGCGAGCGCTTCCTGCGCGCGACGGTCGGCGTGAGCGGCGCGAACTTCGCCGTGGCCGAGACGGGCACGGTCTGCGTGGTGGAGAGCGAGGGCAACGGGCGCATGTGCTTATCGCTGCCCGACGTCCTGATCACGGTGATGGGGATCGAGAAGGTGGTCCCGCGCTACGACGACCTCGAGGTGATGCTCCAGCTCCTGCCGCGCTCCTCGACGGGCGAGCGCATGAACCCCTACACCTCGCTGTGGACCGGCGTCCACGAGGGGGACGGGCCCCGCGAGTTCCACCTCGTCCTGCTGGACAACGGCCGCACCGAGGTGCTCGCCGACGACGTCGGGCGCGACGCGCTGCACTGCATCCGCTGCAGCGCCTGCCTCAACGTCTGCCCGGTCTACGAGCGCACCGGTGGCCACGCCTACGGCTCGACCTACCCCGGCCCGATCGGGGCGATCCTCGCGCCCCAGCTCGCCGGCCTGGAGGAGCACGCCGACCTCCCGTGGGCGAGCTCGCTGTGCGGGGCCTGCTACGAGGTGTGCCCGGTCAAGATCGACATCCCCGCGATCCTCGTGCACCTCCGCCAGCGGGTGGTGGCCGAGCACGGGCCGGGGCACGGGCGCATGGACCCCGAGCGGCTCGCCATGGCCGCGATGGGCCGCGTCTTCCGCAGCCGCCGCCGCTACGAGGCCGCGCAGCGCGCCGCGCGGCTGGGGGCCTGGCCCCTGTCGCGCGACGGCAAGGTGGAGCGTGGGCTGCCCGGCCCGCTTCGCGACTGGACGGCCTCGCGCGACCTGAAGGCACCGCCGTCGCAGACCTTCCGCGAGTGGTGGCGCAAGCGCGAGGGGGCCGGCGGGTGAGCGCCACGGCCGACCCGCAGCGCCGCGCCGTCCTGGCCCGCGTGCGCGCGGCGCTCGCCACGGTGCCGGCCGGTGAGGCCGTTCGCTGGGAGGGCCCCGGGCCCGCCGGCGCGCCGGATGCCTATCGCGGCGGGCGCGCTCCCGGCGACCTCGAGCCCACCGAGCTCCTGGCGGCCCGGGTCGCCGACTACCGCGCCGAGGTGGTGCGGTGCACCGACGTCCCCGCCGCGGTCGCCGCCGCACTTGAGCGCCACGGCGCGCGGCGCGTCGTTCTCCCGGACGGGTTCGAGGAGGCGTGGGCGGCCGGCGACGCCGAGTGGGTGCGCGAGCCCTTGAGCACCCACGAGCTCGACGCGGTCGACGGCGTGCTCACGGGCGCGGCGGTCGCGATCGCGGAGACCGGGACGATCGCGCTGGACCACGGCCCGGGGCAGGGCCGCCGCGCGCTGACGCTGGTGCCCGACCTGCACGTCTGCGTCGTCCTGGCCGACCAGATCGTCGCCTCCGTCCCTGAAGGTCTCCGCCGCCTGCGGGCCGCGGTCGACGCGGGCCGCCCGGTGACGCTCGTGTCGGGTCCGTCGGCGACCTCCGACATCGAGCTGGAGCGCGTCGAGGGCGTCCACGGCCCGCGCCGCCTCGTCGTCCTCATCGCGGGCTGACCAGCCCGCGCGGACGAACTGACCCGTGTTGCGCACCGTGGGCAACGGCAACACGGGTCAGTTCGCGCGTCAGAGCGCGGCGAGGAGGGTGCCGATCCGGTCGACGGCGTCGGCGAGGTCGGCGCGCGAGGCGGCGTAGGAGAGGCGCAGGTGGTCGGCGCCCGCGGCCCCGAAGGCGCCGCCCGCGAGGACCGCGACACCGGCCTCCTCGAGCAGCCGGCCGGCGAGCTCGTCCGCCCCGAGCGGCACCCCGGAGACGTCCGGCCAGGCGTAGAACGCGCCGCGCGGGACCGCGCACGTGACGCCCGGGAGCCCGTTCAGCCCGGCGACCACGAGGTCGCGGCGCGCGCGGAACTCGGTGACCATCGCGGTCACGTGGTCCTGCGGGCCCTCGAGCGCGGCGATCGCGGCGCGCTGCACGAACGGCGGGACGCACGAGGTGGAGTTCACGAAGAAGCGCGTGAGCGGCTCGAGCAGCGGCTCCGGGACGGCCGCGTAGCCGCAGCGCCAGCCCGTCATCGCGTGCGTCTTCGAGCAGCTGTCGAGCAGCACGGTGCGTTCCGGCATCCCGGGCACGCTCGCGATCGACGCGAACGCATCGTCGTAGACCAGCCGGGAGTAGACCTCGTCGGCGAGGACCCATGCGTCCGTCCGCGCGATAAGCGCCGCCATGCGCGCGATCGACGCAGCGCCGAGCACCTCGCCGGTCGGGTTGTTCGGGGAGTTCACGATGACGAGGCGGGTGCGCTCGGAGAGACACCCCCCGAGCTCGTCCACGTCCGCATACCCCACGGGCGTGGCCCCCGCCCAGCGGATCGCCGACGCGTAGATCGGGAAGCCCGGATCCGGGTGCACGACCTCGTCGCCCGGCCCGCACGTGGCGAGGATGGTGAAGAACAGCAGCGGCTTGGCGCCGCTCCCCACGAGCACCGACGCCGGCGCCACGGCGATGTCGCGGGTGCGTGACAGCTCCCGCGCCGCGGCCGCCCGCAGCTCCGGGATGCCGGCGCTCGGGCAGTAGCCCGTCTCCCCGGCCTGGATGGCCGCCCAGGCCGCCTCGGAGACGTGCGCCGGGGTGGCGAAGTCCGGCTCGCCGATCTCCAGGTGGACGACGTCGCGCCCCTGCGCCTCGAGCGCGCGCGCCCACGCGAGGACCGAGAAGGCGGACTCCGTCCCGAGCTCCGTGACGCCTGCGGCCAGCGCGGGGGCGCCCGGGGCCGTCACGCGAGCAGCTCGTAGGCCCGCAGCGTGAGGAACTCGGGGAACTCGTCGCTGAGCGCGACGTGCTCGAAGATCGCGCGGGTCTCGTCGGGCCGGCCCTTCGCCCAGACCTCGTCGCCGACCTCGTCGTGGATGCGCTGCATCTCCTCGTCGAGGACCGCGCGGACGAGCTCGCGCGTCACCGTGCGGCCGTCGTCGAGCTCCGCGCCGTGGCGGATCCACTGCCAGAGCTGGGAGCGGGAGATCTCCGCGGTCGCCGCGTCCTCCATGAGGTTGTCGATCCCCGCCGCCCCGCGGCCGCCGAGCCAGAACGAGATGTACTGAAAGCCGACGCTGACGTCGCCCCGCAGCCCTGCCTCGGTGATCGCCCCCGGGGTGGAGGCGGCGTCGAGCAGCTGGGCCGCCTCGACGTGGACGTCGTCGCGCCGGCGCTCGATCTGGTTCGGGCGCTCGCCGAGCACCGCGTCGAACGCGTCCTTGGCGACGCCGACGACGTCGGGGTGGGCCACCCAGGTCCCGTCGAAGCCGAGCCCGGCCTCACGCTCCTTGTCGGCGCGGACGGCGTCGATCGCGCGCTGGTTGGCCTCGGGGTCCTTGCGAGAGGGGATCAGCGCGGACATGCCCCCCATCGCGAAGGCGCCGCGCGCGTGACAGGTCTTGACGAGAAGCTGCGCGTAGCTCGACATGAACGGCACGGTCATCTTCACGTCGTTGCGGTCGGGCAGCACGAACTCCGGCCGGTCGCGGAAGCACTTGATCATCGAGAAGATGTAGTCCCAGCGGCCTGCGTTCAGCCCGTAGGAGTGGTCGCGCAGCTCCCACAGGATCTCGTCCATCTGGAAGGCGGCGGGCAGCGTCTCGATGAGGACCGTGGCGCGGAAGCTCCCCGCGGGCAGTCCGAGCGCCCCCTCGGCCCAGGCGAGCACGTCGTTCCACAGCCGCGCCTCGAGATGATGCTCCAGCTTGGGCAGGTAGAGATACGGCGCCGAGCCCTGGTCGAGCAGGCGCTTCGCGGAGTGGAAGGCGAAGAGCCCGAAGTCCACGAGCGAGCCGGACATCGCCTCGTCGCCCACCCGCGCGTGCTTCTCGTCCAGGTGCCAGCCGCGCGGGCGCACCAGCAGCGTCGCGGTCTCGTCGGCCAGCGCGTACTGGCGGCCGTCGGAGCTCTCGTAACGGATCGTGCGCTCGATCGCGTCGACGAGGTTCGCGTGGCCGGCGACCTGGTTGGCCCACGTCGGGGAGTTCGCGTCCTCGAAGTCGGCCATGAACCCACGGGCACCCGAGTTCAGCGCGTTGATGACGAGCTTGCGGTCGGTGGGTCCGGTGATCTCGACGCGGCGATCGGCGTAGTCGTCGCGCGGCGGGGCGACCTGCCAGCTCGTGTCCTCGCGCAGCTCGCGGGTCTCGGGCAGGAAGTCGAGCGTCCCGCCCGCCTGGAGCGCGGCGTGGCGCTCGCGCCTCGCCGCCAGCAGCTCGGCGCGGCGCGGCGCGAAGCTGCCGTGGAGCTCGCCGAGGAAGGCGACGGCGTCGGGGCCGAGGACCTCCGTGCGCGAGCGCTCGTCGAGGCCGGTGGTCTCGGTGGTGGTGTTGGCGCTCATGTCAGGGTCCTCTCGTAGGCCCGGTCGAGAACCTGCAGGGTGTGCAGGACCGGGAGGTCTTGGCCGAGGGCTCCGAGGTGGTTCTCGACCTGCGTCATGCACCCGATGTTGCCCGTGGCGACGAGCTGCGCGCCCGTTGCCAGCAGGTTGCGGGCCTTGCGCTCGCCGAGCTCGGCCGCTGTGTCCGGGCGCTCCACGTTGTAGGTCCCGGCCGACCCGCAGCACAGCTCCCACTCCGCCGGCTCGACGAGCTCGATGCCGCCCACCGCCTGCAGCAGGGCGCGCGGGGGGCTGCGGACCCCCTGGGCGTGGGCGAGGTGGCACGCGTCGTGGTAGGCGACCTTGACGGGCTCGGGGAGCGCGGCCGGCGCCTCACGCAGCCCGAGTCCCTCGAGGAACACGCTGATGTCGACGACGCGGTCCGCGAACGCCCGGGCGGCGTCGTGCTCGGGCGCGCCCGCGAACAGCAGCCCGTACTCCTTCATGCCGGAGCCGCAGCCCGCCGCGTTGGTCACGATGGCGTCGACGCCCGCGAAGGCCTCGAGGTTGCCCCGCGCCAGCGGCTTGGCCTGCTCCGAGGCGCCGGTGTGCATGGCGAGCGCGCCGCAGCACCGCTGCCGCGGCGGGATCACCGTCTCGACGCCGTTGCGCGCGAGCACGCGGAGCGTCGCCCAGTTGATGTCGGGCGCCAGCACCTGTTGGGCGCAGCCCGCCAGCAGCATCACGCGGGCGCGGCGCTCGCCCTCGGCGGGGTGGAGCGCCGGCAGCGGCTGGGCCTTCGGCAGCCGCGCGGGCAGCAGGCGGAGCATCGCCGACATCGAGTCGGGGAGCAGCCCCGCCACCGGCTTGGCCAGCTTCCCGAGCCGCGCGGCGGCGCGGAAGCGGCGCGGGAACGGCAGCGTCCGCAGCACCATCTCCCGCTGCGCACGGTCCATCGGCGTGCGCTCGCGGTGCTGCTCCGCGTAGGCCCGGAACGGGGTGATCAGCTCGCCGTACTCGACGCCCGAAGGGCAGGCCGTCTGACAGGCCTGGCAGCCCAGGCAGTTGTCGACGTACGGCAGCGCGGCTTCGAGCTCGAGCTGACCCTCCAGCACCTCCTTCATCAGGAAGATGCGCCCGCGCGGGGAGTCCATCTCCTCACCCATGGTCACGTAGGTCGGGCAGGTCGGCAGGCAGAAGCCGCAGTGGACGCAGGACTCGATCGCCCCGGCCATCGCGGCCGTCTGGGGCCCGAACGCATCCGGCGGGATCTCGTGCTTCACCTCAGGCCTCCACGAAGCGGTGCTCGGGGTCGAGGCCTGCGCGGATGCGTGCGGCGAAGGCGCCGCCGCTCGGGCGCCCCAGCAGCGGCCGGTGCGAGGGGCCGGTGAGCGCCATCCCGGTGAGGCCGAGCGACGCGAGGGCGGCGTCGAGCTCGGCGAGCGGCCGGTCGTCCGGCCAGGCCACCCAGGCCACGTTGGCGCCGAGGCTGTAGCGCGCCCGGCCGCCGGCGGTCGCGAGCGCGGCCTCGAGGTCGGCGACGGCGCGCGCGGTCAGCCCCACGCGCACCAGCCGACTGCCGCCGGGCAGCCACGCGAACGCCGAGGCGTCGCGCCAGAGCGCCACGTCCTGCTCCCCGGCGATCCGCTCGCACGGGGCGGCGACGGTCCCCGCGAGCCGGGCCGCCCGATCGTCGAGCAGCGCCGCGGCGCCCCCGAGCCGGACGAGCACGGTTCCCGGGGGCTCGAGGTCGAGCGCGTCGAGGTCGACCGGGCCCCGGCCCAGCGCGGCGACGGCCTCCAGCGCAGCGGCGGTCGTCGCGAAGGTGAAGCGCAGCGTCGTGGTCGCCTGGGGGCGGGGGAACACCTTCAGCGAGAGTTGGACGAGGACGCCGAGGCTCCCCGCCGAGCCGACCATGAGCTTGGAGAGGTCGAACCCCGCGGCGTTCTTGACCACCCGGCCGCCGCCGGTCACCAGCCGGCCCGTGCCGTCGACGAAGCGCACGCCGAGGACGAAGTCGCGCACCCCGCCGTGGCGGAAGGCGCCGGCACCCGAGGTCCCCGCGGCCACGACGCCGCCGAGGGTGGCCCCGGCCTCGAGCAGCGGCGGGTCGAACGGCAGGTACTGACCGTGCTCGGCCAGCGCGGCGTCGATCTCCGCGACCGGGGTCCCGGCGCGGGCGGTGAACGTCAGCTCGGCCGGGTCGTACTCGACCATGCCGCGCAGGCCCGAGACGTCGAGGCACACCACGTCCCCAGGTGGCTGGGCGGACAGCGCCGGCTTGGTGCCGGCACCGACGGGCAGCACGCGCGGGCCGTCGCGGACCGCGTCCTGCACGGCCTCGACGGTGTCCAGCGCGAGCATCACGCCGCGACCGGCGCGAGCATCTTGCCCTGGTTCGCGAGGCCCGCGGGATCGACCGACGCGCGGAGGCGGTGCATCAGCGCGAAGTCGTCCGGCGAGAACATCAGCTCGAGGAAGTCCCGCTTCTCCAGCCCGACGCCGTGCTCGCCGGTGATCGAGCCGCCGAGCCGGACGCAGAGGCGCAGGATCTCCCCGGCGAGCTCCTCCGCGCGCTCGACCGCACCCTCCTCGCGGCCGTCGAAGAGGATCAGCGGGTGCAGGTTGCCGTCGCCGGCGTGGAAGACGTTGGCGACCCGGACGCCGTGCTCCTCGCTCAGGCGGCCGATCTCCGCGAGCGCTTCCCCCAGGCGGGTGCGCGGCACCACGCCGTCCTGGACGATGTAGTCCGGGGCGAGCCACCCCACGGCGGAGAACGCGCTCTTGCGTCCCTTCCAGATCAGCGCCCGCTCCGCGGCGTCCTCGGTCACCTGCACCTCCGTGGCGCCCGACGCGTCGAGGAGCTCGGCCAGCGTCGCGGCGTCGGTGTCGACGACGTCCCGCTCGCCCTCCAGCTCGACGATCAGGAGCGCGGCGCCCTTCGGATAGCCCGGCCGGACGGACGCCTCCGCCGCCTGCATCGCGAGCGCGTCCATGATCTCCATCGCGACCGGAAGCAGCCCGGCGCGCACCACCTGCGCCACCGCGTCGCCCGCGGCCTCCAGGCTGGGGTAGACGGCGAGGGCGGTGCGGGCGGTCTCGGCCACCGGCACGAGGCGCAGCGTCACCTCGACGGCGATGCCGAAGAGCCCCTCCGAGCCGCAGAACATGCCGACCCAGTCCTGGCCGACGGGCTCGGTGCCGGCCCCACCGAGCTCCACCACCTCACCGTCGGGGAGCACGACGCGGATCCCGACGACGTGGTTGGAGGTCATGCCGTGCTTGAGGCAGTGGGCGCCGCCGGAGTTGAAGGCGAGGTTGCCCCCGATCGAGCACACGGACTGGCTGGAGGGATCCGGTGCGTAGTGCAGCCCGTGCGGGGCGGCAGCGGCGCTCACGTCGAGGTTGATGATCCCGGGCTGCACCACCGCAGTCCGGGTCCCGGCGTCGATGGCGAGCACGCGGTTCATCCGGTTCAGCGCGATGACGATGCCGCCCTCGACGGGCACCGAGCCGCCGGAGAGCGACGTGCCGCTGCCCCGCGCGACGAACGGCACCCCCTCGCGGTGGCAGAGGCGCACCACCGCCACGACATCGCTCTCCGAGGTGGCGAGGACCACCGCGAGCGGACGCTGGTGGAAGGCTGTCAGCGCGTCGGAGCCGAACGCGGCGAGGGACGCGGGGTCGGTCAGCAGGCGGCGGCCGAGCCCGAGGCGCGTGAGCCCTTCGAGCAGCGCCGCGTGACCCATGCGGCCATTCTTCGCAGCGCGGCCGGGCGTTGTCAAGGATGCGATATAGATGCAACATGACGGCGACCGACCGGGCGTACGACTACACGAAGCAACGGATCCTGGACGGTCGGCTGCAGGGAGGCGAACTCATCAGCGAAGGCGAGGTCGCGGCCGGGGTGGGGGTCAGCCGCACGCCGGTGCGCGAAGCGTTCCTGCGCCTGGAGGCCGACGGCCTGCTGCGCCTCTACCCCAAGCGCGGCGCGCTCGTCGTGCCGGTCTCCGCCGCCGAGGTGGAGAGCGTGATGGAGACCCGGCTGCTCCTGGAGCGCTTCGCCATCGAGAAGGTCATCCGTTCGGGGGTCGACGTGGGCAAGGAGGCCGAGAAGGCGATCGCACGCCAGGAGGTGCTGGCCGCTCGCGGCGACATCCTGGCGTTCGTCGAGGTCGACCGCGAGTTCCACCGCGTCTTCGCCGCCGCCGCGCGCAACCCGATCCTGCTCGGCCTGCACGACTCGCTGCGCAGCCGGCAGAGCCGCGTGGGCCTCGCCGCGCTCGCGCGCGACCCCGGCCGGGCCGCGACCATCCTCGACGAGCACCGCGCGCTGACCGCAGCGGTGGCCTCCCGCGACGCCGATGCGGCGTGCGCGATCCTCGACGCGCACCTCGGGGCGACGCTCGTACTCCTGCGGGCCGGCGTGCTCGGCTGACCTTCTCGGATCCTGACATGTGTCTAGGATTCGAGCATCGAGGCGATGGCGGACATCGGGCGGCGCGTGCGGGAGCACCGCGAAGGCCTGGGGGTGACCCAGGGCGAGCTCGCCGCGCGGGCCGGCGTGAGCCGCGCGCTCGTCGGCTCGCTCGAGCACGGCCGCCACTCGCCGTCGGCGGACGCCGCGATCCGGTTGGCGCGCGCGCTGGGCACCACGGTCGAGCGGCTCTTCGACCCGGGGCCCACCGAGGCCGGGCCGAAGGTCGTCCCCGTGGTGGGCGGTGCGCCCGCCGAGGGTGCGCTCGTGCGCGTGGCCTGGGTCGACGGGACCGTGGTCGCGCGGGTGGTCGACCCCGTCGCGGCGCTCGGCGCGGCCGGCGCCTCCGCGGACGGCGTCGTGTCGGGCGGGCGCGTCCGGCTCTTCGCGGGGGCCGCCGCGGAGGGGACCGTCGTCGTCGGCTGCGACCCCGCGCTCCAAGTCGCCGAAGCGCTGCTGGACCGGGCGGGCAGCCGCCGCGTGGTCGGGGTCCCCGGCACCACGGGCGAGGCCGTCGCCGCGCTCGTGGCCGGCCGGTGCCACGGCATTCTCGTGCACGGGCCCTCCCGCCTGTTGCGCCCGCCCGCCGGGGTCCGCCGCTGGCACCTCGCCCGCTGGCGGTCCGGTCTTGCCACCCACCCGGCGCTGGGGCGGCCCAGCCTCGACGCGCTGCTCTCGGGCGAGATCCCCGTCGTCCAGCGCGATCGCTCGGCCGCGTGCCAGCAGGCCGTCGAGCGGGCCGCCCGGCGCCTCGGGGCGCCACCGCACGGTGGCCGCCGGACCGCCGGCGGGCACCTCGAAGCCGCGCGTCTGGCGCTCGAGCACCGCGGTGGCGCGGTGGCCATCGAGCCGGTCGCCGTGGCGCTGGGCCTGGACTTCGCGGCACTGGAAGTGCACGACGTCGAGCTCTGGGTGCCCGAGCGCTGGGCGGCGCTGGGAGGCGTGGAGGCCCTGCTCGACCTCCTCGGCACCGCGCGGTTCCGCGACCGCGCCCGCGCGCTGCCGGCCTACGACCTCACCGACACGGGAGCACCACGATGATCACCACCGCGCGCCTGCGCACCGCACTCGCAGTCCTGCTCGCGGCCGCGACGGGAACAGCCTTGACCGCTTGTGGCTCCGACGGCGGCACGACGACGGCGGGCGGAGCCGCCACGAGCACGGCCTCCTCCGGGCGGGTGGTCGTCTCGGCGGCGGCGTCGCTGAAGAAGGCGCTGACGAGCTACGGCGACGCGTTCGCCCAGGGCGACGTCCGCCTCTCCTTCGCGGGATCCGACGAGCTGGCCGCCCAGATCCGGGAGGGGGTCAAGCCCGATGTCTTCGCGGCCGCCAACACCAAGCTCCCGGACCAGCTGTTCGCGGAGGGCCTGGTCGAGAAGCCCGTGCCCTTGGCCACCAACGAGCTGGTCCTCGCGGTGCCGGCCGGACAGGGCACCGAAGCGGTCGCCTCCCTCGCGGACCTCGCGAAGGACGGCACCACCCTGGCCGTCGGCGCGGAGGGCGTGCCCGTCGGCGACTACACCCGCAAGGTGCTGGCGCGGCTCCCCGTGGCGCAGGCGAAGGCCATCCTGGCCAACGTGCGTTCGAACGAGCCGGACGTGGGAGGCGTGGTCGGCAAGCTCACCCAGGGGGCCGTCGACGCCGGGTTCGTGTACCGCTCCGACGTGCAAGGTGCCGGCGGGAAGCTCAAGGCGATCGAGCTCCCCGACGCCCTGAAGCCGACCGTCGTCTACGGCGTGGCCGTGGTCAAGGGCGCGCCGAACCCCGCGGGCGCCAAGGCGTTCGTCGACGGACTGCTCGACGGGGCGGGCGCGCGGGCGCTGCGGGCGGCCGGCTTCGGCGCGCCGCCCGCGCCGTGACCCAAGCCCGGTGGTTCCCGGCGGTGATGGTCCTGGCCCTCACGGTCACGCTGTGCTTCCTGGCCCTTCCCGTCGTGGCGATCTTCGTCGACACGGGCCCCGGGGACCTGCTCGCGAGCCTGGACGACCCCGCCGCGGTCGACGCGCTGACCCTCAGCCTCTGGACGAGCGGGCTGGCCGTGCTGATCATCGTCGTGGTGGGAACCCCGGCCGCATACCTCCTCGCGACCCGCCGCTTCCGCGGCCGCAGCGTGCTCGTCACCGTGCTCGAGCTGCCGCTGGTGCTGCCCCCCGCCGTGGCCGGTATCGGCCTGCTCGCGGCCCTCGGGCCCAACGGCCTGCTCGGGGGGGCGCTCGACGGCGCGGGGGTCCAGGTCGTGCTCACCTCGGCGGCTGTGGTGCTCGCGCTCACCTTCGTCGCCGCCCCGTTCTACCTGCGCCAGGCCGAGGCGGCCTTCGGCGCGCTCGACCGCTCGTGGCTCGAGGCGTCGCGAACGCTGGGGGCGGGCGAGGCGACCACGTTCGCCCGCGTCGCGATCCCGGCTGCCTTCCCGGGCCTCGTCGCGGGGCTCGCGCTGGCGTGGGGCCGGGCGCTCGGGGAGTTCGGCGCGACCCTGATGTTCGCGGGCTCGTTCCGCGGGGTCACCCAGACGGTCCCGCTGGCGATCTACGAACGCTTCTCGACCGACTTCACCGGCGCGCTCGGCCTCTCCGCGGTGCTCGTCGCCGTCTCCGCCGCGATCCTGCTGACCGTGAAGCTCGCCACCCACGGGGCGCCAGGCGGCCGGGGCCTTGCTGCACGCTGAGGCGGCGACGCAGCTCGGCGCGCTCCGGCTCGACGTGGACGTCGACGTCCCCGCCGGGCGCTGCCTCGGCGTCGCCGGGCCGTCCGGGGCGGGCAAGAGCACCCTGCTGCGGGTCGTCGCAGGGCTCGAGCGCCCCCGGGCCGGACGGGTCACCAGCGGCGACGACGTCTGGTTCGACACGGCGCGCGGCATCGACCGGCGCCCGGAGGAGCGCCGCTGCGGCTACGTCTTCCAGGACCACGCCCTCTTCGCCCACCTGCGGGCGTGGCAGAACGTCGCCTACGCGCTGCGCGATCGGCCGCGGGGCGTGCGGCAGGCCGAGGCGCGGGCGTGGCTCGCGCGCTTCGGGCTCGAGGCGCTCGCCGACGCGCGCCCCGCGACGCTCTCGGGCGGCGAGCGCCAGCGGGTCGCGCTCGCGCGGGCGCTGGCCCGCCGCCCGGACGTCCTGCTCCTGGACGAGCCCCTCTCCGCGCTCGACGTCCGCACGCGGGCCAGTGCCGGGC
>JBBQZE010000057.1:0-15108 GCA_038207985.1 Solirubrobacterales bacterium
GGCGATGAGCTTGCGCCGGTTGCCGAGCCCGGTCAGCGGGTCGGTCAGCGCTTCGGTGCGCGAGGAGTCGAGCATCGCGACGTGGGCGGAGAACGTGACGACGAGGCGTGCGCCGACGGCGAGCAGCGAGGCGACGGCGACCACCACCGCGGGCTTCGAGCCGCCGGTGTAGCCGGCCTCCGCGAGGACCCCGAGGGCCAGGGCGGCGAAGGCCAGCGGCAGCAGCGTCGCGCGCCGGCCGAGGCGGGCGGCGGACACCGCGCGCGTGCTCGGCTGCCATGCCGCGACGGCGAGCAGGAGGAAGCAGAGCGTCCACCCCAGGTCGAGAGCGGCTGGGAACCGGTAGCTCCCGTCGGCGAGCGTCACCAGGTAGTTGGTGTCGGCCACCCAGAACACGACGATCGCGCTGCCCAGCAGTGCCCACATGCGGTCCAGGCGCCACCCGCGCGCCGCGACCGCCCCGACGACGAGGCCGAGGAGGACGAGGTCGGTGATGGGGTAGGCGAGGTTGACCGCGACCCCTCCTGCCTCGCTCAGAACGTCGCCGATCACGGCGGCGGCGGCCACGGATCCGACGGCCAGCCCGGCGGCCAGCCCGTCCACGAGCAGCAGCCGCGAGCCGACGTTGACGGCCGGGCGCATCAGGAGGCCGAGGGCGACGAAGAAGAAGGCCGGGAAGAGGAGGTAGCCCAGGTCGGCGAACGAGGGGACGGGGATCGTCTCCCGGTTCAGCAGCACCGCGCTCCAGTAGGTGTCCCCGGAGTTCCACGCCGTGATGCCGACGGCGATGATCAGCCACGCGACGCGGTCGGTGCCGCGTCGCCGCAGGGCGCCGGCGGCGCAGATGGCTGCCGCGGCGAAGGAGATCACCAGGGTCGGGGGCTTCCCGAACAGCAGGCCCGTGGTCGGCGTGAAGCCGACGAGGACGTCGAGCTGGTAGACGGCCAGCCAGCCGCCGAGGAGGGCGAGCACGCTGGTCACCGCGATCGGAACGCGCGCTGCCATGGTCCCCGTGTCGGGTGTTCGCCCGCGAACCTTGAGCGACGGCGCACCCGCATCGCCCACGCGCCGGGTTCCGCCCGCCGCGATCGCCGTGCGCGCGTCCCCCACGAGCGTCTTGTAGCTTCGCCGCTGTGCTGCTGACCGCTGCGATGGCGACCCTCGCGGTCGCCTCCCCGTGCGCCGCCCCCGAACGGCCCTTCGCCTGCCCGGACCTGATCATGCGCAAGCCGTACGGCATGCGGCTGCTGCGCACCCGAAAGCGCCAGCTGCTGGCGGCGACCAACGCGATCGTCAACGTCGGCGAGGGCCCGCTGGAGATCCGCGCGCGGCGGGACAACATCGCGGAGGACCAGATGACCGCCCGGCAGGTGCTGCGGCCCCGGCTGCCCGGCGTGGCCGCCACCGTGCTGCCCGCGACGGGGACGGTCGACTTCTACGACACGCGCACCCGCGGGCGCTACTGGAAGTACCAGGCCGCCGCGAGCTTCACCCTGCGGCCGCTGTCACGGAGCGGACGCGTGGGCCTCATCCGCCGCACGGGCCCGAAGGTCGACTACTGCTTCCGCGACCTGCGACGGGTCCACCGGCCCTCCGGCGTCGCCTACCCGCGATCCCCCGCCCGCTTCCACTTCGGGGCATGCTCGACCACGTTCGGCGCCAGGGAGCTCACGCTCGGGACCAGCGTCGGGTGGGCGGACATCTACCCGTGGCGCTACCCGCAGAACGCGATCGACGTGACCGGGCTGCGCGGGTGCTTCCTCTACACGCTCAAGGCGGACCCCCGCGACGAGATCCGGGAGCTGCGGGAGGACAACAACGCCGCCTCGGTCGTCGTCCGCCTGCCGTGGCGGAGCCCGGGGGCGCACGGCTGCCCCGCCCCCGCGGCGTAGCGCCGGACGGCGCGTCGAGCGCCTCGCCCTACCCTGCTGGCGTGCCCACCGCTGCTCCCAGAGAGAACACCGCGGTCCGCGAGGACCTCCGCAACGTCGCGATCGTCGCCCACGTCGACCACGGCAAGACCACGCTGGTCGACGGAATGCTGCGCCAGGCCGGCGCGTTCCGCGAGGGCGCCGAGCTCGCCGACCGCGTGATGGACTCGATGGACCTGGAGCGCGAGAAGGGCATCACGATCTCGGCCAAGAACACCGCGATCCAGCACGGCGACGTCAAGCTGAACATCATCGACACGCCCGGCCACGCGGACTTCGGCGGCGAGGTCGAGCGCGGGCTGACGATGGTCGACGGCGTGCTCCTGCTCGTCGACGCCTCCGAGGGTCCGCTGCCGCAGACGCGCTTCGTGCTGCGCAAGGCGCTGGCCGGCAAGCTCCCCGTGATCCTCGTGATCAACAAGGTGGACCGCCCGGACGCGCGGATCAAGGAGGTCGTCGACGAGGTCTACGACCTGTTCCTCGACCTCGACGCCAACGAGGACCAGATCGACTTCCCGATCGTCTACACGAACGCCAAGCAGGGCTGGGCTTCGATGGACCTCGACGGCGACCACGCCGTGGAGGGCACCGACCTCAAGCCGCTGCTCGACCTGCTCGTCGACACGATCCCCGCGCCGAGCTACGACCCGGACCACCCACTCCAGGCCCTCGTCACGAACCTCGCCGCGTCGCCCTACCTCGGCCGCCTCGCCCTCTGCCGCGTGCGCCACGGGCGCATCAAGAAGGGCCAGCAGGTCGCGTGGTCGCGCCTGGACGGCTCGATCTCGCAGGCCAAGATCACCGAGCTGTACATCACCGAGAACCTCTCGAGCGTCGAAACGCCCGAGGCGGGCCCCGGCGAGATCATCGCCATCGCCGGCATCCCGGAGATCACGATCGGCGAGACGCTGACGGACGTCGAGGACCCCCGGCCGCTGCCGGTGATCTCCGTCGACTCGCCGTCGCTGAGCGTCACCATCGGCATCAACACGTCGCCGCTGGCCGGCAAGGACGGCAAGTACCTCACGGCGCGGCAGGTCTCGGATCGGCTGCAGCGCGAGCTCGTCGGCAACGTCTCGCTGCGCGTGCTCGAGACGGAGCGCCCGGACACCTGGGAGGTCCAGGGCCGCGGCGAGCTCCAGCTCGCGGTGCTCGTCGAGATGATGCGCCGCGAGGGCTTCGAGCTCACCGTCGGCAAGCCGCAGGTCGTCACCCGCGAGGTCGACGGCAAGGTCCACGAGCCCGTCGAGCGCATGACGATCGACGTGCCGGACGACTACGTCGGCGTCGTGACCCAGCTGCTCGCGCTGCGCAAGGGGCGCCTCGAGCAGATGATCAACCACGGCACGGGCTGGGTCCGCATGGACTACCTCGTGCCCGCCCGCGGCCTCATCGGCTTCCGGACCGAGTTCCTCACCGAGACCCGCGGCACCGGCCTCATGCACCACGTCTCCGACCGCTACGAGCCGTGGTTCGGCGAGCTGCGCACGCGGCCCACGGGCGCGCTGGTGGCCGACCGCCCCGGCGTCGTCACCGCGAACTCGTGCTTCCAGCTGCAGGAGCGCGGCGCGCTGTTCGTCAACCCGACCGAGCAGGTCTACGAGGGGATGATCGTCGGCGAGAACGCCCGCGCCGACGACCTCGACGTCAACGCGGTGCGCGAGAAGCACCTCACGAACCACCGGTCCTCGAACGAGGACGAGCTCGTCCGCCTCACCCCCGCGCGGATCATGTCGCTCGACCAGGCGATGGAGTTCCTGCGCGAGGACGAGTGCGTGGAGGTCACCCCCTCCCACGTGCGCCTGCGCAAGGTGGCGCTGAACGCGATCGACCGCGTGAAGCTCGCCCGCAAGATGAAGGCCGGCGCGGCCGACCGCCACTAGCGCGGCGAGCGCCGTGTCCCCGCGGGGAGCCGGCCGCCGCTCGGATCCCTGGTCACGTCCGGCAGACTCCACAGCCATAAGGTGACCGGGACGATGGGCGCGGCCAAGTCCACCGCCGCCGACGCCGACGGCGACGGCGGAGCGTCGGCGCGGGGTAGCGTTGCCGCATGCCGACCGCGCTGCAGGCCGACTACCTGATCGTCGGAAGCGGGGCCGTGGGGATGGCGTTCGCCGACACGCTGCTGGCCGAGACCGACGCGACCGTCGTGATCGTCGACCGCTTCGCCAAGCCCGGCGGCCACTGGAACGTCGCCTACCCGTTCGTGACGCTGCACCAGCCCTCGGCGTTCTACGGGGTGAGCTCACGCGAGCTGTCCAACGGGCGCGTCGACGAGGTCGGGCTGAACAAGGGCCTCGGCGACCTGGCCACCGGCGCCGACGTCAGCGCCTACTTCGACGACGTCATGCGCCACCAGTTCCTGCCGACAGGCCGTGTGGAGTACTTCCCGATGTGCGACTACGCGGGTGACGGGGCGTTCACCCACGCGCTGACCGGCGCGGAGTACCACGTCGGCTACGGAAAGCTCGTCGACGCGACGTTCCTGAAGACCGCGGTGCCCTCGACGCACACGCCGGGCTTCACGATCGCGCCCGAGGCGCAGTTCATGGCGCTCAACGACCTGCCCCGGATCACGACCCCGCCCGCGCGGTTCGTGGTCATCGGCGGGGGCAAGACCGGCATCGACGCGTGCCTGTGGCTGCTCGAGCATCGCGTCGATCCCGACCGGATCACCTGGATCGTCTCCCGCGACGCCTGGCTGCTGGACCGTCAGAACACCCAGCCGGCCGAGGCGTTCTTCGCGGACACCATCGGCGCCCAGGCCGCGCAGTTCGAGGCGATCGCCGGCGCGACCTCGGTCGACGATCTCTTCGACCGCTTGGAGGTGGCCGGCTACTTCCTGCGCCTGGACACCGACGTGCGCCCGACGATGTTCCACGGGGCGACGATCTCGAAGCTCGAGCTCGCCGAGCTGCGCCGGATCACCGACGTCGTGCGCCTGGGCCGCGTCCAGGCCGTCGAGGCCGACCGGATCGTCCTCGACGACGGCGAGATCCCCACCACCCCCGACGCGCTGCACATCGACTGCTCGGCCAGCGCGCTGAGCGCCCGCGAGCCCAAGCCGATCTTCGCCGGCGAGCTGATCACCCCGCAGACGGTGAGCTCCTACCAGCCGGTCTTCAGCGCCGCGTTCATCGCCCATGTCGAGCACGCCTACAGCGACGAGGCGGAGAAGAACCAGCTCTGCGGCGTCGTCCCGCTGCCCGACTCAGAGCTCGACTACTTGCGCCTCACGGCGGCGTTCATGGTCAACCGCTACGTCTGGTCGCAGAACGCGGAGCTCAAGGCGTGGCTGCTGGACAACCGGCTCGACGGCTTCACGCGGCTGGTCGAGAACGTCGGCCGCGAGGACCACGAGAAGCGCGCGATCCTCAAGCGGCTGCGGGGAAGTGCGATGCCGGCGATGACCCGGCTGCAGGAGCTCATCACCGCCGCAACCGAGAAGGAGGCCGCCCGTGCCTGAGTTCCAGGTCGTCAAGGCCGCGCCCGAGCGGGCGCGGATCGTCGAGACCCCGTCCGGCGGCCCCCTCTGGCCCGGCCAGGTGCTGGCCCGGATCGACCGTTTCGCCTTCACCGCCAACAACATCACCTACGCGGTGGTCGGCGAGCAGATCGGCTACTGGAAGTTCTTCCCGCCCGCCGGCGAGGAGATCGAGGGCTGGGGCGTCATCCCCGTCTGGGGCTTCGCTGACGTGGTGGCCTCCGAGGCCGAGGAGCTCCCCGTCGGCGAGCGGCTCTACGGCTACTTCCCGCCGGCTTCCCACGTCGTCCTGACGCCCACGAAGGTCTCGCCGAAGCGCTTCGTCGACGGCTCCGCCCACCGCGCCGAGCTGCCCGCCGGCTACAACACCTACGAGCGAGTGCAGGGGGAGTCCGCCGCGCTCGACCATGAGCGGGCGCTGCTGTTCCCGCTGCACCTCACCTCGTTCTGCCTGTGGGACGCCTTGAAGGACGAGGACTGGTACGGAGCGCGACAGGTCGTGATCATCAGCGCCTCGAGCAAGACGTCGATCGGCCTGGCCTACGCGCTCGAGGACGACCCGGATGCGCCACGGGTGATCGGGCTGACTTCCGCGCGCAACCTGGCGTTCGTGGCCGAGCTCGGGCCCTACGACGAGGCGACGACCTACGACGAGCTCGGCCGGGTCGACGCCTCCGTCCCGACGGTCATCGTGGACATGGCGGGGGACCGGAAGGTCGCCGCCGCGCTGCACACCCGCCTCGGGGAGAACATGCGCTACCACGTCGGGGTCGGTCTGACCCACTGGGAAGAGGTCGAGACCGACCCGGGCGAGGACGGCTTCATCGCCGCGCGGGCGGCGTTCTTCTTCGCACCGGCCCATGTGCAGAAGCGCATGAAGGACTGGGGCCCGGAGGGCTTCGCGCAGCGCTCGCACGCGGCGATGCAGGCCGCCGCGGCCAAGAGCCGCACCTGGCTGGAGGTCCGCTCGGTGGACGGACTGACCGGCTTGGCCGAGCTCTACCCCGAGATCGTCGCCGGCCGCCTGCGCCCGCAGGAGGGCGTGATGGTCACGCTGGGGTGAGCTCGGCCGTCGGCCGACCGGCCGATCTGCGGCCGGCCGCCGCCAGCGAGGTCCCGCGCCCGAGCGCGGCCGACCGCCGCTCACAGACCGGGGTATCCTCCCGGGCCTCATGGTCATCGCGCTCGGCTCCTTCGCCTCCACCTTCGGGCTGGTCCTCATCTTCTTCGTGATGCTGCCCGTGCTCGCCCAGGGGCTCATCGGCTTCGCCGCCGCGCAGGCGCTCGGCGAGCGCGCGCAGAACGAGGAGTACCGCTCCGGCGGCGCGTCCGCCGACGCCGACCACGTCTAGGCCGCCGCGGCTGCGCCGCTAGGGCGTGACCTCGACGCCCTTCCAGAAGGCGACGTGGTCCTTGATCTCGGCCGCGGCGTCCTTCGGCTCGGGGTAGTACCAGGCCGCGTCGGCGTTCTCCTGCCCGTCGACCGTGAGGGAGAGGTAGGTCGCGGTGCCCTTCCACGGGCAGACGCTCGTCTTCGCCGACGGCGTCACGAGCGCCTCGTCGACCGACGAGCGCGGGAAGTAGTGGTTGCCCTCCACGACGACGGTGTCGTCGGAGTCCGCGATGGTCTTGCCGTTCCAGGTGGCGCGCATGCCACGAGGCTAGCCCCGCGGCCGCGTGGGCCTCACTTCAGGTCGGCCAGGATCTCCGACGCCGCCCGCTGCCCCGTCTCGACCGCGCCTTCCAGGTAGCCCTGATTGTCCTGAGAGGTGTGCTCGCCGGCGAAGTGGCAGGTGCCCTCGCGCTCGCCCTCGGCGCCGGCGAAGGCCGTGTACTGGCCGACCTTGAAGTATGAGTACGACCCCTTGGTCCACCGGTAGCCGGGCCAGAAGTCGATCGTCGCCTTGCCGTTGGTCTGCGCCCCGATGCCTGGGATCAGGGGCTCGAGCTGCGTGCAGAACTGCTGGGCGCGTTGCTGCGGCGTGCCGGTGCCGAACGATGCGCCGATGGTCCCGCCCGTGTAGTCGACGAGGATGCCGCTGCTGCCGGCCTGCGCGCGGCTGACCTCCCAGGTCGCCTGGTAGCCCGTGTCCGCGTAGGTGTCGCCGTTGAAGCCCTGCTCCTGCCACAGGCGGCGCTTGAACTGGACGTTGAGCTTCGAATTCGTCCCCATGCCGAGCTGGCTGATCGCCTGGCGCTTGACCGCGGTGAAACCCGCCTTGGACAGGTCGACGGAGCGGAGGATCGAGAACGGGATGGCCATGACCACCTGGTCGGCGACCACGTCACGCGTCGCGGTTCCCTGGCGGAAGCTGAGCGTCCACGTGGCGTCCTTGTTGCGGCGCAGGGCGACCAGCTCCGAGCCCGTCGTAACCTGGCCGGGCAACGCCGCAGCGAGCTTTGCGGGGATCTGGTCGTTGCCGCCGCGGACGTGGTATTTCTCGTTCGACGGGCCGAAGATGCGCAGGTTCCCCTGCCCGGAGTAGCCCAGCAGGTACAGCATGTTCAGCGTGCTCTGTTGAGAGGTCTCCGCCCCGTACTCGATGTTGTAAGCGACGTCGAGGAGGCGCCCGAGCGGCGAGCCGTGGCCACCGGGGACGTAGCGGTCGATCCACCCAGCGATGGAGAGGGCGTCGAGCTCGCGCCCCCGGACCGTCGAGGAGTGATACGTCGTGGGGTAGCTCGCGGCGTTGACGTCGGAGTGGATCTGCTGCCAGATCCCCTTGAGGTCGTTGGTCGCCTGGGTCTGGGTGTAGCGCTTCCCGAAGAACCAGTTCGTCGGCTCCGTGCCGTTCTGCTCGGCCTGGTGGAGGTTGTCCAGGGTGAGGCCGAGCTGCTGGCAGAGCTGGCGGACCTGCGTGTGGCCCGTGTCGATGAGCTCACCCCCGTGCTCGGCCACCTGCCCCTCGTCGAAGTAGCCCTTGATCGACCAGCAGCGACCGCCGAGGCGGTCGGAGGCCTCGAAGACCTGCGCGGTCAGGCCGGCCTGCTTGAGGCGGTAGGCGGCCGTCAGCCCCGCGAGGCCGCCCCCCACGACGACGATGCGCGGCGCGGTCGCGGCCGACGCTGCGGGCAGCCATCTGCCGCCGGGCAGCAGCGAGGCGGCGGCCACGCCGCCGCCGACCAGGCCGGCACGCCGGAGCACGTCACGACGCGTCAGCCCCCCGGCGGGGTCGTGCTCCGCGGCGTGCTCCGCGCCGGCGCGCGCGGCGAGCACTTCGAGATGGGAGAGCAGCGGGGTGCGGGCCATGCGACGACCCTCGCCAGCTGCCGGGGGCTGGCGCAAGGGCCGGGCTGTCCCGTCGTGGGCCCGGCCCTGCGCCGCCGTGGCGCGTCGCCACTCCTAGCGGATGTGCATCCCCGAGATGGCGCGCGCGATGACCATGCGCTGGATCTCGCTGGTGCCCTCGAAGATCGTGTAGATCTTCGCGTCACGGTGCCAGCGCTCCACGGGGTACTCGCGGGTGTAGCCGTTGCCGCCGAGGATGTGCATCGCGCGCTCGGTGGCCCAGGTGGCGACCTCGCCCGCCTTGAGCTTGCTCATCGAGCCCTCGGCGTTCTCGAACTTCTGTCCCGTGCGCCCCATCCAGGATGCGCGCCAGACGAGCAGGCGGGCGGCGTCGATCTCGAGCTTCATGTCCGCCAGGGCGAAGGCGATCGCCTGGTTCTCGATGATCTTCTTGCCGAACTGCTCGCGCTCCTTGGCGTAGTCGAGCGCGTACTCGTATGCCGCG
The DNA here is from genome assembly GCA_038207985.1 of Solirubrobacterales bacterium. GTDB lineage: Bacteria > Actinomycetota > Thermoleophilia > Solirubrobacterales > Solirubrobacteraceae > Paraconexibacter. The sequence goes on from JBBQZE010000057.1 coordinate 9,150, forward strand.
CGGGCGATGCCGATCGCCTGGGATCCGACCGTCGGGCGCGAGGACTCGAACGTCTGCATCGCGGCCTGGGAGTTCGAGCGCTTGCCCTCGCGGACGCGGGCGAGGCGGGCGTCGAGCTTCTCCTTGCCGCCGAGGACGTACTCGGCGGGGATGCGGCAGTCGTCGAGGTGGACGTCGGCGGTGTGCGATGCGCGCAGGCCGTGCTTGGAGACCTTCGAGCCCTGCTCGATGCCCTTGGCCTCGCTCATCGGGACGATGAACGCGGCGTGGCCGCGGGAGCCCAGCGACGGGTCGACGGAGGCGATGATCACGTGGACGTCGGAGATGCCGCCGTTCGTGGCCCAGGCCTTCTGGCCGTTGAGGACCCACTCGTTCGCGGCCTCGTCGAACTTGGCGGTGGTGCGGACGTTCGAGACGTCGGAGCCCGCGTTGGGTTCCGAGGCGCAGAACGCGGCGACCTTCAGATCGCCGGGGGTGCCGAAGCAGCGCGGGATCCACTCGCCGATCTGGTCGCCGGTGCCCTGCCCGACGATCGCCGCGACGGCCAGACCGGTGCCCATGATCGCCATGCCGATGCCGGCGTCACCCCAGAAGAGCTCCTCGTTGGCGATCGGCATCGTCAGGCCGGTGGGGTCGGCGAAGAACTGCGCCAGGCCCTCGAAGCCGTAAAGGCCGATCTTCGCGGCCTCCTCGATGACGGGCCACGGCGTCGCCTCGCGCTCGTCCCACTCGTGGGCGGCGGGGCGCACCACGTCGGCCGCGAAGCCGTGGACCCAGTCGCGGATGTCCTTCTGGTCCTGGGTGAGCTCCAGGGTGAACACCGGCTCTGAGGAGACGGCGGTCTCCTGGGTCGGCTCCTGCTCGGTCGTCGCCACTGTCGAACACCTTTCAATAGAGGGTCCGCAGAGGGTAGCCGCGCCGGCTGCCGTTTGACCGTCGAGGGGTGACAGGGATCCGGCGCTCGGCGCCCCTATCGTCACCGCTCGCATGGAGCTCGTCCCCGGCCAGCCGAACGTCACCCTGCGCGACGGCTCCCTCGGCGAGGAGGTCGTGCTCGCCTTCCCCTACGACTCCGGCATCGTCGAGGCCGTCCGGCGCATCCCCGGGCGCCGCTTCGACTGGGACAGCCGGGAGTGGTCGGCGCCCGTGGACGACTGGGCCGGCGTGCACGTCGCGAGCATCATCGAGCGCTTCCCGGAGCTCGAGACCTCCGGGGAGGTCGACGCCTGGCTGTCCGGCATCGAGCAGCGCTGGGTCGGCGCGATCTCGACCGGGGTGCACGACGGGCGGCCGCACTTCCTGCTCCGCACCCGGGCGGGGCAGATCCCCCCGGAGCTCGTGGCCGACGCGCTCGAGCTCGACGACCGCCACCTGCTGCCGATGACGGCGGCGGTGGCCGAGCGCCTGCTGGAGATCAAGAGCGCGCGGCTCGACGCGCCCGCCAACCGCTGCATCACCCACCTGCGGTCAGGGCTCGCGCCGCCCCCGGCGATCCTCACGATCGTGGAGGGGGTCGCGGGCACCCACTTCAAGCTCGACGTCCTCTGGGACGCCGACGCGGCCAAGGCGTTCGACCGCCTCCCGGGCGCCGGCGACCGCTCGCGCTCCATCCCGGTCGACCCGTTTCTCATCGAGCCGCTCGACGCCTTCGTGGCGCTGCACCGCATCGAGGTCAGCGGCGCCGCCGCGCCGGTCCTGGAGCGCCTGCGGACCGAGCACGACGAGGCGCGGCAGGACATCGCCGCCTCGCGCTCGGAGGACGCGCCGCCGCCCGACCCGATGCCCCGCCTCGGGGAGGGCACGCTGCAGCCGTTCCAGTGGGCGGGCGTCGCGTACGTCCTGCGCAAGCGGCGCGTCTTCCTGGCCGACGAGCAGGGGCTCGGCAAGACGGTGCAGGCGCTCGCGGCGCTGGAGGTCGACGACGCCTACCCGGCGGTGGTGGTCTGCCCGGCCTCGCTGAAGCTCAACTGGGAGCGTGAGGCCGAGCGATGGCTGCCCCACCGCGACGTCGTGGTGCTCCACGGGCGCTCCGCGGTCCCGCGCACGGGCGAGGTCACGATCCTCAACTACGAGCTCGTCGCCGCCCACCGCGACGCGCTGGCCCGGCTGAAGCCGCGCGCACTCGTCCTCGACGAGAGCCACTACTGCAAGAACCCGCAGGCCAAACGCACGCAGGCGGTGCGGCGCCTGGCCCAGGCCGTGCCGGAGGACGGGCTGCGCCTGGCGCTCTCCGGCACCCCCGTGCTCAACCACCCCGAGGAGCTCATCCCCCAGTTGCGCATCCTCGGCCGCTTGGAGGACTTCGGCTCGGGGGCGAAGTTCGCCCGCCAGTTCCAGGGCGACGCTGCGGAGGAGCGCCTGCACTGGCACCTGCGCCGACGCTGCTTCGTGCGCCGGCTGAAGAAGGACGTCCTGCCGCAGCTGCCGGCCAAGCGGCAGGTCGTCGTCCCGATGGAGCTCTCCAACCAGCGCGAGTACCGCTTGGCCGAGGAGGACGTCGTCGCCTGGCTGCGCGAGCAGCCCCTCGACCTGCGCGAGCTCGACGCGAGGATCGCCGCGACGCTGCGCACGGAGCGCCTCGTGCAGCTCGGCATCCTCAAGCGCCTGGCGGCCAAGGGCAAGCTCGCCACGGCGCTGGCGTGGATCCACGACTTCCTGCAGTCCGGCGAGCCGCTCGTGGTCTTCGCCCATCACACGGAGGTCCAGGAGGCGGTCCTCGAGCGCTTCCCCGACGCGGCGCACCTCCTCGGGCGCGACGCCGTGGCCCGGCGCGAGGAGACCGTGCAGGCCTTCCAGGAAGAGGGCGGCCCGCAGCTCATCGTCTGCGCGACGCGCGTCGCCGCCCAGGGCATCACGCTCACCCGCGCCTCCAACGTCTGCTTCCTCGAGCTCGAGTGGACGCCCGCGATGCACGACCAGGCCGAGGACCGCTGCCACCGCATCGGCCAGCACGACGCCGTGACGGCGTGGTACCTGCTGGCCGCCGGGACGATCGACGAGACGATCTCGGCGATGCTCCAGCGCAAGCGCGGGCTCGTCGGCGCGGTGACCGACGGCATCCGTGACGAGAGCGGCTCCCTGATCGACTCCGTGGTCGCCGAGCTGCGCGACCGCGAGCCCTACAAGCACCTGCGGCCGGTGGCCTGACCGGCGGGTCAGCGCGTGGGCGGCGACTCCTCGCCGACGTCCGCCACGGCGTCTACCCCGGGGCGCCCGCGGGTACGCCGCTCGGCGTGGACACCTGGCTGATCGTCGTCATCGTCGTCGCCGCGCTCGCGCTCCTCGCGCTGCTCGCGCTCTCGCTGACGCGTGGGCGCAAGCGCGGCGAGCGTCGGGCCCTGCAGGGGCGCGTCGAGGCCAAGGCGCGCCGCGGGGAAGCCGGGCGGCTGCAGGAGCGCGCGGACGCCGAGGCCGGCGAGGCCGAGCGGCTGCGCACCGAGGCCGACCGCGAGCGCCAGCAGGCTGAGGCGCACGCCCGACGCGCGCAGACCGCCGAGCAGGCCGCCGACGAGCGCGAGGCCGCGGCCCGCGAGACGGCGGAACACGCCCGGGAGAACCGCTCCCGCGCCGACCAGGTCGACCCGGAAGGCTGACCGTGCTGTCCATTCCGCGCAGGTGACGGAACGGACAGCACGGTGGGGCCGTGCCGCCCCGGCGCGGCGCTCTACGGTGCCGGGGTGAGCGCTTCCCCCGCCCCGTCCCGCACGCACTACGACGCCGTCATCGTCGGCGGCGGCCACAACGGCCTGGTCGCGGCGGCCTACCTCGCTCGCGCCGGCCGTTCCGTGCTCGTGCTCGAGCGCGCCGCGGGCCTCGGCGGCGCCGCGGTCAGCGCCCGCGCCTTCCCCGGGATCGAGGCGCACGTGTCGCGCTACTCCTACCTCGTCTCGCTGCTGCCGCGCTTCGTCGTCGAGGACCTCGGGCTGCGCTTCGCGACGCGCCGCCGGACGATCTCGTCCTACACCCCCCACGGCGCCCAGGGGCTGCTGGTCGACGCGGGCGACCCCGCACGCACCCAGGCCTCGATGCACACGCTCACGGGCTCGGACGCCGCGTTCGCCGCCTGGCAGCGCTTCTACGCGGGCACCGAGCGGCTGGCAGGCGCGGTCTTCCCCACGATGACCGAGCCGCTGCGGACCGCGGACGAACTTCGGGGGAGCCTGGCCGACGACGCCGTGTGGGAGGGGCTCGTCGAGCGCCCGCTCGGCGAGGTCCTCGAAGCGACGTGGGAGGACGACCTGGTGCGCGGAGTCGTCCTCACCGACGCGCTGATCGGGACCTTCGCCGGAGCCCACGAGCCGTCACGGCTGCAGAACCGGTGCTTCCTATACCACGTCGTCGGCAACGGCACGGGCGACTGGGACGTGCCCGTTGGCGGCATGGGGGCGCTCACCGACGCGCTCGCCGCGGCGGCCCGCGCCGCCGGCGCCGAACTCGTCACCGGAGCAGAGGTCACCGCCGTCCGCACCGACGGCGCCCGTGCCGAGGTCGACGCGGAGGGCCCGGCCGGTCCGCTCACGGTCGGCGCGACCCACGTGCTCGCGAACGTCGCGCCCGCGGTGCTGGCCCGCCTGCTCGGCCGCGAGCCGGAGGGCCCGGCACCCGAGGGCGCGCAGCTCAAGGTCAACATGCTGCTCGAGCGGCTCCCCCGCCTGCGCGACCCGGCGGCGAGCCCCGAGGAGGCCTTCGGCGGGACCTTCCACGTCGCCGAGGGCTACGACGCCCTGCAGCGCGCCCACGACGAGGCGACCGCGGGCACGATCCCGCTGGCGCCGCCGTCGGAGCTCTACTGCCACTCGCTGACCGACCCGTCGATCCTGTCGCCGCAGCTGCAGGCGAGCGGGCACCAGACGCTCACGCTGTTCGGGCTGCACATGCCCGCGCGCCTGTTCGCCGCCGACCCGGATGGCGCGCGCGGGCAGGCGCTGGCGGCGACGCTCGCGACGCTCGACGAGCACCTCGCCGAGCCCCTGGAGCCGTGCCTCGCGCGCGACGCGGACGGCCGGCTGTGCCTGGAGGCCTCCAGCCCGCTCGACCTGCAGGACGCGCTCGGCCTGCCCGCGGGGCACATCTTCCACCGCGACCTGCGCTGGCCGTGGGCCGAGGGCGAGGAGCCCGGCGGGCGGCCGGGCGACTGGGGCGTCGAGACCACGGACGCGAACGTGCTGCTCTGCGGCGCAGGCGCCCGCCGCGGCGGCGGGGTCTCGGGCATCCCGGGCCACAACGCGGCGCAGGCGGTGCTGCACGCGGGGCGCTGAGGCCCTACAACGCACTGCGGCCCGGTCGAGACCGGGCCGCAGGCAAAGGCTCGTGTGAGCCGGGTGTGGTGCTAGAGCGCCTGGACGTTCGCGGCGGCGGGGCCCTTCGGGCCCTGCTCGGCGTCGTACGAGACCTTGGCGCCTTCGGCGAGGGACTTGTAGCCCTCGCCAAGGATCGCGCTGTGGTGCACGAAGAGATCCTTGCCAGCCTCATCGGGGGTGATGAAGCCGAAGCCCTTCTCGTCGCTGAACCACTTCACGGTACCTGTTGCCATGTTTCCTCCTAAAGGAACGGCGTGCTGCCGAGCTCCTTCAAAAGGGCACCCGACCTGAACGATGCGCAGGATAGCGGGACTGCCTGCCACCGTGTCAAGCCTGCGTCCGTCCGACCACCGCCCCGTCCGGGGGGTCGTGGTAGTGGACCGGGGGTCGGAAAGCTACTCTCGCGGCATGGAAGGCCCCACCCCCGCGGACATCCAGCCCACCGAGAACGAGGGACTGGACCGCTTCTTGACCGGCGCCGTCACGGTCATCCCGTTCTTGGCCCTGATCTTCGTGGGCGTGCAGGCGTGGAACCACAGCCTGCGCTGGTCGGATCTCGTCGTGTTCGTCGTCATGTACCTCGCGACCGGCCTCGGCATCACCGTGGGCTTCCACCGGATGCTCACGCACCGCGCCTTCGAGACGAGCCGCCCCGTGAA